>NZ_JACBXA010000003.1 GCF_013870515.1 Streptomyces albidus (ex Kaewkla and Franco 2022) | reverse complement strand
CAGTGCTCGCCGACCACCTCGCGCGCGGCGGCTCGGTCGTCCCCCTCGACGGGGAGGCGGTCGGATGGCTGCTGGGGCTGGGCGACGCCGCCGCACCGGATCAGCCCGAACGTGCGGCGCTGTGGTGCGCGGCAGCGCTGCGCCAACTACCTGCCAGGGGACCGGAACACACCGATGCGCTCGCCCGCCTGACCACTCTGGTGGCCCGCTCGGGCCAGTACGACCTGCTGCGCGAACCCCTCACCCGATACGCGGCGGAAGGCTGCACGCCCGCCTCACTGCCCCGCATCCGCCTCGCCGCCGGTCTGCTCGCCCTGCACACGGGCGAAATCCCACCCGAGGAACCCGTTCGGGCCCTCCTGGACGAGCAGATTCTCGGCAACGAGCGGAACGGCTTCGCCGCGTGGTGGTTCGGCGGCTCCCTGACCACGGGGTCGCCTGCCGCCGCTGCCGAGGAGGGGTCCACTGAGGCGCCCGCTTCGGCCGAGTCGTCGGCGGCTGATCCGGCCGAGTCGTCCACGGCTGGTGCGCCTGCTGTGGCGGGAGCACCCGACGTACCCGTCCTGACCGCTCCGAGCACCCCGCCGGCCCGCAGCGCCCCGTCCCGCCCCGAAGTCCCCGACGGCGGTGCGGAGTTGATCTCGAACAAGCACATCGACGTGATGCGCAGCGCGCTGGACGAGGACCCCGCCGGCTGTCTGGGAGCCTGGCAGCGGGCCGGGTGGGCGCCGTCCCCGGAGTTGGAGAGGCTGCAAAGGGCCGCCTCGGTGATCGACATGGCCACCATGGCGAAGATCGTGTTCGGGGCCGGGTACCGCGTGCCCGCCGGCGGCGTGCTCGGTACCTACAGCCGGGTCGTGCGGAGTTACAGCGAGGCCGACTGGTCTCAGGCGATGTCCGCGGTGCGTGAGCTCGAACTCTCCGGCGCCAGGCAGACGTTGGTGCACCAACCCGCCCGGCTGTTCGCGGCCGACATCTGCGCCGCCCGCGGTGAGTTCCAGCAGGCCTCCGAATGGCTGGCCGACGCCGCGCCGGTGCCCAAGTTCGCGGCCCTGCGCGCCTGGGCCAGAATCGGCCTGCTCAGCTGCATGGGCGAGGACGACCGCGCGGTGCAGCTGGCCGTCCGTGCCTGCCGCTGGCTGTCCAGGGCCGGACGGCGCCCGGGCCTTGACCTGCTGCTCATGCGCGCGATTCGGACCGCTGTGTTCATCGACGACCAGGTGGCTGCCGAGACGCTGCTGGAGGTGATCGAGTACACCCACCGCCAGGGCGCCTGGGCGCACATGGTGGAGGACGTGTTCATGGCGCGTTCCCTGATGGACCGCGGCCCCGTCCACATCGAGGTGGCGGCCGATCTGGCGCGCGGCAGGGGGGACTTGCCGTCCCTGGTGGAGTTCTGCCTCGCGGCCGCACAGTTCGCCGACGACCCGCGCCCATGGCTGCGCGAGGCCCACGAACTTGCCGTCCGCTGCGGCGCTTCGGCGCTGCTTGAGCGCATCCGTACGGTGACCCGGGAACGCGGGGTGCCGGCGCCGCGCTCCCGGGGCCGGCGGCAGAAACCGGCCGACACCGAGCGGCGCGTCATCGAACTGATCCAGAACGGCCTGACGAACCGTCAGATCGCACTGCGACTCCAGGTCAGCGAGAAGACCGTGGAGTACTGCCTGACCCGGCTGTTCGCCCGCACCGGCTGCCGCTCCCGCGTCGAACTCGCCGCCGCCAGCCTGGAAGGACGGCTGCCCCAGGAGGCGGGCTGGACACGGATCGGGCCTCTGCCCGGATCAAAGATGCCAGTCCAGGGTCCCACTCGGGCCCACGTCGCCGACGTGTGAAGACAAGCAACGCAGGCGTCCCTAGCGTCGAGTTCATGACGGACATCGATGTGCCGCAGGTCGCCGACACCGAGGTCGCCACGCTGTTGCGGGCCGAGGTGGAGGACCGTTGGCCGAGTGGTGTTCCGGGCCTCGACGAAGTGGTGCGCTTCGGCCTGGTGCCCTTCGGCAAGATGATGGGGCCCTGGCTCGCCATCCGGTCCAGCCTCGCGGTGGGGGGTGACACGAAGACCACGCTGCCCGCCGCGGTGGCGCTGGAGTGCGTGCAGGTCGGCGCGATGATGCACGACGACATCATCGACCACGACGGGCAACGACGCGCGAAACCCGCCGCGCACGCCGTGTTCGGGGAGCCGACGGCGATCGTCGGCGGCGACGGACTCTTCTTCCACGGCTTCGCCGCCCTCGCCGAGTGCCACGAGGCGGGCGCGCCCGCCGAACGGGTCGCTGCGGCGCTCACCGTGCTGTCCCGGGCAGGTCTGCGGATCGGAAGCGCGGCCATCGAGGAGATCCGGATGAGCCGTGCCATCTGCCATGTCGAGACCTACCTCGACATGATCAGGGACAAGAGCGGCGCCCTTCTGTGGATGGCGTGCGGAGTGGGCGGCACTCTCGGCGGTGGCGACGACACTGCCATCAAGGCGCTCAGCGACTACAGCGACCAGCTGGGCATCGCGTACCAGATACGAGACGACCTGATGGCCTACGACGGCACCCACGCGGGCAAGCCGCACATCTCCGATGTACGCAACGGCCGACCGACACTGCCCGTGCTCATCGCCCACGCCCGAGCCCCGAAGCGGGAGCAGCGGGAGATCGAGCAGTTGCTCGCCGACACCGTCACACCGGCCGAGGAGCGGTACGAGGCCATGTCGGAACTCGTGCACGCCTACGACGGGGTCCCGGCATCCCGCGACACCTCGTACCAGCACGTGCAGACCGCCTCGACGGCGCTGGAGGAACTCCCGCCCAGCGAGCACCGGGACGCACTCGCGGAACTCGCCGTACCCGGCCGGCTGGTCTGACGCGGTCTCACCCGAGGAGGTCGATCCCATGACCGACACGACCTATGCGACCTACCTGCACTTGGACGAACTCCTGTCGCTCCAGCGGCCGATGACGCCCGCCGAGCAGCAGGACCTGAGTGACAGCGAACGCCTCTTCATCGTCGTGCACCAGGCGTCCGAAACCCTGCTCAGCCAGGTCCTCGTCGATCTGCGGCACCTCGAGGCGGGCCGCTGCGTACAGAGCTGCCACACCTACCGGGCGGAGCGGGCGATCCGGCTGATCGACAGCCTGGACGGGCAGTTGACGCTGCTGCGGCGCACGCTCAGGCGCGAGGACTTCCACAACTTCCGGGACCGGTTCGGGACGGCCAGCGGGGTGCAGTCCACACAGTTCAACGAGTTGTTCCGACTGACCGAGCGTCTGACCGCGCCCGGCGGGGGCGACCGGCCGGTGCGGCCCCGGCAACTGGACGAGCTGCGCGACGCCGTACAGCGCTGGCGCCACACGCACCTGGAACTGGTCGAGCACATGATCGGCAGCCTGCCGGGCAGCGGCGAGACCGGGGGAGTCAGCTTCCTGCGCGACCGGCTGCGCGACCTGGCACCGGACAACGGCGACCGGGTCACCGTCGCCGGGCAGCGGACGCGATCCTGAGGGGCGGCACATGCGCGCACAATCTCCCGGCATCACGCTCGGCCACGTCGTCGTGACGGGTGGCAGCGTGGCGGGGCTGCTGACCGCCCTGGCCCTGGCTCCTCGCGCGGACCGGGTGACGATTCTCGAGCGTGACCACTACGAGGACGGCCCCGAACCCCGGTCCGGTGTGCCCCAGTCACGCCACACCCACGTCCTGCTGGCCAGCGGAATCAACGCGCTGGGCGAACTCCTTCCCGAGCTGCTGCCCGAGCTGCGCGACGCCGGCGCCCCCTGGCTCGCGGTGCCCGGAGACCTCGGCGTCTGGCAGGCCGGACAGTGGATCTCCCGCCGCAACCCGTCGGCGCCCGTCATGACCCCCTCCCGCCCCTTTCTGGAGCACCGCATCCGCGAACACGTCATGGCCAGGCCCGGGATCGAGGTACGCACCTCGACCGAAGTGACGGGGCTGCTCGGCACGGCGGCGCGCGTCACCGGGGTCATGGTGCGCGACCGGGGCGGTGATCCCCAGGCCCGGCGGAGGCTGCCCGCCGATCTCGTCGTCGACGCCACCGGCCGCGGCAGCCGCACCCCCGCGTGGCTGTCCGAACTCGGGGCGGCACCACCCGAGGAGGACGTCCTGGACACGGGACGGGCCTACGCCACGGCAGTCTTCACCGGCGACCCCCCGCCCGCGGACATCAGGGGCTTCTACCTCGTCCCGGAGGCCGTCCAGCCACTCGGCACGATCATCCTGCCCGCCGAGAACGACCGCTGGATGGTCACCCTTTCCGGGCCCCCGGACCAGCCGCCGCCCACCGACCCCGCAGGCTTCGTCGACTTCGCGAGCAGGCTTCCCCACCCCGCACCGCACAAATGGCTCAGCACCGCGCACCCGGTCAGCCGCCCGGTCGGCTACCGGCGCACCATGAACCGGCGCAGCCACTACGAGCGTCTCGCCCCGGACTTCACCGGCTTGCTTGTCGTGGGCGACGCGGCCTGTGCCCTCAACCCCGTCTACGGGCAGGGCGTGTCGGTCGCCGCCCTGAACGCCGTCGCGCTCGCCCGGGCGCTCAGCGGCGGGCGCACCCCTTCGACCCACGACCTGCAACGCGCGGTGCTGCGCTCCTCCGACTTCGCCTGGGAGGTCGCCACCGGTGCGGACAGCAGCATGCCGGGAGCCACCGGCAACGCGCTGAGAAGCGGCCGCGCGGTGCGGCTGCTGACCCGGTATCTCGACCGCCTGCGCGCCCATGTGGCGTCCGACCCCGTGGTGTGCACCGCCAACCGCGACGTCCTGTTCCTGCTCACCCCGCCTCGCACCCTGGTCACTTCACCGCGGGTGCTGCGCCGCGTCCTGCTGCGCTCCCCGGTGCCCACCCCGAGAGACCTGCCCACGCCATGACCACCACCGCTACCACCACCGCACCGACCCCGGGACCTCATCCCATGCGACACGCCAATTCGACAGCCCGTCCGCGTGCGGACCGGCCAAGGCCGGCTCGCCGCCCGTCCCCGAACACTCCCGGAGAAGGGTGACGACGCCTATGACGACGACATCGATCCTCAACCTGCCCGCTGCTTTCGACACGGGCCGCGAACTCCTCGTACCCGCCCTGCGGGACGCGATCCGGCGTCACCTCGGCCCGGAGATGGGCCGCGTCGCCGAATACCACCTGGGCTGGGGCGACTGCGAAGGCAGGCCGACCGGCTCCTGGGGCGGCAAGCTCGTCCGCCCGAACCTGGTCCTGCTCTCCGCGAGGGCCGCGCACGCCACGGCCGCGGACGGCATCCCCGCCGCGGTCGCCGTGGAACTCGTGCACAACTTCTCGCTCCTGCACGACGACATCATGGACGGCGACGCGACCCGCCGCGGCCGGGAGACCGCCTGGACGGTCTTCGGCGTGCCCCCGGCGATCCTGGGCGGCGACGCGATGGTGACCGCGGCGACATCCGCGCTGCTGGAATCGGAGGCCGCGGGCGCACGCTCCGCGACCGCGTCGCTGATGGCCGGCACCCAGCGGATGATCAACGGACAGTGCAGCGATCTCGACTTCGAACGCCGCGAGGACGTGACGCTGGACGAATGCCTGCAGATGGCCGGCGACAAGACCGGTGCGCTGCTCGGCTGCGCCTGCTCGCTCGGCGCGGACCTGGTCGGCGCGGACCCCGAACTCGTCGACAGGCTCTCGGCGTTCGGGGAGCACCTCGGTCTCGCCTTCCAACTCGTCGACGACCTGCTCGGCATCTGGGGCACACCGGAGGTCACCGGGAAACAAGTCGGCGCCGACGTGCGAGTCCGCAAGAAGTCGCTGCCCGTCGTGGCCGCGCTGAACGCACCCGACGCGGACGAACTGCGCGCCCTCTACTTCCGCTCGAAGCCGTTCGACGAGGACGACGTACGTCATGTCACGGATCTCGTGGAACGTGCCGGCGGACGGGACTGGGCCCGGGCCGAGGCGGCCCGCCAGACCGCCGCGGCCGAACAGAGCCTGGCCCTCCCGGAAGTTGCGGAAGACGCACGCGGGGAGTTCCTCGAAGTCGCCGAGTTCGTCGTCGGCAGGCAGTTCTGACCACCGCGTCACCCCTGGCCCAGGCCGCCCCACCGCAACTGCAGTCCACGGACAGAGAGTTCAACGCCATGCCCGAACCCAAGGCACTTCCGTTCTCCGCACGCGACGCCGAATGCCCCTTCAACCCCGCCGACGAGCTCTACGAGCTGCAGAAGCAGGAGGAGCTGCCCCGGGTCCCCGTTCCGAGCCCGATCATGGGCGAGTTCGAGGCGGTCGAGCTGACCCGCTTCCAGGACGCCAAGGAGGCGATGAGCGACCCCCGGCTCCAGATGGGGTTCGTCTTCGACCCGGAACAGCCGCGCACCATGATGAACCAGCCGGGCAACCTGCTGAACTACAACGGCGCCGATCACCGGCGGCTGCGGCGGATGCTCACAAGCGCCTTCACGATCAAGCGGATCCGTTCCCTCACCTCGAAGATCGAGGAGATCGTGGAGTCACGCCTGGACGCCCTGGAGGCGGCCGGCCGGGGCGCCGACATCGTGCACGAGTTCAGCACGCCCATCCCGACACTGGTCATCTGCGAACTGCTGGGCGTGCCCTATGAGGACAGGGAAGGCTTCCAGCGCCGCGCCAAGATCGGCCTGGACGTCAACACGACCCGCGAGGAGCAGATAGCCAACCTCGGCGAGATGGACGAGTACATGGGCCGGCTCGTCGCCTCCCACCGACGCAGCCCCGGTGACAACCTGCTCGGCACCGTGGTCCGCGACTTCGGCGACCAGTTGAGCGAGGACGAGCTGATCGGCATCGGCAACATGCTCCTGGTCGCCGGGCACGAGACGACCGCCAGCATGCTCTCGTCCTCAGTCGCGCTGCTGCTGCAGAACCCGGACCAACTCGCCGTGGTCCGCGACGATCCGGACGCCGTCGACGACGCCGTGGAGGAACTGCTGCGGTACTGCTCGCCGGCGATAGCCCTGCCCCGCGAAGCCGGGGAGGACATGGTCGTGGGCGGCCAGGAGATCAACAAGGGCGAGCGCGTCGTCACGTCGCTGCTCGTCGCCAACCGCGAGATCCCCGGCGCCGAGGGCGACCTCGACGTCCTCGACGTGCGCAGGACGCCGGTGCCGCACGTCACCTTCGGCTACGGATCCCACCAGTGCCTGGGCCAGCAACTGGCCCGCGCGGAACTGCGGGTGGCGCTGCCGGCCCTGTTCAACAGGTTCCCGGCACTCGCCCTCGGCGTTCCCGAAGAAGAGATCGACTACCGGACCACCTCACTCGTCTTCGCGGTGAACAAGCTTCCGGTGACGTGGTAGTCGGCGCAGCAGCACAGCCCAGGAAGGAGGAGATCGAAGTGGTCATGAAGGTCGAGGTGGACGAACCGCGATGCGTCGCTGCGGGGCATTGCGTGACGAGCGCACCCGAAGTCTTCGACCAGCGGGACGACGACGGCGTGGTGGACCTGCTCGACGACGCTCCGCCGGAGGACGAGCACGAGCGGGTCCGGGAGGCAGCGCTGCTGTGCCCCTCCGCCGCCATCATCCTCCAGGAACGCGACGGTCCGGCATGAGCGACGTGCTCGTGATCGGCGCCTCGGCGGCGGGTCTGGCCACCGCCGAGTCGCTGCGCAGACGGGGCTTCAGCGGCTCGGTCCGGCTCGTGGGTGCCGAGCCCCATCCGCCGTACGACCGGCCGCCGTTGTCCAAGCAGGTGCTGACGGGCGACTGGGACGCCGAACGCACAGTGCTGCGCCCGCCGGCCCATCTGGCGGCCCTCGACATCGAGTTGCTGCTCGGCCGGCGGGCCGTTTCGGCCGACACCGCCCGCCGCGAAGTCACCCTCGACGACGGGACGCTGCTGCCCTACGGCGACCTGGTGATCGCGACCGGGCTGAAACCCCGTCGGCTGGCTCCGTTCATAGAACCGCCCGGGGTGCACACGGTGCGTACCCTCGAGGACACCGGACGGTTGCGCGCCGAACTGGCCGACGCACGGCGGCTGGCCGTGATCGGCGGCGGGGTGCTCGGCTGCGAGATCGCCGCGGCCGGCTGCCGGCTCGGCCTCGATGTGACGGTGATCGACCCCGCTCCGGTGCCGATGGCGGGCCAGGTCGGCCAGGAGATCGGCCGGATGCTGGCCGAACTCCATCGCGACCACGGCATCTTGGTGATGTCGGCGACCGAGGCCGAGGGCCCTGTCCTCTCGGACGGCCGGATCGCCGGAGTGCTCACCTCGAAGGGGCCCGTCGAGGCCGACGTGGTGGTGGCCGCCGTGGGATCGACGCCTGCGACGGACTGGCTGGAGGGCAGCGGACTCACCCTGGACGACGGCGTCGTGTGCGACGCGCGGTGCCGGGCAGCCCGACACGTCTACGCCGTCGGAGACGTCGCGCGCTGGTGGCACGAGGGGCAGGGGCGCCACATCCGGCTGGAGAACCGCTCCAACGCCACCGAGCAGGCACTCGCGGTGGCCGACAACATTCTGGGCGCCGACCGGCCCTACCTGCCGGTGCCCTACTTCTGGACCGACCAGCACGGGATACGGATGCAGGTGCTCGGCCATCCCGCCGAGGCCGACCGGATACGGGTGATCGAACGAGCCCCGGACTCCCGGAAGTTCGTCGCCGTCGCAGAGGCCGGCGAGCGCACCGTCGGCATCGTCGGCTGGAACAGCGCGCGAGGGCTGCGCAAGGCGCGCCAACTCCTCGTCGACGGCAGCCAGGTGCACTGAAAGGAACACCGATGGCCCAAGCGGAGCACGACATGGAAGTGCCGGTCCTCGTGGTCGGCGGCGGAGGCTGCGGGCTCTCCGCCTCGGTCTTCCTGTCGGACCTGGGAGTGGAACACCTGCTGGTCGAGCGACGCGAGTCGACCTCGGTGCTGCCCCGGGCCCATTACCTCAACCAGCGCACCATGGAGATCTTCCGGCAGCACGGCATGGCCGAGGACGTGTACGAGCTGAGCACGCCGCTGGCGAACATGAGCGAGGTCGCCTGGCGCACCTCGCTGGCGGGCGACGGCCCGCTCGACGCCCGGGACCTGCACAGGATGGACTCCTTCGGCGGCGGTGCGACAGCCGGTCCGTATGCGGACGACAGCCCCTGTCCCTCGACGAACCTGCCGCAGCACCGGCTGGAGCCGGTGCTGCGTGAGCACGCGGAGCGGCGTGCCCCCGGCAGGGTGTGCTTCCACCACGTGATGGACGGCTTCAGCCAGGACCCGGAGGGTGTGACCGCCCGTGTGACCGACCGGACCACGGGCGAGACCAGCACCGTTCGCGCGCGCTATCTGCTGGGTGCCGACGGGGGCCGCAGCATTGCGGACGCGCTCGGCGTCACGATGGACGGTGACGGCGGCGCCTGGAACGTCGTCTCCGTGCACTTCAGCGCCGACCTGTCGCGCTGGTGGAGCGGCGACAAGGTGCTGATCACCAACTTCGTGAGTCCGGACGGCGGACCCGTCTCCCGGTACGGCATGGTCGCCATGGGCCCGCACTGGGGCCTGGCCTCCGAGGAGTGGGCGCTCCACTTCCACCTCCCTCCGAGCATCGATCTGGACGTCAGTGAGCAGGCCGCAGGCGACCGGGTACGGGAGCTGCTCAAACTCCCGGACCTGGACGTCACCGTGCACCAGGTCAGCCGGTACCAGCCGGAGGCCGTGGTCGCGCGGACCTTCCGCGTGGGCAGGGTCTTCCTGGCCGGGGACGCCGCACACCGCCAGCCCCCGGCCACCGGGCTCGGCCTGAACACCGCGATCCAGGACGCGCACAACACCGCGTGGAAGCTCCAGGCCGTGCTGTCCGGCGCGGCCGACAGCGCACTCCTGGACTCCTACGAATCCGAACGGCTCCCCGTCGCCCGACGGACCGTGGACTGGGCGATGTTCTCCTTCCGCAACCACGGGGTGCTCCACGCCGGCCTCGGCCTGATGCCCGGTCAGCCGAACGAGGTCACCCAGGCCAACTTCGACGCCCTCTTCGCCGACACACCCATCGGCGAGACCCGGCGGGCCAGGACCGCGGAGGTCTTCAGGACCCAGCGCATGGAATACCAGGCCCACGACATCGAGGTCGGCTTCCACTACGAGAACGGCGCCCTTGTTCCCGACGGCACCCGGCCTCCGCCGCGCGACCCGATGGGCTCCGCGTACCACCCCGTCACCCGCCCCGGGCACCGGCTTCCGCACGCCTGGCTGGCAAGCGGCGAAGACCGCGTCAGCACCCACGACCTGGTGGGCAGCGGCGGCGGATTCGTGCTGATCACCGGCCCGGCCGCGGACGGCTGGCGGCGCACGGCAAAGCGGCTCGCGGACGACTGCAGAGTCGAGCTGACCGTCGTGTCCGTCAGCGATGACCCCGGCCCGGACGACTACCTCGACGCCGACGGTGACTGGGCCGCGCTGCGCGGAGTGAGGCAGGACGGGGCGGTGGTGGTCCGTCCGGACAACCACGTCGCCTGGCGAACTGTGCGAGGCGGCCCGCAGGCAGAGGCTGAACTCGGCTCGGCACTGCGCGCGGTGCTCGGCCACCACGTCACCACCACAGGGAGCTGACCGTGTCCGTTGTCGAGCCCGAACACGGGCACTCAGGCGAGCGAGCCCGGGACGGCGAGCGCTTGGTGCGCGACTTCCTGGCCCGGATGGGCCCCACGCCGGACGACGTCAGGTCCGCCGTCGAGGACTTCCTGACCGAAGACTGCGTGTGGGAGAACCCCGGGTCCCCGCTCTGCCGGGGCAAGGCCCAGATCATGGAGCTCATGCCGTCCGACCTCGCCCAACTGGAGGTCGGATTCCTGCACATGGCCACCACCGGAGAGACGGTGCTGGCCGAGCGGGTGGAGAACATGCTCCGCACGGACGGTTCCCCCATCGCGAAGAACCTGAAGGTGATGGCGGCCTTCGAGATCCGGGACAGCCGCATCAGCTCCTGGCGCGACTACTTCGACATCACCAACCTGATCTCCGAGGCAGGGGACTGAGGACGGAGGCCGCATGACGAACTCGCAGACGGAGGAGAAGGGCCTGCGCGCGGAGCTGCTGGAACGAGTGCACGCCATCGGCCCCGTGCTCGCGGACGGAGTCGCCGAGGGCGACCGGACACGCAGGCTGCCGGACGCCTCCGTACGGGCCGTCGACGAGTCCCAGGTGGGCATGGTGTGGACCGCGAAGTCGTACGGGGGTCTGGAGGCCGACGTACGGACCCTGAGCGAGGTCACCAAAGCCCTGTCCCACTACTGCCCGTCCACCTCCTGGGTGGTGAACAACATCAACGGGTCGAACCTGCTGGCGACGAGGTTCCCCGCCCGCACGCAGGACGAGGTGTTCGGAGACGATCCCGGCGTCAAACTCGCCTCGATCTTCGCGGCCTTCGGCGAGGTGGAGCGCGCCGAAGGCGGCTTCCTGCTCACCGGCAAGTGGCCCTACTCCTCAGGAATCCTGCACGACGACTGGGCGATACTCGGTGCCAAGGAGACGGTCGCCGAGGGTGAGCCGCCGAAGATGGCGTCGGTCCTCGTACCGGTCGCCGACCTGACGATCGAGGACACCTGGCACACGGTCGGCATGCGCGGCACCGGCAGCCACACCGCGGTCGCCCGGGAGACCTTCGTCCCCGAGCACCGAGTCCTGCCGGTGGAGCAGCAGTTGGGCCGTGGCAACACCACCGACGTGTCGCTGCCGCCGCTGCTGCGTACCCCCGCGGTGGCGGCGATGGCTGTCATCTGCGCGTCGGTCGTGGTCGGCGCCGGACAGGCGGCGCGTGCCTTCGTGGTCGATCAGGCGCCCAAACGCGGTATCGCGCCCACGACTTACCGCAGCAGGCCCGAGTCGCAGACGTTCGTCTCCTCGCTCGGCCGGACGGCACTGTCCATCGACGCGGCCGAGATGCACGTCAACCGGGCGGCGGACGTGATCGACGAGGCGGCCGCGGCCGCGGTGGCACTGCCGGAGAGCGAACTGCGCCGCATCCGTGGCGATGTGGGCCAGGCCGTCAGTCTCGTGACCGTCGCCCTCGACGAACTGATGTGGGCCCACGGGGCCGCCGCCTTCAGCGAGTCCTGCCTGTTGGAGCAGTACTGGCGGGACGCCAACACCGCGGCCCGGCACGCGATGCTCAACGTGCACGTCGGGCACGAGCTGTACGGCGGATCCTTCTTCGACCTCGACTGCATCGTGCCCAGCCTCTGAGCGGCCCCTCCGCCTCATCCACCCGCGAGTCTCCTTCACACGCGAGGAATCACATGGTCTGGCTGCCCCCGTACCTCTTCCCGATGTCGCAGGTCGCGCCGGTCACGGACGGGGCAGCTGATGTCCCGGACCTGTTGTTCTGGTCCCTGGCGGGGCCGACGGGGCTCGGCTGGACGATCACCTACGTCCTGGCGATCCGGCAGGCCCTCCGGGACGGACGAGTGGGCATCCCCGCCTACATGGTCGCGGTGAACTTCGCCTGGGAGTTCAGCCTGACCTTCCTGCTGGAACAGACCCCGGCCCAGAGGCAGATGAACGTCGTCTGGGTGGTCTTCAACGCTGGCCTTCTGTACCAGGCCTTCCGTTACGGCCGCCGCGACCATCCCTCACTCTCGCCTCGTGCCTTCAAATGGTCGCTCGGCGGAGTGCTGGTCTGGGCGTCGCTGATGGTGATGGCGGGGGCCAACGAGTTCCACGACATGGACGGCATGTACACCGGAATGATCATCCAAGTGCCGTTGAGCGCCGCGTTCCTGCTGATGCTCAAGCGGCGCGGGTCCAGCGTGGGACAGTCGATGTACATCGCCGTTGCGAAGCTCGTCGGCTCCGTCTTCGCCGGCATGACGGCCTTCGTGGTCCATCCGTCCCACCTGCTGCTCAAGGCGCTGGTGGCGACCTATGTCGTCCTGGACGTCGCCTACTTGGCACTGCTGCGCCGGACGATGCGGTCGGAGGGACGGTCTCCGTGGGCCTGGAACGCGCAGTCGGCGGACGAGGCCCACGAAGGCGTCGACGGGGCCCGCATCGAAGAAGGCACCTCCGGCCGGCGTGGGCGCGACGCGGTCAAATGACGCCCGCGCGCAGCGCGTAGGCCACCGCATGCGGCCGGTTGCGCAGATTGAGCCGGTGGGTGACGCCGAAGATCACCCGCTTCACGGCCCGTTCCGAGAGGCAGAGCCTGGTGGAGATCTCAGCGGTGTCCAGTCCCTCGGCCATCAGGCGCAGTACGTCGATCTCCCGGGGGGTCAGCCCGGAGATGTGCAGGCCGTGCGGTGAGAGCACCTCGCGCTGCACCCGCTCGACCTGCCGGAGCAGTTCGCCGAGCATGCCCGACGGGAGCTGACCGCCGCCCGACGCGGCGGTCATCACCGCCTTCTCTATGCGGTCGCTGGTGGCCGCGGCGCGCGGCAGCACTGCGACGACGTTGCATTCCACGGCGGTGAACAGGTCGGCCCGGTCGATCTCACCGGGGATCAGCACCATCGAGGCGCCGGACGCTTCCTTGATCCGGCGCAGGAGCGAGAACACCTCCACGGTCATCCGCTCCGCCACGACGACTGCGACGTCCACGGCCTTTCTGTGCTCGCCCGTGACGACCTCGATGTTCCGGGTGGAACCGAGGTGTTCGCTGACTGCCGCATGCGTGAGCGGATCCGGTGCCCGAACCAGCGCCTTCACCTGATTTGCCGTCTTCTCGCCGTTCACAGCGCACTCTCCGGGTTCACAGCGGATTTGCCCGGATGTTCAGTTCTGCCGGCGAATACGAATCGCTGAAACGACGGGGCGCGCGAGTTCGGATTCCGTTCACCCGCGCGGAGTTCGCCGTTCAGCGGGTTACCGGCCCCGTCGGCTGCCGCCCCGTTGCGGGGACCGCGTCGGCGAATTGCGGTCTGCTGTCGAATCGATGGGATCTCACGTATATGTGCCTTTAAGTGGCAGCTCATGAACACGCTTGAACTCCCCAGCTGGTCCTGAAACGTTGGTTCCGCGGCCGGAAAGCCGACCGAATGAACCGTACTGCGAGGGGAGTTCGCGGAACCGGGGAGTTACCGCCGTCAGCGTTCTCGTAAGGGGAATCCCTCATTCACCCCGTGACGACCGACGGGGAGCCCGCGGCCTCCGGGTCGGCGTCCTCGGCGATCTTCATCGCTTCCTCGATGAGAGTCTCGACGATCTTCGACTCGGGGACGGTCTTGATGACTTCGCCCTTGACGAAGATCTGTCCCTTGCCGTTGCCGGAGGCCACGCCGAGATCTGCCTCCCGGGCCTCGCCCGGACCGTTGACCACACAGCCCATGACAGCCACGCGAAGCGGCACCTCCATACCCTCCAGACCCGCGGTGACCTGATCGGCGAGCTTGTACACGTCGACCTGCGCCCGGCCGCAGGAGGGGCAGGAGACGATCTCCAGCTTGCGCGGCCTGAGACCCAGCGACTGGAGGATCTGCCCTCCCACCTTGGCCTCCTCCACCGGCGGGGCGGAGAGGGAGACCCGGATGGTGTCTCCGATGCCCTGCCGCAGCAGGGTTCCGAACGCGACCGCCGACTTGACCGTCCCCTGGAAGGCCGGCCCCGCCTCCGTCACCCCCAGGTGCAGCGGGTAGTCGCAGCTGTCGGCGAGGATCTCGTAGGCGCGGATCATGACCACCGGGTCGTTGTGCTTGACCGAGATCTTGAGGTCGTGGAAGTCGTGCTCGCCGAAGAGCGACGCCTCCCACAGCGCCGATTCGGCCAGCGCCTCAGGGGTGGCCCTTCCGTGCTTCTCCATCAGCCGCTTGTCGAGCGAACCGGCGTTCACGCCGATCCGGATGGGCGTCCCGTGGTCCTTCGCCGCCTGAGCGATCTCACCCACCTTGTCGTCGAACTTCCTGATGTTGCCCGGGTTCACCCGGACCGCGGCACAGCCCGCCTCAATGGCGGCGAAGACGTACCTGGGCTGGAAGTGGATGTCGGCGATGACCGGGATCTTGGACTTGTGAGCGATCGCGGGCAGCGCCTCCGCGTCGTCGGCGCTCGGGCATGCGACGCGGACGATGTCGCAGCCGGCGGCGGTCAGTTCGGCGATCTGCTGAAGGGTGGAGTTGACGTCGGCTGTGACGGCCGTGGTCATCGACTGCACCGAGACCGGGTGATCGCTGCCGACTCCGACGGAACCCACCTCGAGCTGGCGGGTCTTCCGGCGCTCAGCGAGGGGGGCGGGCGGCGTAGCGGGCATTCCAAGCGCGACCTGAGTCACCGAGATGTCCTTTCCAAGGCGGTTACCGGGGGCGTCGGCGCGGCACTGAGGTGTGCCCGGGCGAACTCGGCCACGGATTCCGCACTCAGACCGTGCTCGGCGAGCATCTCCGAGCGCTGTCCGTGGCTGAGGAACTCCCTGGGAAGTCCCATGACCTGCACCGGTGTCCGGATGCCGGCATCGGCGCAGGCGGTCGCCAGCGCCGTGCCCACACCGCCGGCGCGCACCCCGTCCTCGACGGAGACCACCAGCCGGTGGCGGGAGGCCAGATGGACCAGGGTCGGGTTGACCGGTAGCAGCCACCGCGGATCGACGACGGTCACCCCGACGCCCTCCTCGGCCAGCAGCTCCGCCGCGCGCACGGCGGGGGCCGCGAGGACTCCGGCAGAGACCAGCAGCACCTCCAGCGGCTTGGACCTGGTGCGGTGCAGGACGTCGAGACCGTCCAGCCGCTTCAGGGCCGGGGTATCGGCGCCCGCACTGCCCTTCGGGAAGCGCAGTGCGGTCGGCGCGTCCTCCGTGGCCAGCGCCTCGCCCAGCAGTTCGGCGAGCCGCTCGGGGTCACGCGGCGCGGCAACCCGTAGCCCCGGCACCGTGTTCAGCAGGGAGAGGTCCCAGATGCCGTGGTGGCTGGCGCCGTCGGGCCCGGTGATCCCGGCCCGGTCCAGGACGAAGGTCACCGGCAGGCCGTGCAGAGCCACGTCCATCATGACCTGGTCGACGGCGCGGTTGAGGAAGGTGGCGTACAGGCAGACCACCGGATGCAGACCGCCCATCGCGAGCCCTGCGGCACTGGTGACCGCATGCTGCTCGGCGATACCCACGTCGAAGACCCGCTCGGGACACCGCTCCGCGAACTGCTGAAGGCCGACCGGTTGGAGCATCGCGGCGGTCAGCGCGACCACTTCGGGCCGGGGCGCCGCGATCTTCGTCAGCTCCGCGCCGAATACGTGCGTCCAGGAGGGGGAACCACCTGGCTTGCCCAGGCCTGTCGTCGGGTCGATGACGCCGATGCCGTGCATGCGGTCGGCTTCGTCGTTCTCCGCCGGGGCATAGCCGCAGCCCTTCTGGGTGACGCAGTGCACGACGACCGGCGTCTCGAGATCGGCCGCCTGCCTGCACGCTTCCGCGACGGCGGCGACGTCGTGACCGTCCACCGGGCCGAGATAGGTGAAGCCCAGATTCTGGAAGAGGTTGCTGCCCTGGTGCCGCCCGGCGCGCAGCGCGGCGAGATGCCGGGCCAGGCTGCCGACCGTGGGCGCGTAGGAGCGGCCGTTGTCGTTGAGCACGACCACCACCCGGCCCCCGTCGTGGCCGAGGTTGTTCATGGCCTCCCAGGCCATGCCGCCGGTCAGCGCACCGTCGCCGATCACGGCGACCACCCTGCGGTCGCTCTCGCCGAGCAGCCGCTGTGCCTTGGCGAGGCCGTCGGCGTACGACAGCGCGGTGGAGGCGTGCGAGTTCTCGACGTGATCGTGCTCCGACTCCTCGCGCATCGGGTAGCCGGACAGCCCGCCGGCGGTGCGGAGCGTGCCGAAGTCGCTCTGCCTGCCGGTGAACATCTTGTGCACGTAGGACTGGTGCCCGGTGTCGAAGACGATCCGGTCGTCGGGCGAGTCGAACACGCGGTGCAGCGCGATGGTCAGCTCGACCACGCCGAGGTTCGGGCCCAGGTGACCGCCGGCGGCGGCCACCTGCTCGACGAGGAACTCCCGTATCTCACCTGCCAGCGCGGGGAGTCGGCCGGGAGCGAGTTCTTTCAGGTCCTGGGGGTCGATGATGCGGCTGAGCTCATTGGATGACATGGGGTACGCCCCGTTCAGCTCTTCCGGTCGGACGTGGGAGCCCCCGTCGCGTCGCGCACGGCGGAGGGGAGTTCGAAGTGCATGGTCTCGTCGGCGACTCTGCGCTCCTCGACCTCGACCGCCCCCAGTTCGGCGAGTGCGGCGACCACCTCGTCCACCAGCGCGGGAGGGGCTGAGGCGCCGGCCGTGATGCCGACCGTGCGCACGCCTTCCAGCCACTCCGGCTGGATCTCTGCAGCCAGGTCGATCAGCTGCGCGGGGGTGCCCTGGCGGCGCGAAAGCTCCACCAGGCGCACGGAGTTGGAAGAGTTCGCCGAACCGACGACCAGGACGAGGTCGGACTCCTCGACGATCGCGTTGA
The DNA here is from genome assembly GCF_013870515.1 of Streptomyces albidus (ex Kaewkla and Franco 2022). Taxonomy (GTDB): domain Bacteria; phylum Actinomycetota; class Actinomycetes; order Streptomycetales; family Streptomycetaceae; genus Streptomyces; species Streptomyces albidus. The sequence continues at coordinate 97,112 of NZ_JACBXA010000003.1, read as the reverse complement.
GCGCGTGCTGCCGGTTCGTGGTGGCGTAACAGATGTCCTCAGACGACGGCTCGTGCAGCAGAGGGAAGCGCTCCCGCAGGGTGCCGAGCACCTCGGTGGTCTCGTCGACGGCCAGCGTGGTCTGAGTGAGATAGGAGACCTGGCCCCCGTCCGGGGGCGACAGCTTCTCCACGTCCTCGGCGGTCTCGATCAGCACCATCGACTCCGGCGCCTCGCCCAGGGTCCCCTCGACTTCCTCGTGCCCGGCGTGCCCCACGAGCACGACCGTGTCCCCACGGTCGGCGAAGCGGCGGGCCTTGGCGTGCACTTTGGAGACCAGCGGGCACGTGCCGTCGATCACGTCGAGCCTGCGGCGCTTCGCGTCCTCGCGCACGGCGGGGGAGACCCCGTGCGCGGAGAAGACCACCGTCGCCCCGTCCGGCACCTCGTCCAGTTCCTCGACGAACACCGCGCCGCGTGCGGCGAGATCCTCGACGACGGAGATGTTGTGCACGATCTGCTTGCGGACGTAGATCGGGGCCCCGCGCATTTCCAGAGCTCGCTCGACTATCTCGATGGCCCGTTCCACTCCGGCACAGAAGGACCGCGGACCGGCCAGCAGGATGCGACGCGCGTTGTCGTTGTCCACTTGCTTGTCCGAGCTCACGTCAATCATGTCCCGGACAGTAGATAGCGCCGGGCGACGTACTCAACGGCGGTTTCCACTTTTCGGAACGGTGTTTTTGTCACGGGCACGGTCGGGCCCGGGTCGGGGTCAGAACGTGCCCGACCGGTACGCCGCTTACCCGCACTGTCACAAAGGGCCCGATCTCAAGACCTCAAGGGCCAGCAACGTCGACCGGTCTTGAGGCCACAACTCGCCTCCGGTAGCCATGAATCGGTTGTGTATTGCAGCGACGGGAGCATCGGCGTGGACGCTGAACGGAATTCTCAAGCGCAACGCGGTGCGGCGGTCTCCGGCTCGGTGGCCGAACCGGAGGAGGCCGGAGTTGCGGGCGGCCCGCTGCGGAAAGCGTTCGCGGTGCTCGAATCCATGGCCGAGGCTTCGAGGCCGGTGACCCTGTCGGAGCTGTCCCGGCTGGCCGGCGTGCCGAAATCGTCCCTGCACCGCCTGATGAACATTCTGACGGACCTCGGTCTCGCCATCCGCATGGAGTCGAAATACTACGAACTCGGGGATTATCTCTACGAGTTGGCGGCGGCCAGCAGCTCAGCCCGGGCACAGCGCCTCAGTTACACGATCACCCCCTTCCTGATCGAGCTGTTCCAGCTCACCCACAAGGTGGTGAGCGTCGGCACGCTCTCGGGGAACAAGGTTCAGCATGTCGGCACCCTCTACGGCCAGGAGCACGTGCGTTTCGCCAAGGCACTGCGCCGCCCCTTGCCCGCGTACCGCACGGCAGCTGGCAAGCTGCTGCTCGCCAAGAGCCGGCGCAGCCCGGACGACTTGTACAGTTCCACGCCACTCGCCGGCACCCGGCGGACGGTCACCAGAGCGGACCGGATGCGTTACGAATTCGAGCGGATACGACGAACCGGCCTGTCCTACACGCGTGGTGGATGCATTCCGGAATTGGTGGAGCTCGCGGCCCCGGTCCATCTCGGAATGGCCGACCCGGTGGCCGCGATCGTGGTGTGCGACACCGTGAACAACGTCGACCTGCCCAGCCTCGGCCGTACCCTGCTCAACACGGTCGGTGCCATTGAGGAGAACTACGCGGGTACTTCGTAGGCCGCTTCCCTGCGGTGGCCGGATGAGTCGTTTGCAGCAGCAGAGGACGGCGGCGAAAGCCTGACCAGCGGGGTTCATCCAGCGGGGTGAGCAGGACGATCGGGATCTCGCGGTCGGTCTTCTGCGCGTAGTCGTCGTAGAGCGGGAAGATGTTGACCATCTGGGCCCAGAGGGGCGCGCGCTCGGCCGACGACGCGATGCGGGCGCGTGCGGTGAACCGTCGAGTGCCCACCTGCACCCCGACGCTGGGGTCCGCATCGAGGTTCACGAACCATGCCGGGTCCTCCTCGGCACCGCCCTTGGAGGCGACGACGACGTACTCGCTGCCCGAGGTGCCGTAGATCAGGCAGGTGCGGCGAGGGGTACCGGTCCGGCGCCCGGTCGTGGCGAGCACGAGGGCGTGCACGCCGTTGTGCTAATGACCTTCGGTGCCGCCCGACGCCAGGTACGTGCGGGTGTGCTCGGCGACCCAGTCCCACTGCGAGTCGGTGGCGCGGTCGAGGTCCTCGGCGATGGCCATGGGGGCTGTCCTTCCGGTACGTGGATGATGCGGCCACGCCGGCCGCATCTGCCCCTGGGACGGAGCCGCCACGCCGGTCTCGACATCCAGGCCGCAACCTTCTTCGAGGGCCTCCAGCCCAGTCCGGGCACCCGGGTCCAGGGCGTTCAACCCGCCGACTTTCGCCTACCGACATGACGTCCGGGAAAGCCTCGGCTATTTCTTCGCGGGAAAGAGAGTCGAGCGGTAGTAGATCAATGGCTCCCGATCCGGGTGAGCCTCGAGGCAGGTCACCCTTCCGGTGACGATCGAATGGTCGCCACCGGGATATATGTCGGCGATCTCGGCCTCGATCCACGCCTGCACACCCTGCAGCACGGGAGCCCCCGACTCCGGCGCGGGGAACCAACGCACCCCCGAGAAGCGTGCGATGCCCTGCCGCGCGAAGCGGGCGCACAGGTCGCTTTGGGATGCGCTGAGGATGTTGACGCAAAAGGCCCGGGAAGGTGTTCGTTCGATCTCAGGCCACGAGCGCGAGTTCCGGGAGACGCTGATGGACACCAGAGGGGGGTCGACTGACAGCGACACCAAGGACTGACACGTGAAGCCGACGGGGCCGTGCTGAGTGATACCGGAGACGACAGTCACGCCGGTGCAGAAGAGGCCCAGAGTGTCTTGAAAGGATTTCGCGTCCACTGGGATCTGCCGGCCCACCGTCTGCGCGTACTCGGGCATCGCGTCCCCTTTCGAATCGGTCGGTAACGTAGAGGGATGGGCGCGTCGTGGTGTGCTGGAACCGGACGCACCCGCCCGGGCGCTCAGGAGGCGGCTCCACAGCACCGGACTCCGCCCCAGAAGCGAGCCTCCATCTGGCAACGCCCGAGGGCCTACCCCCTCCGTAGCACCCTCTGCGCCGACGGCACGCACATCGCGCAGTCGGTCCCGAAGAGTCCGCACATCAGTCCCCAGGAGCCCGCAGCTCTGTCGTCTCCATCACCGCCTCGCGCAGATCCGTACGGAATCGGCCGACGGCCCTTCGGGGCGAACGACGGGCACCCGCTCTCAGTTGGTTCAATTGCCCGATGACGGTGGTGACTTGCGGCCCGAAGGAGCCGAGCGGATGCCGGGCCCGCGAAGGAGCCCGGTGTCCGCTCAGACGCCATCCGCTTTCCGAACGTGATCGTTTGGTTCGGGCTGGGTGGGCATGAACTCCGGCTGGCGGCGGCACGGTCACTGCGCAGACGTCCCATCAGCACGATCAGCGAAATACCGATCCAGTATCTCCGGACTATCGGGAGTGAAAGTCCAGTCTTGAAGGATCCGCGGCAGGTCAGGCTCACTCAGCCAGCCGTGCCAGGAGACCTCTTTTGAGTTCGGCATGACAGCCCGCGGAATGACGGCATCGCACACCGCAAGCCAGTGAGGGCTCAGCCCGCTTCGGTTGAGGAATTTGAACCGGAAGCGCACTGCCGCCGACACCCCCAGTTCCTCCTCCAGCTCACGGGTAGCTGCCTGCTCATAAGACTCCCCGACTACCAGGGCTCCACCCACGCCGACCTCGTAATGCCCCGGGTATCGGGGCACCTGCTCAGCACGCCGATGGACCAGGATCCGACTCTGCCGGTCGTGACACACGACCACTGCAATACGGTGCAGCCAGCCCTCCCGGACGGCGTCTCTCCGACTCACTGGCCCCAGCACACGGTCCTGTGCATCGACACGTTCCACGACTTCATCCACGACGCACACGATTGCAGAGCCCACTGACAGCAGCCCTCGATGCCGGAATGCCGAGTCTCCAGCTCCTCCCGCTTCCTCGACGAAAGGCCACGACCCCACGACCCCTGTTTCGATTCGCGAGGCTGTCACACGGCGGAGAACCCGAGTTGGACTCCACCCACGCGAGCACGAAAGACTGCAGCAACAGGGCTTCCGGAACAGCTCGTCGGCTTCGACAACTCCGTGCTACCGCGAGGCTCTGCCTTCATGCGCCGACCGCACCGTGATCACCCGATCAGGAATCTTGTTCGACCAGACAAGCCCGTTGATCGGTAAGCGGATGGCTTCTTGGAGAGCCATCACAGAATCCGTGTTGACTCTGTCCCGGCGCCGCGCCGACTCAGCCGCTGGGAGCGTCACTTGAGAACACCGGTCTCACGACCAGGACCGGCGCCGGAGCGCCTCGCTCACGATGTGCTCGGCGAGGGCGAGCGTTGAAGTCGCTCCCGGCGACGGCGCGTTGGGCAGGCGCACGATGTGCTGCGAGCTGAGGGCGGTCCGCGCCTGGCAGCGGCCGCTGGGAGGGGCGGGCAGCGAACCGCAGCCGCGCCGTCCCTGTCTCCGGAATGCCCCCGCCGCTGCTTCCAGCGGTCTGTTGATGCTGAGCGGGTGGAGCATCACGGTCACGCGGCACCCGACAGACGGATCCCCGCCGTTCAACGACCCAGGCGCCGTTGGGAGATGGCGGTTGCGCCGTGCTGGCTCTGAACTCCGTGCGGTCGGGGCTCAGGTACGTTCGTCAGGATGCGGCGCCGCGGTCAGCGAGCTTGATCGTCTTGTTCCGCCTGCTGCTTCGCCCGCTTCTTCTCCTTGATGCGCACCGCTTCCTTCCGGACCCCGGCCTGGGTGGCGCGTTCCTGCTCCAGCCACTCGGGAAGTTCCTTCTTCAGCGCGTCGATCTGCTCGGTCGTGAGGGGTTCGGTGATTCCACCTCGGGCGAGACCTGAGGTGGAGACGCCCAGCTTCGCCGCCACGACCGGGCGGGGGTGCGGCCCGTTGCGGCGAAGTTCCACCAGCCACTCCGGCGGATCAGCCTGAAGCGCGTTCAGCTCGCTGCGCGAGACGACACCCTCCTGGAACTCGGGGGGAGTGGCTTCGAGGTACACACCCAGTTTCTTCGCCGCGGTCACGGGCTTCATGGTCTGGGTGTTCTGGCGCGACGTCATGATGGCCAGGGTATCGAGTGAGTGTCGGGCCTCTGACCACGGCCGGTATCCTGGCGGCGTGACCAGCTCTGACGCATCCTCTTCGTTCCGCGTCGCGTACGTACCGGGCGTGACGCCGACCAAGTGGGTGCGGGTCTGGAACGAACGGCTGCCCGACGTTCCGCTGAACCTCGTCCCGGTGAGCGCCGCCGAAGCACCGGACGTGCTGAGGGACGGCGGCGCCGACGTCGGCTTCGTACGGCTGCCGGTCGACCGTACGTACTTCAGCGCGATCCCCCTCTACACCGAGACGACGGTGGTCGTGGTCCCGAAGGACCACGCCGTGGCGGCGGTCGACGAGGTGACGATCGAGGACCTGGCCGACGACGTCGTGCTGCATCCCCTCGACGACACCCTCGACTGGGAGCAGCTGCCGGGCCGGCCGGCGATCGAGCGTCCGGCCACGACGACGGATGCGATCGAACTGGTGGCGGCAGGGGTGGCGTTGCTCCTCGTCCCGCAGTCGCTTGCCCGTCTGCACCACCGGAGGGACCTCACGTACCGGCCGGTCACGGACGCCCCGCAGTCACGTGTCGCACTGTCGTGGCCGGAAGAGAGGACCACCGACATGGTGGATGACTTCATCGGGGTCGTCCGGGGGCGGACCGTCAACAGCACGCGGGGCCGCGCAGCCACCACCCCGGCGCAGCCGAAGCGCGCTTCGACAGGCGGTGCGCGGGGCAAGTCCGCGGGAAGGAACCCGCGGCAGGGAACCGGTGGCCCTCGGGGCGGCAAGCGTCGCGGGCCCCGCCGCCGGTCGTAGCCTCGGCGCTGAGCGCCTGAGCCGCGGGACCTCTTCGCCGTCTTCATGTCGTGAGCGGTCAGTGGAAGGGCCAGGCTGCAGCGCGACGGGAGCAGCCCCGCCGCAGCATGAAGAAGCCCTCATATCCGGCTCACGGCGGTTTCAGGTCAGCGCGCGATAACTGGTTCCATGGCCGACCAGCGAATCAACATCCCTGCCCGGACTGCTCGTTCAGCGGTCGTGGCCCTTCTCGACGCGGTGCTGCCCGCCCGCGGATCCCTGCGCCGCCCGTACACCCGAACCATCGCCGGCGCAGTCAAGCGCCGCTCGAGAGGGCTACGGGCGTGGACTCGCCGGATGGTCAGGGGCGCGACCACGCGGCTGCCGCGATGGGCACGCCGGCTCACCCTGTGGGCGCTTCGCGCCTGGTTTCTCGCACGTCGTCCTCGTCGTCCGCGCGTTCCGGGGGAGCGCCTGCGGATCCGGATCCTGCTCCTTCACGCGTACGGCATGGGCGGCACCATCCGCACCACGTTCACGATGGCCCAAGGGCTCGCCGCCGAGCACGACGTGGAGATCATCACCCTGTACCGCAAGCGGGAGCAGCCGTTCTTCCCCTTCCCCCACGGCGTCCGCGTCACCGTGCTCGACGACCACAAGGCACCGCGCGGCCGGGTGTCCCGGCTGCTGTCCGGGTTGCCGTCGGTACTCACCCCGGTCAAGGACACCTCATTCCGCGGCGTGTCTCTGTGGACAGATCTGCGGCTGCTGTTCCACCTGACGACCCTCGACTGCGACGTGCTTGTCGCCACCAGGCCGTCGCTCAACCTCCTGATAGCCGAAGCCGCTCCGCGCAGCACCCGCACGATCGGCCAGGACCACATGAACCTTCGCTCGTACCGCCCGGAGCTGCGCGCCGACATCACCCGCGCCTACCGCCGCCTCGACGCGGTGACGGTGCTCACCGAGGTGTCGCTCGCCGACTACCGCGCGGCGCTGTCCGACTCGCCGGTCGAGGTGGTGCGGATCCCGAACGCGCTTCCCGCGCCCTCCGGGACGAGCCGGGCGGGGTCTCCCTCGAACGTGGTGCTCGCCGCCGGTCGGCTGACGAAGCAGAAGGGGTTCGACCTGCTGATCAGGGCGTACGAGCCGCTGGCTGCCGAGCACCCCGACTGGACATTGCGGATCTTCGGCTCCGGCGCGAAGCGGGACGCGCTGCGCAAGATGATCGGCGACCGGGGGCTCGGCGACCGGATCGAGCTGCGCGGGCGTACCACCGACCTGACCGGCGAGATGGCCGACGCCGCGGTCTACGCACTGCCGTCCCGCTACGAGGGCCTGCCGATGGTGGTGATCGAGGCGATGGGTGCGGGACTGCCGGTTGTGGCGTTCGACTGCCCCACCGGGCCCGCCGAGATGATCACGGACGGGCACGACGGGCTGCTGGTCCCGGCCGGGGACGTGTCCGGGTTCACCGCCGGGGTGCGCAAGCTGATCGAGGACGCCGAGCTCCGGAGGAAGATGGGCGAGCAGGCGCTGGACACGGCACGTGCGTACGACCCGGTGGCGATCGGCGCCCGGTGGAACGCGCTTCTCGCCGGGAGGAATTGAGCGAGGGCTGGAGTCGCGACGCTGGTGGCCGAGCGCCGCCCCGGCCGGCGCCGGCCCCGACCGATGGCCGGGCCGCCGCGATCGGGGCGTTCGTCCATCTGCCGGCCGCCGCCATCGAGTAGGGCCGGGACCTGTTCCTCGATGAGCGGCCTCCCGGCCGACAGCGCCTACCGCTGCCGCCCCGGCATCACCTCAGGTGCCGGTCGTAGAAACGGCCCCCGTCCTCCGCTTCGAACCACGGAGTGCCGGTGTGCCCGCCCAGGTTGGCGTGCAGCGTCTTCTCCTTGGTGCCGAAGGCGTCGAACAGGTCCAGGGCCCGCTGCCGGGGGTTCCCTTCGTCGTCCCACTGCAGCAGGAACAGCAGCGGAACGGTGACCTGACGGGCCTCCTCGCGTTGGGCGCGGGGCACATAACCCCCGGCGAAGAAGCCGGCGGCCGCGATGCGCGGCTCGACCACCACCAGCCGAATGCCGAGGGCGGTCCACCCCGAGAACCCGACCGGGCCGCCGATCTCGGGCAGTGAGAGCAGGGCGTCCAGGGTGGTCCGCCATTCCGGGACCGCCTTTTCGACCAGCGGGCCGATGAAGGACTCGAAGATCTCATCGACCGGCTCGCCGGCCTGCATCGCGCGGCGGAGGTCGGCGCGGGCCTGCTCGTCGGCGGCGGACCGGGGCCGGTCACCGCATCCGCGGGCGTCGATGGTGGCCACCGCGTAGCCGTGCGCCGCGGAGTGCCGGGCCCGGGCCACCAGCCGGGAGTCCCCCTTGGGCAGGCCGTTGTTGTGGGCCATCAGGATCAGCGGGGCCGGTTCGGATCCAGGCGTCCACAGGGTGCCGGGGATCTCGCCGAGAGTGAATTCGCGTTCGAGGACGCCGCCGTCGAGGCGTAGTTCAGAAGTGAAGTGCATGGTCGTGCCTTTCGGGAGTGCTCTTGAACGGCGCTCCCGGACGACCTATCGCCCGACCGTGTCCCCGGAGGGGAGCACCCATGTCGACACTGCGTTCACGGGTACCACCTCCTCGTTCTCTCGCACGGCCAACGGGAAAGTAGCAGTGGCCGCCGTGGTCCGCCAACGGGTTTGTTTCGAAGGCTCCGTGGCCGGGATGCCGCCAGGACCATCACTTCGCGCAGCAAGAGACGCCGCGCGCCGGCTGCGTCCACCCGGGATGCGACTGACCGCCCCTCAAGGTGACCCGGCCTTCACGCGCTTCCCCGTGCCCCCAACCGGCCGATTGCGGCGTCCGGCAGCAACAACGTGAAGGTGGTGCCGTAGCCGGGTTCTGATGTCACCGTGATCTCGCCCCCCATCGCCCGCACTATCGAAGCGGCGATGGCGAGGCCCAACCCGCTGCCGGAGTTACCGGATTCGGTCTGCGACATCTGCGAACGGTAGAAGCGGTCGAAGACGCACGGCAGTTCATCGGACGGGATGCCCTTCCCGTCGTCACTCACCTCGATGGCCACCATCTTCTCCCGCACGCCTGCCCACAGTTGGATCCGTGCGTCCTCACCCGCGTGCTGGACGGCGTTCGTCACCAGGTTGGACAGCACCTGCAGCAGCCGATCCCGGTCGGCGAACACCTGAAGGTCGGGGGAGACTTCGACGTTCGACTCGCGCAGCCCGACCTGGAGCCCGCGCAACAGGGCCTCCTGCAGCACGAGTTCGACCTCGACCGGCTCCGAGGCGAGAGGCAGCCCCTCGTCAAGCCGGGCAAGGAGCAACAGTTCCTGGACGATGCGCCCCATACGGTCCAACTCGGCGTCCGCGAGGGCAAGTGACTGCCGCTCCTCGTCCTGGTCCAACGCGGGGGAGAGGAGGTCGAGTTGCCCCTTGGCGATGGTGAGCGGAGTGCGCAGTTCGTGGGAGGCGTCGGAGACGAAGCGCCGTTGGGCCCCCACAGTCTGCTCCAGCCGGGTCAACATCCGGTTGAAGGCGGCGGCCAGCCGGCCCACCTCGTCATGCGGGCCGTCCTCCACCGCACGCCAAGACAGGTCCCCACCGTTGACGGCATCGACCCCCCTGGCGAGCCGGGACATCGGGCGAAGCGTCCGGCGCACCGTTGTGAGCGTGACCACGGCGGCGAACAACAACCCGACAAGGCTCGCCCCTCCGACCGTGAGGAACAGGTTGCTCCACGTTCTTGTCGACTGCGTCTGCTCGGCGACGACCACGAGGGTTCCGACATGGCGGCCAGCGGCCTCGAGCGGGACCGTCCGTGCGAGGAAGCTGGACCGCTCACCGCCCAACTCCCACCACCGCGACTCCGTTGCGGACAGCAGAGCGTCGGCATCAGGGACCTGCTTCAGCGACAGGCCGCCGGTCGTGGTCAGGACCTCGCCCCGCCCGGCGCGGACCGCCACGACCTGATCGCCGGGGGAGGCCTGAGCCGCGAGCCACCGACGCGACTCGTCGGCAAGCTCGTCGGACTGAGCGAGGCTGCGGGCCGGCCCACGCTCGAACGACTGCGCCACGGCATCCACACGCCGCTCGAGTTCGGAGTGCAGTTGCGCGCGGGTGACTTGAAGCGTGATCGCGACGACGACCATCAGGGCAGCCGCAGCGACCAGCGTATTGATGGCAGCGAGCCGCCACGACAGGGGCGCGGCGGGTGCGCGGCGCCGCGCGGCGCCCTCGTCCCCGCGGTGCGCAGGAGTGGGCAGCTGCTTGGTGTGTCCGCCTCCTCGAGCTTCCTCGAGATCGGCGGCGCCGGTGAGCGCACGTCCGGGCGACCCGTTCAACGCGCCGCGGAGAGCGTTGCTCAGTTCCTGAGCGCTCTGCTGACGATCGTCAGGACGCGGGGCCATGGCCCGCTGGATCACCGCGTGGACCGGCACCGGAATGGCGGCGACCTCGTGATCGGGCTGAGCAGCCTCAGGCTCGGCGAGCATGCCACCGGCAGAGGATGCGCCGGCGACCTCACGAGGCAATTCGCCGGTCAGCATCCGGTGGAGGACCACGCCCAGGGAGTAGATGTCGGAGCGGGCGTCCATCTGCTCGCCCGCGGCCTGTTCGGGGGCGCAGTAGGCGAGTGTCCCCAAGACGGGGTCGCTGATGGGACTTGGACCTGCCGCCATCGCGCTGCCGAAGTCGATCACCCTGAGATGTCCGGCCGCGGTGAGGACGAGGTTGGCCGGCTTGATGTCGCCGTGGACCAAGCCGCGTTGGTGGGCTTCGTCCAGGGCGGCGCAGACCCGGATGGCGATCTTCATCGCGTACTCGGGGGAGAGGACGGTCTGTTCGCGAAGGAGTTCCTGCAGGGTACGGCCGGAGACGAACTCCATCACGATGAAATGCTGGCCGTCCTCCACCCCGGCGTCGAAGACCGTCGCTACACCGGGATGATCGACAGCAGCCCCGTAGGACGCCTCACGTTGAAATCTGCGGACGAAGCCTTCATTCGCAGCCAGTTCAGGCTTGAGGAGCTTTATGGCGACGGGGCGGTCGAGCACTTCATCGGTGCCGCGGTAGACCCGTGCCATGCCCCCCGTATCGATCAGACCGTCGACCCGGTAGCGGCCCGCCAGGAGGCGACCGGGAGTTGCGGCACGCGCCCCGGAGGTGAGGCTCGGTGCGGTCTCCAGCTCCCGGATCGCACCATCGGTCGTCAAGGCGCCGTCGTCAGCGGCGATGTCGCCGCCAGGCCCGACCCGGCTCACCCGTCTTCTCCCGACGAGTCGTCATCGCCGCCGCCCTTGCCGGAACGGTCTCCGTCGTCACTACCGGAATCGTCTCCGCCGTGCCCCCGCCCGTGTCCGCTGCTGTCCTCGCCGCTCCCGTCGTCGTCTCCGCCGCGTCCGCGGCCCCGGCCACGCCCGCTGTCGTCGTCGTAGTCCGCGACGTCGCCGTCCTCCACCTTCCGCTCGACCTTCTCCGTGTCGTCGCCGGGCTCCGGCGACGGGGTGGCCACCGGCCGGTCCTCTCGCAACTGGATCCCCGGAAGGTCGCGCCCCGGAGGCGGTGCGGGCCGGCCGATGCCCATGACCACTGCGGTCAGAATCAGTGCCGCTGCGGCGAACGCCGCTGCCGCCGTCTTCATCGCTTCGCCTCCTCGGGAGGTTCGTCGGTGGCGTTGCTCATGCCGCTGCCGACGGCAGGTTCCGTAAAGCGGCCGGCGGCGCGTTCGGTGCCGTTCGTCGTCTCCGGGGTGACGAACCGGTAGCCGCGGCCACGGACGGTCTCCACGAACGCGGGCCCGATCTTCCGTCGCAGCGCGGCGACATACACCTCGACCACATTGGACTTGGGATCGAAGTCGACCTCCCAGACCGTTTGCAGGAGCTGGCGGCGTGACAGCACCATCCCCGCGTGCCGGACGAAGGTTGCGAGCAACGTGAGTTCACGGCTGGACAGATCCACTTCGCGCCCGTCCAGCACCGCGCGGTGCGTGAGCAGGTCGACCGTCAGCGGGCCGGCTTTCAGAGCGGTGCTCGCCTCGTCCCGGAGCCGCAGCCGCGCACGAATGCGGGCCGCCAGCTCATCCATCGAGAACGGCTTGGTCACATAGTCGTCGGCACCGGCGTCCAGCCCGTTCACCTTGGAACCGGCGTCGTCGAGAGCGGTGAGGGCGATGACCGGCAGCCGGGGCCGCAGCGACCGGATCTCAGCGAGTACCTGCAGACCGCCCATGCTCGGCAGGACGAGATCGAGCAGGACAAGGGCGACCTCGAGCTTTCGCAGGACCTCGAGCCCGGACGGGCCGTCGTGGGTCGAGGTCACGACGAACCCCCGCGCGCCCAGCCCGTGTTCCACGATCGACCTGATTCGCGGATCGTCCTCGATCAGCAGGATATGGGGCACATCAATCCCCTTCTCGTACCGCTTGGACCTCGATCACCGATCCCACCTACCGCGGCGCGGTGGTCGCCATCTTCCGTCCACTCGGCTTGAGAAATCCAGAGCGGCCGGAATCCCCGTGCCCCGCCCGGGAAATGTCCGTCCGTTCGGAACGGCGGCGCCGCGCCACCGAGGGAGTCGACGACGGCGCCACCCGACACCCGGCTCGTCACGGTCAAGCCGGCCGCGCCAAGGTCCCGACGGCGCCGCACGGCCCGCATACCGCCGACGACATGCCCAACGGCCCGTACCGCCGGGCGGTGGGGACCTGGTTCAGCCGCCCCTGTGGTCGTTCGTCTTCGGCCCATGCATCAGTTGTCGCGTCCCAGCCTGAAGTCACCGTGAGCCCAACATGAGGATTTCTTCAGGCTCCACGACTCGCGCCGCCCGCAGTTCGCTCGCGTTCGGCAAGAAGAGCCGGTCAGGGACTCCAACCCGCGCTCCGAGCTTGGGAATCACGGGGTGTTCGGTGCTCTGAGTGCTTGCTGCCTGTGTGTCCCCGTCCCTGGCCGCTGAGGCCGTTGCCACTGATTTCAGGTCCGGACGTCAGGGGCCCTCAGCGCCGTTCTTGGTCGTTGCACTGTGCTTCTCGATGGCAGCTCCATCGGCGGGCGGGACCGTGCCGGCGCTGATCTCGTCTTGGGTGCCGGCGTCCGCCGCCCGGTTCGGCAGCTTCGCCGCGACGAGGACCGTCACCAGGGCCAGGGCGGTCGCGACGCCGAAGGCCAGCTTCATCCCGCTCACCTGTGCGGGCACTGCGGCGACGCCGTCGGCGATCAGGTGGCTGGAGCGTGCGGACATCACGGTCACCACGAGCGCCGTCCCGAACGCTGCGGCGACCTGCTGCAACGTCCCGAGCATCGAGCTGCCGTGCGAGTACAGGTGCGGGGGAAGCCCGCCCAGGCCGAGCGTGAAGACCGGGGTGAACGTCGCCGCCAGGCTGACCATCAGCAGCGCGTGCAGTCCCAGCACCTGCCAGTACGGCATCGTCATCGAGATCTGGGTGAACCCGGCGAGAGCGAGCATCGTGGAGATCGAGCCGGGCAGCACCAGCGGCCGACTGCCGAACCGGTCGAAGATCTTTCCGACGGTCGGCCCCAGCACGCCCATGGCCAGTCCGCCCGGCATGACCAGCAGGCCGGTCTCCAGCGGGCTGAGGCCGCGCAGGTTCTGCAGGTACAGCGGCAGCAGGATCATCGATCCGAGCATCGCCAGGAACCCGACGGACATCAGGAGCAGGGACAGGGTGTAGGTGCGGTGGCCGAGGATGCGCATGTCCATCAGAGGCACACCCGTGCGTTGCAGCCTGAGCTGGCGGATCACGAAGATCGCGATCGCCGCGACCCCGGCGACGACGGTCCCGATACCGAGCCCGACCCTGCCGTCGCTGTCGCCCAAGAGACTCAGGCCGTACACCAGGCCTCCGAAGCCGAACGCCGCCACGCCCACGCTGAGCCAGTCGATGGAGCTCACCTGCGGCTCGCTGATGTCGTCCATCTTGCGCAGCCCGAAGAAGGTCACCAGAGCCGCGATCGGCAGGACGACCACGAACAGCAGTCGCCAGGAGCCGACCTGCAGGATCAGCCCGGACACGGCGGGTCCGAGCGCGGGCGCCACCGAGATCGCCAGGCTGACGTTGCCCATCACCCGGCCGCGGTCATGCTCGGGCACCACGATCATCAACGAGGTCATCAGCAGGGGCAACATCACGGCCGTGCCGGCGGCCTGCACGATCCGGCCCAGCAGCAGCACCTCGAAGGACGGCGCGACGGCTGACAGGACGGTGCCCGCGAGGAAGACGCCCATCGCTGTCGCGTAGGCCTGGCGGGTGGTGACCCGCTGCAGGAACCATCCGGTGACCGGGATCACAGCGGCCATGGTGAGCATGAACGCGGTGGTCACCCACTGCGCCGACTGCTCGGTGATGCGCAACGAGTCCATCAACCGCGGAATCGCGTTGATCATGATGGTCTCGTTGAGGATCACCACGAACGTGGCCAGCACCAGCAGCCGCACCACCGTCGGTGTGCGGCCCGCCTGTACGGCCGGTCGTTCTTGGATCGCAGCTGACATGGGGGCACCTCGTTGGGGTTCCAGGGTCACAATCGCCTTGCAGCCAAGGGCCGTCGGCACGGACGTGGGTGGTGGCACCGGTGAAGACCGGCACGCTTGGCAGAACTCATCGGTCAGCCCGAATGTTCCGTACTCATATTCGGGCGAGCGCTTCGGGTTCAGCGCCCGCGTGGTCGAGATCGACGCGCGGAGGGCAGCCGCTGGAACGGCAGACGATCCTCCGCGCCGCGGACCCTTCACCTCGCAGAAGGGAGGGCCACGAGACGGGACGGTCAACTGCCTGTCCGGGGGCCCGTCGCTGTCACAGTCACTGCCACATGGCGTCGCTCACCGATCCCAGGCTGGTGCCGGACAGGCGGCGGTGCAGGGTCATGGCCTGGTCCTCGGTCAGGGACGCGACGTGGTCGGCCGCGGCACGCAGAGGGTCGCCGTGGAGGTCGAGTTCCTCGGCCCGGTCAGTGGGTAGGAGCCGAGGGGATTCGTAGGTCCAGCGCAGCAGTTCGGAGACGATGCGCTGCTTTCCGTGCTGCTGGGTGGCGAGCGCCGGGCGGTCGATGACGTAGCACCAGACCAGTTCCTTGAGCAGGTCGCAAGCGGCCCGGCGCTCGGCTGGGACGACGAGGCGGGCGCCGTAGCGGATCGCTGCCGGGCCGTCGACAGCCAGCTCGATGTCGCGAGTGAAGTGGTCGATCAGCTTGGCGGTCCGGGCGTTGACGGCGACGTCGTCGTCGTGGCGGCCTGCGTACGGACCCGGGACCGACAGGGCTTTGGCGATGTCGGCCAGGAGGTGCAGCGCCTCGTCCCGGTCGAAAGCATCACCGTCGCGGCGGCGCTTGGCCTCCACATAGTCCAGGAAGCGTTGCGTCTCGCGCTCGGTGTCGCCGCCGGCTGCTCCGGGGGAGGGCAGGAGCGCGGCCAGCGGGATCAACCCGGTGCGATAGAAGTCCTCCACGTCGTGGCAGGCGTAGGTGACGTCGTCGGCCCAGTCCATCAGCTGTTCCTCGACCGGCACCGCGTCGTCGCTGCGGCCCGCCCTCACCCACGCGAACGCCTCGCGATCGACCGCGTAGACACCCCATTTCGAGTGCCGTGCGGGATCGACGTCGAGCGGGGTGCGTTCCCATGGGTATTTCGTCGCTGCGTCCAGGCAGGCCCGGGTCAAGTGCAGCCCGCGGTGCCCCGGGTACTTGTGGGCGGCGAGGAAGGTGAGGAGATGCAGCGTCTGGGCGTTGCCCTCGAAGCTGTCGAGCACCCCGCCCGCGAAGTGCAGTTCGTCCATCGTCACTCGCAGCGCTGTCTCGCCGGCGTGGCCGAAGGGCGGGTGTCCGATGTCGTGCGCCATGCAAGCCGCCTCGACCAGCGCCGGGTTGGGGCCGCCGTAGCGTCGCTCGAGGCGCTCGGCCATCCGCCGTCCCAGCTGGGCGACCTTCATCGAGTGGGTCAACCTGGTGTGGTAGGCGCCGAGTTCTCCGCTGGCGACGACCTGGCTCTTGCCCGCGAGCGCACGCCACTGGGTGGAGTACAGGATCCGGTCCACGTCGTGCTCGAATCCCGACCGCTGTCCGTCGTCTGCCACCTTTCGGCGCAGGGAGTGTTGTTCCAGGTCGTCATCGCTGTAGTGAGCCGGTCGCATGACGGGATCGTAGTGCCGTGACCGGGAGCGTTCACCTCATTATGTGTTCGCTGGGCCCGCCGTCGTGCGGCCTTCCACGGTGGGAGCGGTCATGCCAGAGACGTCAGCGGGGGGCTGCGGCTGCCACCGGTCGCAGAGCGGGCGGATCGCTCAACAGGCTCGCAGCCCGTCGCGCAGGTCTACCAGGCGGCTGCTTGGAGCACATCGAGAGCGATGTCTTGGACCGGCCGACCGTCGGTCGGGATACGGACGCTGTCCCCAGGAGCCTGCTGGCTCAGATGCCGTGCCATCCGATCAGACAGTGCTCCGTTCCCCTCGCCTGCAGCACAGCGGACACCTCCCATGCGACGGTCGTCTTCCCGACGCCCGCACCACCGCCGATGAGCAACAGCTCGTATGTAGTCATGGCTCGCCAGGCTGGCAGAGCCATGACTGCCACGGCATGTGGATTGGGACGTCAGACGCTCGCTCCAACTGCCTCGGTGGACATCTCTGTCCGACCAGGCACTCGGGACCGGAGGGCAGTCGGGGCCGCGGTGGAGATCACGGCGCTGGGATCAGGGCGGTGGGATCACGAATGCTGGCGTGCGAAAAGCTCCAAGTGCCCGCAGCTGGGGCAGCGGTGAGCCTCGACCTGCCAGCGCTGGCGGCCCATGCGCTTGGCACCGCCGAGTATGCCGCGCTCCAGCGGACCGGCGATCCACCGCGCGTACCCGCGGGAGTGTTCTCCTGCATCCTCGATGAAACCCGGCTCGAGACCGGTCGTGGCGCACTGGGTGCAACTCATGTTGTCCATCGGGGGAGTTTAGAAGGACGGCCCTCGTCCCACGGCTCCGGGCAGGGTTCAGGGACCACCTCCTGGCAGCAGGTGGAGTGAGCCGCAGGAACCTCCACAGCCAACCAGCCCGGGCGGCTCCCGGGAATCAGGAGAACCGTCCCAACTCCGCTGGCCGCACTGCGAGTTGGGCGTGCAGCCGAAGGAAGTGCCACCGGATCGGTCCAGCCCCGCAACGCTGGTGCGACGTGGTCGACGGTCCCAGGGTGGTGCTGCCCTAGAACGTCCTACAGCGGCAGTCCGCCAGCGGTCCACGAACGCCGAGCGGCACTAACTGCCGCAGTGGGGGCACTGGATGTCGTGTCCGCCCGCGGCAAGTCCTTTGCCGTCGAACCCGCTTGGAACCAGGACCATCTGAAGCCGTCCGCAGGAGCAGCGGCTCCAGACCACGACGCCCTCGCTGGTGGTGTGCAGGGAAACGATGGTGTTCGCGTTGGTGTTCATGGCAGCAGGATGACCCCGCACGACCGTTGCGGTCTATTGCACGTTTTGCTGGTGGTGTGTGCAAAATGCTTTCATGATTGACCTGCGCAGGCTTCACATGCTCCGCGTGGTGCGCCAGCAGGGCACGGTCACCGCGGCCGCCGAAGCCCTGCACCTGACCCCGTCCGCGGTCTCCCACCACATGCGCGAACTCGCGCGCGAGCTCAAGGTCCCGCTCCTGGAGCCGCAGGGCCGCGGCGTCCGGCTGACCCCGGCGGGGCGCCTGCTCGTCGACCACGCCGACGCGCTGCTGGCCCGGTGGGAGGAGGCGCAGGCAGAACTGGAGTCCCACCGGGCGGGCATGACCGGACCGCTGCGCATCGCTGGCTTCACCACCGCGATCAGCGGCCTGATCGCCCCGGCCGCCGGGCGGTTGCGGCGCAGCCATCCCGAACTCCTGGTGCAGGTGCGGGAGTGCGACACCGAGAAGAGCATGGACCTGCTGGTGGCGGGCGAGGTGGATCTGGCGGTCGTGGAACCCATCGAGGGCGGACCGCCGCCGGATGACGCGCGGTTCGAGCAGAGCCTCCTGCTGGAGGAGCCGCACATCCTGCTGGTGGCCGCCGACCATCCGTTGGCGCGGGCGGTGTCGGTGCGGCTGGAGGACGCGGCGGCCGAGGACTGGATCGTCGCCGACCCGGGCACCTGCGACCACGCTCAGCGGGTACGGGTGCTGTGCGCGGCGGCCGGGTTCTCGCCGCGGATCGTGCATGGCGCCACGCACTGGTCGGCGGTCTGGTCGCTGGTCGGGAACGGGCTGGGCGTCTCGCTGATTCCGCGGCTGGCGGAGGGGCCGGCGGGCCAGGCGGTGGTGCGGGTGCCGGTGTCGAGCGAGAACATGCCGACGCGGCGGATCCTCATCTGCGTACGCCGCGGCAGCCGTCGGAGCCCGCTCATCGACCTCGGGATACGGGCGCTGGAAGAAGCGGTGCGTGAGCACCAGACCATGGACGACTGGCCCGAATCTGCCTGACGGCACACCCGGCTACGGCGTGCCGAGCGCATCGAGATCGAAGCCGCGATCAGAGACCGATGAGCCGGGGACGGCGGCGGCATCCGCCCGCAGGCGGCGGCTAGCGCGGTGAGTGCCAGCCGAGATAGACCCACGGCCAGTGATCGAAGCCACTGCCCGGGTCGGGTCTGACGGCGGTCACGGATTCCGCGGCCACGTACAGCCGGCCTTCGTGGACGGTGCGTTCGCCTTTCGCGTAGACCTTGTCAGGACTCCAGACCGGATAGGTCGCCGGAGCATTCCCGAGAGCCGTACTGGGCTTGCGTGTAGCGGGCATGGTCAGCACTCCTCGCCGGGGATTCAGCCTGCCCCGTTGCAGTCGGTTCCGTCATCAGCGGTTGGTACGGGAGTCGCGCGGGTTGAGCGTCAGGACTTCGGGCCAGGGGGCGACGGGGTTGCCTTCGCCTTGTCGACCGCGGCATTCAGCTGCTCCCGCACGGCCTTGGGCAACGGGTCCCCCTGCGCGGTGCCGACCAGGTCGCCGGCCAGGCGGTGCAGCTTGGTGTTGGTGTTCTGAGAGGTCGTGACGAGTGCGTTCCAGGCTCCCTGGGGGCTCAGTCCGAACGTGGCTATCAGCACGCCGCAGGCCTGGTCGATGATCGGCCGGGTCTCCATGGCTCGTCGCAACTGCTCCAATTCGGCGTGCAGACTCTGGTGGCCGTCCTCGTGCAGACCGTCGGGGTGGGGTGCGCCATCGCCGTCCGGGCTGGGATGGACGAACACCACCGGGCTCAGGGCGGACTCCGTCCCCGTGCCGTCGCCGTCCGCCTGCTCGGCCGTCTGCTGGGTGAGCGGCTGCGCGTACGGCGCAGGTTCACACATGGCCTTCTCTCCCCTCCCTGAGGGGCTGGCCTCCTCTCCAAACACACTCGCCAGCCCGCACACGCTCAAATATACATGAACTCCAGTACGTGTTACCTGGTGCGTGAACGCTGGTTAGTTAGAATCAGGCCATGCATGGAGTGCCGGAACCTCACACCGGATGGACGTTTCTGACCAACCACGCACGCGTGTTGGCGACCATCGCCGACGATCAGCACGTCCGTATCCGAGACATCGCCGCACATTGCCGACTGACGGAGCGCGCCGTCCAGAAGATCATTTTCGACCTGGAGCAGGACGGCTACTTGTCCCACACCCGCGAGGGACGCGCCAACACGTACGAGATCGAGCACGACAAAGTGCTGCGCCACCCGGCCGAAGCCGGCCTCACGGTGGCCTCATTGCTGTCCTGGCTCGTCAAGGCCGAAGCCGATCGCAAGACCGCCCGCGTCGACTAGACCCGGCCCCCGGATCCGTGAGATCAGCCGGTGTTCAGGGGCGTTGAGACGGGACTGGTGGGAGGGCGGGCCAGCGAGCGAGCATTCGTCGGCGCATGTCCGCGCTGAGCCTGCTCAGGCCACTCAGGTCGGCGCGGTCGGCAGTCATCCGGCCGACGACACCGAGCCGGTGGACGAGCCGTTGCCGGGCGGTCGCGGTGCCCCACTTCCAGTCCTGGCCCGAGATCCGGGCCAGGTGGTCAGTGGGTCCGCGCTGCGCCCTCTGGACCAGTGCGTCGCCTCTCAGCAGCCAGCCGGCGCACGCGTCGGCCAGATCGCCGTGGAGCTCGGTGCCGGCCGCAGTGCGCCATGCCGTGCGATAGGCGGTCTCCGCCCGGTCCAGCAGCGGTGCGGACGCCGCGGTGACACACCAGCACGTCGGGAAGCCGATGCGCAGGTATGCGAGCTCCATCAGTCCGCTGCCCAAGGATGCCTGTTCGAAGTCGATGAACCTGATCCCGCCGGTGGTGTGCAGGTCATTGCCGGGACACGGATCCCCGTGGAGAAGGGCGTGCCCCGACGCCTGGCCGAGCCGGTGCACGAGGCCGTCGAGCTCGCCGGACATTCCAGGTGCGACAGGAACCTCAAGAGCCTTGGCCAGCCCGAGGAAGGATTCGACGTCGGACGCGTCCGGGCCCTGCCAACGCGGGAGTACTCCGGCGTCCTCCGGGCCCGCAGCGGCATGCAGCCGGGCCAGAGCCGCCGCGTAGCCGACGATCCAGTCGCTGGACGGGCGTCGGTGGTCCAGATACTCCAGGACCAGCACCCGCTCGCCGGGATCAGTGCCCAGCAGCGCGGGCACCACGGGCGCGTCAGCCCGGGCGGCAAGCCGCAGCGCGGCCACCTCGCGGACGTACCGCTCCTCGGCGTCGGGACCGTCGATGATGTGCTTCACCACCGCCGGTGCCCCGGCCAGCTCCACGCGCCACACACGTGAGCGTGGACTGCTGCCCAGACGCCGGGAGCGGCTGGGTGAGCCCAGCACGGCCCGCAGGTCGTCCCCGAACGGCAGCCGCGACCACATGAGTTCATCCTTACAGGCGGGCGAAGACGAGGGGAGTACGCGGGAGTACGCGATGCCGGATCGCCGGCGTCAGCTCAGAAGCCGGTCCGTCCCCGCAGGCAGTGGCGTGATCCGCGAGTGCCCGGTCATCGCCGCCCAGTGGGAGCGGCCGACTCCCGACTTCCCTGCTCCGACCGGGCGTTCACACGGGCAGTCGGCTGGACCGGGTCTGGAACCGTAACGGCGGTTCAGGTGTCCGGCAGGAGAGGAAGTGCCGTCAGCCGAGGGCAGGCCCCTGCTGGCTTCTCCCAGTCCACGGGATGAGCGGGTTTGGGCCGAGTCCGTTCATCGACGAAGGGAACCGATGTGTCGCAGCCGTCGCCCGGCCAGTCGGCCAGTGCGGGAGAACCCGGAGCGTCCGAGGCCACGCCGAGCGTGCAGGCTTCATCGTCCGCCGCCCCGTCTCCAAGTGGCCAGGACATGCAAGGTGTTGGCGGCGGCAACGGCAAGGCGGGCAACGGGAGGGCACGTGCCCTGGTCGCCGCGGCGGTCGCTGTCGCCATAGCTCTCGTAGCCGCTGGCTTCTTCATGGTCTACGGCGACGAGGAGAACGGCAGCGGGAAGGACGCGGCGAGTCAGGGCAGGGAACTCTTCAAGATCAAGGCACCTGAGGTGCCCGCCGGGGAGTCCGGGGTGTTCCTCCGTGGCGCCTGGGTCACCGATGAGATCTACGCCAGGACGACGACCTTCGGCGTCATCGGCGTGGATCCGGAAAGCGGTGAGCGGAAATGGAGACTTCCCCTGGACGGGCTGGTCTGCAATGCCTCGGAACACATCTCCTCGGCCGGCAAGACGGCAGTGCTCATGACGGAGTCCCACAATGCACGGGCGGAGTGCACCAGGCTGGTCGTCTTCGACGTCAACTCCGGCAAGAAGGAGTGGCAGAAGACGATGAGGGCCGGCCAGGCTGCGCCGGACAGCAAGGCCGGTGTGACCATCAGCCAGGACGTTGTGGCGGTCAGGTGGGCCTGGCGGGGCACGGCGGCCTACAAGGTCTCAGACGGCACTCTGCTGTGGAAGGCCAAGAAGGACAGTGAGTGCGTGCACGAAAGTCTCACGGGTGGCGAGGAGTTGACGGCGGTCGTCACCTGCGACCACGTCGTCGCATCCGTCGACTCCAGGGTTCAGAAGCTCGACCCGGAGACGGGGAAGCCGACATGGGAGTTCAGGATTCCCGGCGCGCAGACGTTCGCGCAGGTGGTCTCCAGCGATCCCATGGTCGTCCAGCGTCCTCGCGAACTGATGGTGATCGGAGAGGACCGCGAACTGACGTCCACCATCCCCCTCAAGAAGCACAACCCGGGGTGCCGCACCGACATCGAGTCCTGCCTCAGCGTGGTCGTCGACGACAGATACGTCTACCTGCCCTCCCTGGAGCACAAGTCCGGCAAGGGCTCGTCCACCAACGCCGTTGTGGCCTTCGACCTCGACACGGGCAAGGCCGGCTGGAAGTCGGGCGCCGGCAGGGACCGTCACATCGAGCCCTTGCGGATGGAAGGCGGCAAGCTGATCGCGTACAAGAAGCCGACCTACGACGCGGGCGGTCAGATCGTCGCGATCGATCCTGTTGAGAAGGGCAAGGAGCAAGAGCTCCGCCTGCGGAACCCTGACGACAGGGAGGACGTCGAGCACGGCTTCACAAGGACGACTCACGTGGAACGGCCGCTGTACGAGAACGGCCGGTTGTATCTCCAGTGGTCGACGCTTTCGGACAACTACGAGGACGGTCTCGGGGCCTACGTCAGCGCCGCCTTCGGCCCCAAGTGAGCCCTGTCCGCAACCGGGGCGGCGCAGGGCGTTCCCCGAATCCCGCCCCCTGGCCGGCCCGGGCCTCAAGCCCGAATCCGCCGTCGAACGGCACTTGGTTCACCCCATCTGCCTCCCTCAGCGAACGGACACCCCCGGTCAGGGGCCGAGAGCACTAAGATGGCCGGGACTGGACGGTCGTGCCGCCGAGTGACGGCCAAGATCATTGGCCCACAGAGAGCAGGACCGAACCAGGACCCAACCACATCGCGGGAGCCGTTGCCGACAAGCGGCCCCGGTGGGCCCGGCCTGTGGAGGTCCGGGACGACGAGGCCCAACCAGGAAGTCGGCGAGAAGCGAGCGATAGTGGCCAGTGAGCGCATGGCGGCAGTCTTGGCGCGGATCACCGCGAACGACGACCTGATCGGGGCACTAGCCGACGAGGCGGCGACCGTGGCGGGCGTGAGCGGTCTCGGCGCGGTCGTCACCAGTACGACGGGGACCCCGGAGAGCATCTGGTCCAGTGGCGCGACCAACACCGCTTTGGCAAGCCTCCAGTTGACGCTGGGGGAGGGCCCCTCCGTCGACGCCGCGCGGCACGGCGTTCTCGTGCTCGAACCGGATCTCTTCAACATGCCGATACCCCGCTGGCCGGCCTTCGCCAGCGCGGTCGGCGAGCTCGGGGTGCGCGCGGTGTTCGCGTTCCCTCTGCGGATCGGGGCGATCGGTCTGGGTGTGCTGGAGCTGTACCGTGATTCGCCCGGTTCGATGAGCACCGCTCAAATCGGTGACGTGCTGGTCCTCGCCGACGCCCTGACCTCACTGCTGCTACGGCTGGGCCTTGGCGGCGAGTTCGTCGTGCTGCGTACCGCGGTGCACCAGGCCACCGGGATGATCGCCGAGCAACTGGGCGTCGGTCTGGACGAGGCACTCATCCGCCTGCGGGGCTACGCCTTCGGCAGCGACCGCCCCATCGACGACGTCGCTGCTGACGTCGTGGCGAAGCGGCTGGACTTCAACGACTGCCTATGACGAACTCGACCCATACCGGCCAATGGACAAAAAATGGCTACTCTTGCCGCCGGTGGCGGGGCGCACGACTGGAGGAAGACTCACGATGCGTGAACAACGACTGGTCACGGTGTTCGTGGAGTTGGCGGACACTCTCGTCGACGATTTCGACGTCATAGACCTCCTGCACACCCTGGCCCACCGATGCGTGGAGCTGCTCGACGTGCAAGCCGCGGGGCTCATGCTGGGCGACCAGCACGGCCGGCTGCGCTCGGCCGCGGCCTCTTCGGAACATGCCCGGCTCCTGGACATGTTCGAGTCGCAGACCGAGGCAGGGCCCAGCGTGGAGTGTTTCCACACCGGGCAACAAGTGATCAACGCCGATCTCGACACGGCGCGTTGGCCGCGTCTCAGAGAGGCCGCACGCGAAGCCGGCTTCACCTCGCTCCACGCGCTCCCGCTGCGCCTGCGCGGCGAGATCATCGGCACGCTGAACCTCTTCCACAGCGAGTCACGCGCGCTGAGCGACGCCGACATGCACCTCGGTCAGGCCCTGGCGGACATCTCCACCCTCAGCATCCTGTCCCAGCGCAGCCTCCGGGAGAGCGAGATCCTCGCAGGCCAGATGCAGAATGCTTTGACCAGCCGGGTCACGATCGAGCAGGCCAAGGGGGTGCTGTCCGCGCGTCTGCAGATCCCGATGGACGAGGCGTTCACGGTGATCCGGGATCACGCACGCGCCCACCACGAGCGGCTGTCCGTCGTCGCGCACCGGATCACGGAGGGGGACGAAGCGCTGCTCTCCGCCCTGGCAGGCGACAGTTCATCATCGGGCTAGGCGTCCCGGCCGGGACTGACGGGCCTGCCGGACCCGCTGGACCTTTCGAGCCTCGGCATGAACTCGCTCGCCGGTGCCCGGCTCCCCGTCACGGAGCTTGTGCACCTGGATGATTGCTTCTGCCCGAGCTTTCGCTGCTTGGATCCGGAGCCCGGATACGGTCGCAGCATGGAAATCTCCGAAGAGGCCCTCGTCCCGGCTGCCCTTGACCGTGTCTGGCGATTGGTCACCGAGCCGGGGTTCTTCCAGCAGTGGTATGCATTCGGGGGTGCCGACATCGACCTGGTGCCGGGGGGTGAGATGCACCTGCGCTGGGACGAACACGGTGGCTTTGCCGCACGAGTGGAGGCCGTGGAGCCTCGTCGTCGCTTCGCGTTCCGCTGGCTGCCGGAACCTGGAGACCTGGTCGAGATCACCCTCGCTCCCCAGGCCGAGGCGACCTTGGTACGGATCACCGAGAGCGGCGCCTTGGACGACGCCGCCACGAGCGCCATGGCATGGAGCAACTCCCTCGCCCTGCTCGCGGAACTCGCCCGGGTATAGCGGCACTTCCCACTCAAGCCTCCCCCACGCTGAGGGCAGACCCCATAGAACATGACCCCTTGGAAGCAAGCATCCAGCGGTCGCGGCCACTGAACAGGCCATCCCTGTGAGGTCGTTGTGCGCGTTGAGCCCGGTCGTCCACGTGAGCCGTCGCTGCAGGGGGTGCGGGGCTCGGGGGCAGCTGACCCGACGGCAGACGCGCCACGGCAAGTCCGTCAGCGGGGGCGGATCATCGGCGGACATGATCGCGTTCATGCTCCGGGCGCTCCCGCGCGCAGCCCGTCCATGACGAGGTCGAGGAGCCGGTTGACGCGTGGTTGCCAGTCACCGAGGGGGTCGATCTGCCAGAGTCCCGCGATGGCGAGGAGGAAGTCGTCCCCGGTGACTCCAGGGCGAATGGTGCCGGCCTCCTCGTTGGCACGGAGCAGGAGTTCGGCGGCGGACGTCACCGGACCGTGGCCCGGCTTCTCCGCGTTTCCGGGCGCACTGGTGGCCTGGCGGATCGCGTCTGCCAGGCCGGCCTTGGCCATGGCGAACCGGGCGAGGTAGTCCATCCACTCCCGCAGGGCGCGGTCCGGTTCGCGCGTCTCGGCCAACTGAGTCGCGGCGTCGGCAACTTGCCGCATCTCGTGGCGGTAGACCTCCAGCACGAGCGCCTCGCGGCTGGGGAAGTTGCGGTAGAACGTGGCCTGTCCGACGCCCGCCTTCTTGGCGATCGTGCTCAGCGGGACGTTCGCGGAGTGCGTGAGCTCTGCCAGTGCCACCTCGAGGATGCGCTCGCGGTTCCTTTGCGCGTCCGAGCGCACAGGCGCGTCTTTCCTCTGGTGCACTCGTCCTCCTCACGGGGCCGTGCCAGAACCCATGGTTGCCAAAGTGGACAACTGTCCGGTACGTTCCCCGGTAACGGACAGCTGTCCGGTTGAGTCCACCATAGCGGCCCGTCGCGCTCGGCGTTCCCCTCGCATCCTGCACATCTCGCAGCCGCGGTCGCCACGTACGAGCTGTACGGTCCCGTCATCGTTCCTCTGCCGGCCCGGTCGTCCGCCACGCGCTCCGATACGCGAAAGAAGGCTGAGCATGGACCCATCGACGTCCAGCGCCATCACCTTGAACATCAACGGCGAGAAGCACACGCTGTCCGTCGACCACCGCACCACCTTGCTCGACGCACTGCGTGAGCGTCTCGATCTGACCGGCACCAAGAAGGGCTGCGACCAGGGGCAGTGCGGTGCCTGCACCGTCCTGCTCGACGGGCAGCGGGCTGTCTCCTGCCTTCAACTCGCGGTGTCTGCCGAAGGACGCGACATCACCACCATCGAAGGAATAGCCGAAGGCGAACGGCTGCATCCTGTGCAGCAGGCGTTCCTCGACCTCGACGGCTACCAGTGCGGCTACTGCACACCGGGCCAGATCTGTTCGGCCGTCGCCATGATCGAGGAGCACGCGGCGGGCTGGCCCAGCGCCGTCAGCGACGACCTACGGCCCGATGCGGCACCGGCACCGCTGACCGCCGACGAGATCCGGGAACGGATGAGCGGCAACCTCTGCCGCTGCGGCGCTTACGTGCAGATCGTCGAGGCCGTCACCGAGGCGGCCGCTGCCGGGAACAAGGCCGGGAACAGGGCCGGGAAGGCCGGCAAGGAGGCTGCGGCATGAGGGAGTTCGGCTACCAGCGCGCCGTCGACGTCTCCGGCGCGGTCGCGCAACTCGGAGCCGATCCGGAGGCGCGCTTCCTGGGCGGCGGCACCAACCTCGTCGACCTGATGAAGATCGGCGTCGAGCGGCCCGCCCAGCTGGTCGACATCAGCGGACTGCCCCTCGGACAGATCGAATCGACAGAGGGCGGCGGCCTGCGCATCGGAGCGACCGTCACCAACAGCGATCTGGCCGCCCACCCCGAAGTCCGGCGCCGTTACCCGGCGTTGGCGCAAGCGGTGCTGGCCGGCGCCTCGGGACAGCTGCGCAACATGGCCACGGTCGGCGGGAATCTGCTCCAGCGCACCCGCTGCGGGTACTTCACCGACGTGACCCAGCCGTGCAACAAGCGCGCCCCCGGCAGTGGCTGCCCGGCGATCGAGGGCGAGCACCGCAATCACGCGATCCTGGGCGCCTCCGAACACTGCGTGGCCGTACACCCCTCGGACATGGGTGTGGCGCTGGCTGCCTTCGACGCCGTCGTCTCGTACGAAACGGCGGACGGGCCTGAGGGTGCCACCTCCGGGGGAGAGTTGCCGATCGCCGATTTCTACAGGCCCGTGGGTGACACCCCGCATCTGGAGACCGCCCTTCCGCCAGGAGCGCTGATCACCGGCGTCACCCTGCCCCCTGCACCGGTCTCCGCGCGCTCGCGCTACCGGAAGGTCCGTGAGCGCGCCTCATACGCGTTCGCGATCGGTTCCGTCGCCGCCGCGCTCGATGTCAGGGACGGCGCCGTGCACGATGTGCGCCTGGCCTTCGGGGCCGTCGCGTCCCGCCCGTGGCGGGCCCGCGAAGCCGAGCGGGCCCTGATCGGGGCACCGGCCGACGCGGACACCTTCGCCGCCGCCGCGGACGCCGAACTCGCGGCCGCGCAGCCGCTGCCCGAGAACGGATACAAGGTGACCCTGATGCACAACCTGGTGGTCGCCGTGCTGACCGAACTGCGCGAGGAGACTGCCCGATGACCACCGCGACGACCGGAACCACGTCCGTCAAGGGCTCCCACGGCGCTCCGCACACTCGCGTCGAGGGACCGGAGAAGGTCACGGGAGCCGCCCGCTACGCCGGGGACGTCCCGTTCGCTGAACTCGCCCACGGCTGGCTGGCGTTGTCCACCGTGACCCGCGGGCGCATCCGCTCGGTCGAGACCGGGCCCGTCCTCGCGATGCCCGGCGTGCTCGCCGTCCTGCATCACGGGAACGCACCGCACGTGGACACCGACTACGTCGGCCTGCTGGGAGTTCCGGACCCGACCGCCGCCGTCTTCCAGAACGACCGTGTGCCGCACAGGGGCTGGCCGGTGGCGCTCGTCGTCGCCGAGACGTCCGAGCAGGCCCGGGAGGCGGCCGAGGCGCTGGTGGTGGAGTACGAAGAGGAGCCGCACGACATCGCGTTCTCCGCCGGGCGTCCTGACGCCTACGCCTCCGGTGGCCCCCAGGGGCAGGACGTGGAGGAGAAGGGGGACCTGGAGGCCGAACTCGCCGCGTCCGCCGTCGTCGTGGACGAGGAGTACACGACGCCGGAGGAACACCACAATCCCATGGAGCCGCACGCGGCGACGGCCCGCTGGGAGGGCGGCCGTCTCGAGGTCGTCGACTCGAACCAGGGCAGCACGTGGATCGTGAACGAGCTGGCGAAGCTGTTCTCGCTCGACCCGTCCTCGGTCCGGGTCCGGTCGGAGCACGTCGGCGGCGCCTTCGGCTCCAAGGGGGTGCGCGCGCACCAGGTGGCGGCAGTGATGGCGGCGACCGTGCTCCAGCGCCCGGTGCGGGTCGTGCTGACCCGTCGGCAGATGTTCTCGCTCATCGGTTACCGGAGCCCCACGACGCAGCGGATCAGGCTCGGTGCGGACGCCGACGGGCGGCTGCGCGCGCTGGAGCACGACTCCCTCAGCCTCACCTCGACCGTCCACGAATTCGTCGAAGCGAGTGCCGGGGTGGCACGGGTGATGTACGACGCCCCCGCTCACCGCACTGCCAACCGGGTCGTGCGGCTCGATGTGCCGACCCCGACCTTCATGCGTGCGCCGGGCGAGGCACCAGGTTCGTTCGCGCTGGAATCGGCGCTCGACGAACTCGCCGAGAAGTGCGGCATCGACCCGATCGAGCTGCGAGCACGCAACGATCCCGAGACCGGCCCCGTGTCAGGACTGCCCTTCAGCAGCCGCAACCTGCTGGCCTGCTTCAGCGAGGGTGCCCGCAGGTTCGGCTGGGCCGACCGGGACCCGCGCCCGGGCATGCGCCGTGAGGGGCACCGGCTCATCGGAACCGGCACGGCCGCTGCCTCGTTCCCCGCGCGAGCAATCCCGTCCACGGCGGCAGTGACGGCGGAGGCGGACGGCACGTTCACCGTGCGGATCACCGCGTCGGACGTCGGAACCGGCGCGCGGACCGCCCTGACCCTCATCGCCGCCGAAGCGCTCGACGTGGCCACCGATCAGGTGCGCGTACGGATCGGGGACAGCGACTTCGGCCAGGCGATGATCGCCGGCGGTTCGATGGGCACCCGCTCGTGGGGGTGGGCGGTGACGGCCGCCGCACGTGATCTGCGGGAGCAACTGGCCCTGGGCGGCAGCATTCCGCCGGAGGGAATCACCGCGCGCTCGGACACCTCCGCGGCCATCGGGGCTCTCGCGGCCACCGAACGGCACTCGTTCGGCGCGCAGTTCGCCGAGGTGTCCGTGGACACGGCAACCGGCGAAGTACGTGTGCAGCGGATGCTCGGCATCTTCGCGGCGGGCCGGATCGTCAACCCGCTGACAGCGCGCGGCCAGTTCGTCGGCGGGATGACCTGGGGCATCTCCATGGCCCTGCACGAGGAAGCGGTCAGGGACCAGTCCTCAGGGGGCAACGTCGGTGCCGACTTCGCGGGCTATCACGTCGCCGCGAACGCCGACGTCCCGCACGTCGAGGCGGGCTGGGTGGACGACCCGGACCCGGACGACCCGGTCGGGATCAAAGGCATCGGCGAGATCGGCATCGTGGGCGCCGCGGCGGCGATAGCCAACGCCGTGTGGCACGCAACCGGTGTACGCCATCGGAGCCTGCCGATCCGGCCCGATCGCGTCCTGCTGGCGGGGGAGGGAACTCAGCGTGTTTGATGCGCCGAGGAACTGAGCCGGCGAGAGCAGGGCTTCGCCGTCCTCGTGGCGGTCGGCCAGCCACCGCCCTGCTCTCGCCGTCGATCCCAGAGGCCCGTCCGGCACCACGAAGACGAGTCCTTCAGGCAAGGATGTGACCGTGTCCCTCGAACGTCTCCCGGACAGCCCGGCCACCCGGATCGGGCTCGGCCTGGCCGCGCTCGGGCGCCCCGGATACATCACCCTCGGCAGGGATTCGGATCTGCC
Organism: Streptomyces albidus (ex Kaewkla and Franco 2022); assembly: GCF_013870515.1. Taxonomy (GTDB): domain Bacteria; phylum Actinomycetota; class Actinomycetes; order Streptomycetales; family Streptomycetaceae; genus Streptomyces; species Streptomyces albidus. The sequence continues at coordinate 67,110 of NZ_JACBXA010000003.1, read as the reverse complement.
CGCCGAGCGGACGGTCGAGGCCATGGAGGCCCGTGCTCACGAAGTGCTCGACGCGGCGTACGCACACGGGGTGCGGTACTTCGACGTCGCCCGCTCATACGGGAGGGCGGAGGAGTTCCTTGCGAACTGGCTGCGGAGCCGCCCGGAAAGCAGCGACTGCGTGATCGGCAGCAAGTGGGGTTACACCTACACGGCTGACTGGCACATCGACGCGGCGGTGCACGAGACCAAGGACCACAGCCGGGCCACCTTCGACCGGCAACTGGCGGAGACGCGGCGCCTTCTCGGCAACCGTCTGGACCTCTACCAGGTCCACTCCGTGACGCCCGAGAGTCCCGTCCTCACGGATCGCACGCTGCAGGAAGGGCTCGCCGGTCTCGCGGCCGAAGGCGTCAGCATCGGGCTGAGCACCTCCGGTCCCGAACAGCCGGTGGCCATCCGCGCCGCACTCTCGGTAGCCGTGGACGGCGTCCCGCTCTTCTCCAGCATCCAGGCCACGTACAACCTCATGGAGCTCTCCGCCGGACCCGCGCTTGCCGAGGCGCACGACGCGGGACGCACCGTCATCGTCAAGGAGGCCCTCGCCAACGGCCGCCTCGTGCAGGAGGCGGCGGACTCACCCCTCGGCCGCCTCGCGAGGGAGACGGGCAGCGCACCTGACGGACTGGCTCTGGCCGCCGCTCTGCGCGAGCCGTGGGCCGACATCGTCCTTTCCGGCGCCGCCACGACGGGCCAACTGGACGACAACGTCTCGGCGCGGGCCGCGCGACTCACCGCCGATCAGGCCGAACGGCTGTCGGCCCTGGCGGAACCGGCCACCGCGTACTGGCAGGACAGAGCCGCTCTGCCGTGGACGTAGTGACTTGAGGCCCGCTCGACCGTGGAGGCGGCAGCAGTAGCGGAGCTTGCCCAGCGGCGTCCGCACGACGGGGTCACGGAGGACGACGGCGTCCAACTGCCCGACGGGCGAAGGGCCCGAGGGCACGGCGCGCGGACATCCACCGCTCGTCAATGGCGGATCGAGGGGTGAGCCCTGCGCGATGGCCCTCACGCCGAGGAGCCCTCCATGTGCCCGCCAGCCGACGTTCCCCCGAAGCGCACCCACCAGCGCGTGCCGTGCGAGGCCCCGGTGGTGCTCAGCTGGGAAGCGATGCGAGCCAGCCGGTCAGGATCTCGTTGACCGCCTCGCGGCGCTCCTGCTGAATCCAGTGGCCGCAGCCTTCAAGGACGTGCGAGGAAACCAGACCGGGCAGGGTGGCGGGGTAGGCCTGGATCGCCTCGGCCAGCCAGGTGGTGGAGGCGTCCGCACCCCCGCCGACGAACAGGGACGGCTGGGTGATGGGCTTGCCGTGGAAGTCGGCGAGGTCCTCCCAGTCCCGGTCCATGTTCCGGTAGCGGTTGAGCGCGCCGCCCATGCCTGTCCGCTCGAACTCCCCGGCGTAGACGTCGAGGTCGCCCTCGCCGAGCCACTCGGGCAGGCGGCCGGAGGGGAACCGGTCACTCAGCGTCCCTCCGCGGCTGACGAAGTGCGGGTCCGGGGCACTGGTGGCGGGCATGGTGTCGGCGGAGAAGGCCGCGTAGAACCCTGCGAGCCAGCCGCGGACGTCGGCTTCGATCTCGGCCTCGGCGCGGCCGGGCTCCTGGAAGTAGGAGACGTAGAACTCCTCGTCCCCGCCCCCCATCCGGGCGAAGACCTCGCTGGGCCGGGGACCACCGGGCGGCGCATAGGGAACGCTGAGCAGCCCGACCGCACGGAAGACGTCCGGCCTGATGAGGGCCGAGCTCGCGGCGATGACCGAGCCCCAGTCGTGCCCGACGATCACCGCGCTCTCCTCACCGAGCGCTCGCACCACGGCGACGTTGTCCTCGACCAGGTCGGGCATCCGGTATGCGGCCGCGCGCTCGGGCTTGGAGGAACGTCCGTAGCCGCGAACGTCGATGGCGACCGCGCGGTATCCGGCTGCGGCCAGCACCGGCAACTGGTGGCGCCAGGAATACCAGGACTCCGGGAACCCGTGCACCAGCAACACCAGAGGCCCCACGCCCTGTTCCACCAGGTGGATCCTGCCGGCGGGGGAGGGGACCAGACGATGCGTGACATCCGTGACCTGGGCGGGCTGCGACATGGATCCTCCGGGATTGTCGTTCGATCTGCCTGCGCCAGCCCGTACTGCGTGGGTCGAGAGGCCTGGCAGTGATCATGCGACAGGCATCGGGGCCACCGCGAATCCTGTTGCTGCTTTGGCAACCCGCACTGGTCGCTCCTGGCCGAATCCCCTCGGACGCAGGGGCGGCCGAAGCCGTCGGCCGACAGCCCTTCGCGCAAGCGCGTCCCGTCACACCGCTGCAGCGGACGTCCCACATCGCCGCAACACCGCGAAGAGACATCGCCGCCGACGATGAACCTCTCTTCGGGAAGGTGCGTCATACCCGGCATCCGCAGCCGAGCAGCGTCGCACCGGTCGCGTCACGTCCACCCGGTCACCGAGTGCACGTACGCCTGCCGCGAAGGAGGACCACAATCGTCCAGGAATCGTCGTCGCAAGACCGGCGGGTCCGCTTTCGCCGGCTGAATCGCCTCGGTCCGATGATGCTCGGCGGTGCCATGGGCGTAGCGCTGACCGCCTCTTTGCTCACACTGCTCTGGTGGCCACGATCCGAGGTCGTCCACCGCAGCAATGAGTTCTCCACGGTTTCCTACAAGGACGAGTCGCGGCATTACTTGGGGCTCGTCCGAAGGCACACCTTGTCCGGACGCGAGTCCTACACCCTGATGATCGGCCGGGATCCGGGTCTGTCCTATGGGCATCCAGCGGACATTGACGCCGATATCGGCGCCGGCGGGGTCGAGTCTACCGATTGGACAGCCGCTGGAGTGCGAGTCCAATTCGTCACCGGCCACGAATTGTTCGTGCCTGCGAGATATTTCACTCACGGCAGGTAAGCACCGTTTCGTACGGAAGTTCTCCGCGTTCGACCGTCGCAGCGCAGCACCGGCGAACGCGGTACGGCAGCCAGCCTCCTGAGACGTCCCTGTGCAGGTGCTCGCTGTCTTGCTGCAAGCCGTCCAGTTCCCGCGCGATCGCGCTTCTGAGTTCGCCCACCGGCGGATCGAGCGCGAATGTTCGTCGCTCCAGTTCTGCTCAGGGCCGGCTACACCGGGGCCGACGAGATGGGCAGGCTCCCACTCACCCCGCGGGGCCGTACACGAGCGTGCGGAAGGCCGTCGGTTTTGCTGAGGAATTCAAGGTTCACACCGCAGAAGTCGGAATTGTCACGGCCTGTCTCCGCGGCGATGATTTCGGCCGCCGCTCGCCAGAGCTCGCCGCCGTCGATGCTTTATCTCGCCCCTTACAGATCCTCCTCGTCGAGTTCATGATCTGACGGGCCAGTGAAAGGCTCGCGCCACGGGAAACGGGGGCCGCGGTTTCGTACAGCATCCGCGCCGTCCTGCCGTGGTCCATCCCTTCCTTCCGCAACGAACTATCCGTCAGGAGCACATCACGATGCAGCCGCTGCTGGACATCGCCGGGCCGCCCGATCTGACCAACCCCTACGGCGACCTGGCGCTGTTACGCCGCCACCGCGACCAGGGCCACGACCTGTCACGCGTGATCTACCTCTCCCTGGGTGAGACCTGGCAGGGACCGCCACCGGGTCTGCTCGCCGCACTGAGAGACGTGCCCGCGCACGCACACGGCTACCAGCTCACCCCTTACGGTCTGCCCGCGCTGCGCCTCGTCCTGCGCGACTACATCACCCGCACCCAGCACCTGGATGAAGCCGCCGTGCTGGGCAGCGACTTCGAGGTGGCGGGGAGCGCGGGCAGCACCCGCTCCGTCATGCGGGATTTCGGTCGCCTCCTGATCGAAGACAAGCCGACCGCATCCGCGCGACCGATTGTCGTGTGTGCCTCCCCCGGCTGGGACTACCCCGGCGTCTACGCCCCGCTCGGATACGAGATCCGGCACTTCGGCCTCAGCAGCGACCGCGGATACCAGCCGGACACACAGGAAGTGGAGGAACGTCTCGACCAGGCGCGCCGGGACACCACAGGCCCGGTCTTGCTGGTCATCAACGCGCAGCACAACCCGAGCGGGGCCAACTGGAGCGCCGGCGTCGTGCGGGAGATGGTGCGGGCAGCGCTCCAGTTCGATGTCCAGGTGCTGGTCGATGACGCCTACTACGCCGTCCACGATCCCGCCGTCACACCCACGCCCGCGCTGCGCATCCTGCTGGAAGAGGTCGCGTCCCTCCCGTCGGGGGTTCGGCGTCCCCGCTGGCTCGCCACGAGAAGCATGGGCAAGCAATTCCATTGCAATGGATGGGGTGTTGGTGCCGCGGTCGCAGCGCCCGGCACCCTTGAGGACTTGTACGCGCGCCTGCTGCCCCAGCACACCTACACCACGGCCGTCCCCCTCCAAGCGGCCATGGCGGCCTGGCTGGCCGACCCGGCCGCCGACATCTACCTCACCGAGCAGCGCGCCGCATACGCGGTCACCCGCGCCGAAGTCGCAGAACGAATACAGCGGGACCTGCACTATCCAGCGGGCTCGTTCGTCGCCGGAAGCTGCGGCCCCTACATGCTCCTGCCCGTCCCGCCCTGGTATTCAGCCTCTGGGGTGGGCGGCGCCGACGGCGACTTCCGCCAGCACTGCCTCCAACGTGCCGGGGTGCTGCCGGGTGAGGGCCACATGAGCACGCCGGGCCGTCCCGTGCAGGCGTCGCAGGACGTCATCCGCCTCTACCTCGGTCTCGGATCAGACGTCCTCGCCACCGCTTTGGACCGGATGGTGGCCGCCGGCCTGGGCTGGAACGGCCCCCGCATGACCACCCTCGCGCCTGCCACCACTCCGCCTGCCGCGGCCGCTCCCGCGATCGGCAGCGAGGAGCACAGCACGATGACCGTAGGCCAGGGGGCGCCCGCTCGCCCGTAGTGGTCCAGGCCGCGTCCACCGTCGTGGATCTGGCAGAGGGCGATGCGTGCAGGCCGAGTCCAGCGCCCGGTCGCCGCCGGCGTCGCGGCGGCCTTGCCCCGTCGGCCAGCCCCATGGGGCACCCAGGAAGGAAGGTATGGCGGCGTACACCCCGCCTTCACCCCGCCCCCGGCGGTGTGCGAACCTCCTTCTGCGGCTGGCGAGTTGTGAGGAGCACATCTCATGGGTGGAGGCAAGGTCGCCGTCGTCGGCGGCAGCATCGCCGGTTGCGCCATGGCGCTGGCCGCGTCTCGCGGCGGTGCCGAGCAGGTGACCGTCTTCGAGCGCGCGGGCGGTGAGTTACGCGACCGTGGCGTAGGAATCGGTGTGCACGGCGACCGATTCGCCGAACTCGAAGCCGCCGGTTACATGACCGACGCCATGCCCTGGGCGCCTCTCTCCCGGCGGCTTTGGACCGTACGGGACGGCGCGACGGACCTGGGCCGGAACATGGCCAGCCAGCCCTTCCCCTTCCGCGCGTACAACTGGGGTTCGCTCTGGAGTGAGTTACGGCGGCGGGTCCCGGACGGCACGGACTTCCGCGCGGAGGCCCACGTCGCCCAGGTGGCTACCGACGCCGACAGGGCAACCGTGCGACTCGCGGACGGCAGTGAGGAACACTTCGATCTGGTGATCGGCGCCGACGGTTACCGCTCGGTCGTCCGGCAGGCGATGTTCCCCGAACTCGCCCCCGCGTACGCCGGTTACCTGGGCTGGCGCGGTACGTCAGAGGCACCCGCGGACCTGCCCGAGGGCGGGGACGAGGAGGCGCGTGTCGTCGTCTTCCCCGGCGGCCACTGCATGATGTACCTGATACCGGACCGGAAAGAGGGGCACCGCATGAACTGGGTGCTCTATACCCGCCCACCCGCGGAGTCGGGCCTCGACGAGGAGCTGCGGAGCCCGACCTCGCTGCCGCCGGGAAAGGTGGCCGCGGAACTGACCGCGTCCCTGCGCGACCTCGTCGCCGAGCACTTCCCGCCTTACTGGGCCGACTGTGTGCTGCGCAGCCCGGAGGAGCGCACGTTCATCCAGCCCATCTATGACCTGTCGGTGCCGCACTACGCCCGCGGGCGGTTGTTGCTCGCCGGGGACGCGGCCACGGTCGCCCGGCCGCACATCGGTGCCGGCAGTGTGAAGGCCCTGCAGGACGCCGCGGCCCTGGAGAGGGTATGGCGCTCGGGGGGCAGTTGGCAGGAGATCCTGACCGCCTATGACGAAGGGCGAAGCGTCGTCGGTGGCCAGATGGTCGGCCTGGCGCGTCGGATGGGTGAAGCGCAGGTCGTGCGGACGCCGGACTGGTCGACCATGCGGGAACCGGAGTTCCACGCCTGGTGGGAGGAGCAGAATCGGGGCTCGGCGCCCGGCGGCAGCCTGGGAGGCCAGGCCCTGCGCCCCGACTGACCCCGGCGCGGCCGGACTTGGGACCGTCGCGGGAGCGTTCGCGTGTTCCTCAGTCGGCGACGAGTGCGGAGAGTCGACGCCGCAGACCGGGGCGACGGCCGGCCTTCGAACCGGCGAGACGTCCCGGCAGGATGCCCTCCCGACGTGCCTCACGAGGCAGGCAACACGTCGAAGCGGAGTCTGCACCCGGAAGCGTTCGTCGCCTCGCGCAGCTTCCCCCGAACGCCTGCCCGCAGCCCCGGTGTTGCCCGCGACGAAGGGCTGGGCAGTGGAGCGGCGAGAACCGTTCCGGACCTACAGGTCCGGGCTGACTTCAAGCCCGCTGGCTCTCCTCGCTGCTCCCGGACCCCGCCCGGACCGGTGCGGTGTTCGTGGCCGACCCGAGCGGCCGGTCAGCAGCGGCGGTAGTGGGTGCGAGCTCCAGTGCGGCATGGAGCGCGCCGGGATCGGCTCGCAGCGGACCGCCGTCGAGCCGTTCGGTGACCCGCCCGGAGGTCAACACGGTGACCGTGTCGGCGCACTGGACCGCGAGCGTGGGACTCGGCGACACCAGCAGCACGGATATGCCCTCCAGGGCCAGGGTGGCGATCAGTTCGCGTATCTGACGTACGACCACCGGCGCCAGGCCCTCGGTCGGCTCGTCCAGAAGCAGAACCCGGGGGCTGCCGAGCAGGGCACGGGCGAGTGCGAGCATCTGCTGCTCGCCGCCGGACAGGTCGGTACCCCGGTGCCCTCGGCGCTCACCCAGCCGGGGCAGCAGTTCCAGCACCTTGTCCGGCGTCCAGATCCGTTCCCTGCGAGCCGCACGGCCACCGTCGCCCTTGTCCGGGCGCGGTGGGCGGTACGACAGTCGCAGGTGCTCACCCACTGTGAGGCTGGCGAAGACCCGCCGCCCCTGCGGGACCAGCCCGATGCCTGCGCGCGCGACCTGGTGGGCGGCTCGGCCGCTGACGTCCCGCCCGTTCACCCGCACCGAGCCTCCGCTGGGGCGCAGCAGGCCGGCCACGGCGTGTACGAGCGTGGTCTTACCGGCGCCGTTGTGACCCACGACCGCGTGCACGGTGCCGGTGGGCACAGTCAGATCCAGCTCGTGCAGCACGGTCCCGCCGCCGTATCCGGCGCTCAGTCCGGTGAGTTCGAGCATCCGCGGTCATCCTCTCGCGCCGGTCACGGGCCCGGAGCCACTGCGCGTCGGCGCCTCGACGGAGGCGGGGACGGTGTCCAGGTAGATCTCGCGGACTTCCGGGTGGCTGAGTGCTTCCTGGGTGCTGCCGTTCACCAGTACGCCGCCCGCGGCCAACACAGTGACCGTGTCCGCGAGTTCGGTCACCACCTCGATGTGATGCTCCACCAGTAGCAGGGCGACCTCCGCCGGGATGTCCCGGAGCAGTCCGACCAGGCGGCCGATATCGCGGTCGGTCAGCCCAGCTGCGGGCTCGTCCAGCAGCAACAGCCGTGGTTGCCCGGCCATCGCGGCGGCGATATCGAGCATCCGGCGCTGACCGTGCGACAGCCCACCGGCCGGCTGGTCCGCGAGTTCGGCCAGGCCGACGGTGTCCAGCCGGTTCAGCGCGAGTTCCCGCAGCAGCCGTCTGCGGGAAGGTCGCCGCCAGGCGGCTCGGCCCGCGCGGTGATGCCGCCAGCCGGCCAGCATGATGTTGTCCAGTACGGTCAACCCCGCGATGACGGACGGCTGTTGGTAGCTGCGGGCGATGCCCAGCCGGCTACGCCGGGCGGCTGCCATACGGGTGATGTCGGCGTCGGCCGAGTCGATCGCGCCCTCGGCGCCGTCCGCTCGGTCCTTGCCGCTTGACCGGTCCGCGGCAGCCAGCAGGATCTGGCCGCTGTCCGCACGGTCAGTGCCGGCGATGAGGTTCAACAGGGTGGTCTTGCCGGCGCCGTTGGGGCCGATCACGGCGTGGCGGGCGCCGGCGGGCAGCCTCAGGCTCACGTCGTCCACAGCGATGAGACTGCCGTACCGGCGGGTGAGGTGGGAGAGCGTCAGCACGGAATCACCATGAGGCGCGCGCCGGGGCGGCTCGCCGTGGAAAGCGCGCAGCGGGGTCGAGGGTGGTTGCGTGTCATGCGGTGCCCCTGAGTGCCCGGAACCAGCGGTTCTGGATCGGAGGGCGCAGCCCGGCGAGGCCGCGCGGCAGCAGATAGACGGTGACGACGAAGAGCACGCCCAGCAAGAACGGGCCGTGGCCCGGCCAGGACGCGGAGAGCCAGTCCCGGATGAAGACGATGAGCCCGGCTCCGAACATCGCGCCGAGCACCGAGTGGGTCCCGCCGATGACCGCCGCCAGCAGTGCGAATGCGGCGATCTCGAAGCCGACGTCCGCCGGTGAGATGTACGCCTGCACGGTGGTCAGCATCGAGCCGCCGATGCCGGCGAGGGCCCCCGCCCCGATGTAGGCGAGCAGGAGGTAGCGGGCCACGGGGTGGCCGGAGGCGCGCATGCGGGCCTCGGCCTCACGCGTACCGATCAGCAGCTTCCCGGCAGGCGAGCGCAGGAAGAACAGGGTGAGCGCGATGGCACAGGCCGCCACGACGAGGCTGTAGTTGTAGGCAGGGCTCTCGTCGATCAATGGTTCGCCGCCCCACAGTGCCTGGGTCGGCGGGAAGTCGATGAGCCCCTCGGTGCCGCCGGTGACGGACTTGAGCTCGCCTGCGGCGACGACGGTCAACTCCCCGATGGCGAGCGTGATCATCAGCACGGTCGTGCCCCGGGCGCGTATCACCGCAGGAGCGGTGACCAGCGCGAACAACGCGGCGGCTGTCGCGGAGGCGAGCACCTGGACCGGTCCCACCGTCCAGCCGGCGCCGGCGAGCAGCGCCGTGGTGTAGGCGCCCACGGCGAACGGAGCGGCCTGCCCCAGAGTGGGAAGACCCGCGTAGCCGGTCAGCACGGTGACGCTGACCGCGAGCAGTCCCAACGCCAGCGCATAGCCGACCAGTGAGAGGGCGTAGGGGGACAGCAGCACCGGCAGCGGAATGAGCGCCACCAGGAGTACGAGTCCTGGTGCGACCTGCCGGACCGGCCGGGGGAGCGACTTGGACCTGAGTCCGGCGACCTGTGCCGTACGTCGCGAGCCGGTGGCCGGGTCCGGTTGACCCGAGCTCTCCGCCCTCTTCGGAGTCTGCTGTCGTTGCGCGGAATCGGCCCGTGGCTCTCGGGCGGGGCCGAGCCGGCGCAGCAGCCGGGCGACCGGGTCGGTGGCCGATGCTGCGTCGGCGTCGTGGCCGGCGGCCGCGGGCACCGCGCTGCGGTGCGCCCGTATGGTCAACACCAGGGCCATGGCGGCGAAGAGCAGGTACGGCGCCCAGTCCGCAGCCAGCGAGACCCCGAGGGACTGCACCTCACCCACGGCGATGGCGGCGAACAGGGTGGCCCACAGGGACCGCAGCCCGCCGAGCACCACGACCACCAGGGACAGCATCAGTACCGTGTCACCGGTGTCAGGGCCCGGGCCGATGATCGGCGCGCCGAGCACCCCGGCCGCCCCGGCCAACGCACCGGCGGCGGCGAGTACTCCGGTGTGCACCGCCCCCGGGCTGCGGCCGGTGGTCGCCAGCATCTGCGAGTCGTCGGCCGCGGCCCGTACGGCCGCCCCGGCGCGGGTACGCGTCAGCACCCAGGTGCCGAACGCCGCGAGCAGCAGCGCCATGACGATGAACCCCAGCCGGTAGGCCGGGTAGCGGTGCCCGAGCAGGGTCACCGACTGGTCCAGCGCCTCGGGTATCCGCACGGGTATCGCGTCGGAACCGAAGTACTCGATGAGCAGGTTGCCGCCGATCAGCGCCAGCCCGAAGGTCAGCAGCGCCTGCGCGAGATGGCCGCGTCGCACCAGCGGAGTGGTGAGCACTGCCAGCAGGATCCCCGCCGTCCCGGCCACCGCCGTACCCGTGGCCAGCCCGAGGAGCAGGCCCGCCCAGGTGCCGTCGCTCAACTCGGCACCCGTGTAAGCCCCGATGGCGTACAGCGTGCCGTGGGAGAGGTTCAGCACGCCGGCGGTACCGAAGGCCAGGCTCAGACCGGCGGCGACGACGAACAGCAGCAGCCCGTAGGCCACGCCGTCGACCGCCGGAACGAGCTGCGCATCAAGTACGTTCACGTCAGCTGCCGAGCGTCGACAAGTCCTTGACGACGACGTTCGCCAGCTGCTTGCCGTCGGGGCGTACCTGCCTCAGGTACCACTGCTGCACGGGTGTGTGCGTCTTCTCGCTGTACTCCCAGGTGCCGCGCGGGCTGTCGATCTTGCCGAGGCCGGCGATGGCCTTGTTGATCGTCTCGGAGTTCACCTCGCCCTTCTTGGCGGCTTCCCCGATCGCCTTGTCCAGCGTCGCTGCGGCGTCGTACGAGGCCTCCGCGTAACTCGTGGGAGGCGCGTCGTGCTTGGCCGTCCAGTCGGAGACGAACTTCCGGTTGGCGTCGTTGTCCAAGTCGGCGGAGTAGTTGAGCACCGAGTAGATGTCGTCGGCCGCCTTGCCCTGGGCGGGCAGGGTGGAGCCTTCGGTGAGGAACCCGGGGGAGTAGAGCGGGAGATCCGCGGCATCGGACTCGGCGTACTGCTTCACGAAGTCGATGGCGGCCTTGCCAGCGTAGAAGCAGTAGACGGCCTTGGCTCCGGACTCCGCGATCTTGGAGAGGTACGGCGCGAAGTTGGTGGTCTTGGGGAAGGGCGTCCAGGTCGTCTTGCCGTCCGCGTTGGCCAGTTCCCCGCCGGTCTTGTCGAAGGCCGTGGTGAAGCCGCGCATTTGGTCGTGGCCGCCCTGGTAGTCCGGGCCGATCGCGTAGACCGGTCCGTCCACCGTCGTCTTGATGTGCTTCGCGATGGCCGCGCCGGGCTCGTCCGACATGTAACTGGTGTGCCAGACGTATTCGCCGTCCTCGACCGGGGGACGGGCGTTCGATCCCACCAGCGGAATCTTGTTGCGCTGTACGAGGGGAAGCATCGCCTTGACGGATCCGCCGCCGGTGACGCCGGTCATGACGTCGACCTGGTCCTTCTGGATCAGCTTCTTCGCCGCCGGCAGCGCCGTCGGCGGGCCGTCACCCTCGTCGGCGACCTTCAGATCGATCTTGCGCCCGCCCAACTTGCCGTCGTGCGTGTCCAGATAGAGCTTGAAGCCGTCCCTCGTCTCGGTGCCCACCGGCTTGTAGACACCGGACAGCGAGGACAGCAGGCCGACCGTCACGGTGTCCTCGTCGGAACTGCTTTCGCCGCTGCACCCCGCGGTGGCAGTCACCGCGAGTGTGAGGGCCACCGCGCAGGCGGTCCGTATTCTCTGGCCGCGCACGATGCGTGCGTTGAACATTCAGGTCTCCGTTGGATTGATATACGGGTGGGGCAAAGGGGGGGGGGAGGGCTGTGGAACGGCTCAGCTGGACGCGGCCTGGCGGTCGCCGTCCCGGGCCTCCGGCGACAACGCGTCTCCGACCTGGTTGATCAGCTCCGACATCATGAAGCTGACCTCCCCGATGTCCGCCTCCCTTGTGGTGCACACCAGAAGCGACGCCCCGCCGGAGACCGCCATGGAGAACATGTAGCCGCCTTCCATGGCGGTCAGGCTGTGCTCGACGGGGTCCGTCTGCGTCAGTTCAGCGGCACCGGAGAGCAGGCTGACGATGCCGGACGCGATCGCGGCCAGCCGGTCGGCGTCATCGCGGGGGATGCCGGTGAAGGCGAGCGCCAGCCCGTCCACGGAAACGGCGACTGCGTGGGTGACTTCCGGAAGCCGCCGTGCGAAGTCGTTCAGCAGCCAGTTCAGATCAGATCGGATCATCACGCATTCCGTTGAGTGTCGTCGGCATTCCCATTCTTCGAACCGCGGGGATTCGAGGGGGCAGAGCGCTCTCGGCGACTCGTGCTCCTGTTGATGCCTTGCGAATAGGCGGTCAGGATGTCGGAGATCTGGCGGGAGTCCCGGCGGCGGGGCGAGGACCGAGGCCTGGACGCGGTGGCCGCCCCTGCTCCGTCCCCACCGTCGTCCCGGGCGCGTACCCGCTGTTGCCCGTCCGCTGGCTTGCGCCGACGTACGGGCAGTCCCGCGGCACTCACCCCGGCGGTCTGCGAGGGCTCCGGCTCGGACCGCGCACCTGCCCGCTCCTCCCCACCTTGCGGACGTGGTGCCGGCCTCTCCGTCGTGGACCTGAACTGTGCACGGGCGCCGGACGGCCGCACCTTCCCCAGCTGCATGGTCCCGTCATGGGTGTGAGCCGTCTCCCGGCCCTCTTTGCCGGCGGTGGCGCTGTAGTCGTCGTAGTTCTCCGCCGTCCGACTCGCCGAGGCGTCGGCCGGGTGAGGCATGGGCCGACCGCTCCCATCCGGAGTCATCGGCGCGTCAAGCCCTGAGGCGTCGGTCTCCCTCACGGGCGATCCGGCGGGCCCGGCGGCGAACTCGACCGCTCCGGCATGGGAAGGCGCCCCGTCCGCATGGCCGGACCGCGCGCCCTGCGGCAACTCCGGCGCCTCGTGCGGGGGAGCGGAGCCGAGCACGCTGGCGGGGAGCATGACCTCGGCTATGGTGCCGGGACTCTCCGAAGCACGCAGCTCGACCGCGATGCCGTGCCGCGCGGCCAGTTGAGCCACCACGTGCAGACCCATGGACCGCACGCCCCCGATCCGCGTCTGCGGCTCGGAGAGGGCGGAGTTGAGTTCGGCGCGCCGCTCGGGCTTGATGCCTACGCCGTCGTCGACGACCTGCACGACGGCGCGGTCCCACAGTCGCCAGGCCGCGACCCCGACGGTCTTCTCCGGCGGCGAGTAGCGAGTGGCGTTGTCGAGCAGCTCGGCCAGGATGTGCGCCAGATCGTGTACGGCGCGGGCGGCGATGTCGATACCGGGCTGGACGACGCCGGTCTCCACCCGGTCGAACTGCTCGATCTGCTGGGCCGCCACCATGATCACCGTGGAGCACGACACGTCACTGGTGCGTGCGCGCCCGTGCCCGGAACCGCCGAGGACCAGCAGGTTGTTGGTGTTGCGCTCCATGCGGTTCGCAAGGTGGTCGAGCGCGAAGAGCAGCTTCATCCGCTCAGGAGTGGCCTCGTCGCGCTGCATCACGTCCAGCTCGGAGACCATCACGCTGGTCAGCTGCGCACCACGGCGGGCCACGGTCACCAGCGTCTCGGCGAACTGGTCCTGCGCGTCGGACTGCTCCGCGGCCAGCCGTACGGCCTCGTGGTGCACGGAGTTGAACGCCTCGCCGACCTCCCCGATCTCGTCCTCGCCGGTGGTGGTGACCGGCTTGCCCGCGCGTCGGGCGACCTGATCAGGCGTGGCACCGCTGAGCGCGCCGGGCTGGGAGAGTTCCGCGGTGACCTGGGGCAGCCGCTTGTACGCCATGTCGTTCGCGGCGTCACGCAGGTCCCGCAGCCGGCGGATCATCACGCGGCCCAGGCGGGAGGCGACGAAGACGGTGCCGACCAGCGTCAACAACACGATGAGGGCCTCGCCGACGGCCCACCAGATCAGCTCGGTGCGCTTGTCCTTCACCGTGCTGATGACGGAGTCGTCGATCCGCTGCTCCACCGAGCGCAGCAGCGACAGCCGGCCGGAGGTGGCTTCCTGCCAGGTGTCCGAGGAGATCGAGAGTTCCGTGTTGACCTGAGTGCGGCTCACCTGGTCCTCGAGGCGCTGCGCTGCGAGAGCCTTGGGGCCGTAGACGCCCTTCTCCAGCCAGGTACGCCATTCCTGCGGGCCGATGTCGAACATCGTGCCTGTCGACTCGGTGTATCCGAGCCTGGTCGCCTCGAACGTACGCTGTGAGGCGGGCGTGAACCCCCCGCCGGCCAGCGCCTGAAGCACCGTCACCTGCTGCTGGCCCATGTGCTCGGTGGCCTCGGAGAGGGCGGCGTCGGCGCGGATCTGGTCGGCGATGTTCGCGTCCACTCCCTCGGCCTGGGCTATGCCTTCGCGGTACGCGACCAGATCGGCGATGATGATCCGATAGCTGAAGGTCAGCGCGGAGAGTGAGCTGCTGCCAGAGCGAACCTGCGCGTGGACGGTGGGCAGTTGCTTCACTGACCGGTCGACACGATCCAGCGCTTCCTGGGCGTTCTCAGGCACGTCTGACAGCTGTTCGCGCTTGCCACGGAAGGTGTCGATGCTCTCGCCGGTGGCATTGGCGGTCTTACGGAAGCTGGCCTCGTCGCCCTGGCCCGAGACCAGTGCGGTGGCAGCCGTGCGCTCACCCTGCAGCTTGTAGACCAGCTCGTTGGCGGCGGCTGCGGCTTCGACCATGTTGGCCAGCCGATGAGCTTGCAGCGCCTGCTGCCCCGAGGGGGCGAGGGCGAGTACGGAGAAGGTGACGGCCACCGCAAGCGGCACCGCGACCAATAAGAACAGGCGACGGTAGATTCTCACTGAGTGGCTCCGTCACCGGGTCCGAGGATCAACAGCCGGTGATACACGGATACCTGACGGGCCGTACAAACCACAGGGGCCGGGTATTTCGCCGCTACGACAGCGGGTGAGCCTTAGGGGCATCGCGCAACACTCTGGCATGAATAAGGACAACCTTCGAAATGTGCAGGGCGATTCAAACCCCTACGGCAATCAACGGGCGGGCCGGACAGTACCACCGTCCGCTCGGGCTCGGGTGACGACTTGTCACTGCATGCCACATTGCCTGTTCAACTGGCCTGCTGCGGGGGTTCAATTGAGATACCTTGACCACTCACGTCGCCGGCCGAGCCGCACATCGTCCCGACACGCGATCACCGCGGAACGCGGCAGGCTCCCGCACGAACTCCGCCGCCTGCGAGGTGGAACGGCACGGGCACCTGCCCTCGGTTGCCGTACGCCCTCGCCCCTCGGTGAGGGCAAGCAGGAGTGCTGATCAGCAGCGCGCCTGTGACGGTTCATCACGTCAGGACGTGTACAGCGGGCGGCTCTCCCAGTCGCGGATGGTCCGGTAGTCCGCCTCGATCTGCTGCCGGGTCGCGGCAGTGAGGTAGAGGAAGCCGGGGGAGGTGAGCAGGTCCCGGGTGCGCGGCAGTTCGTCGCCGGGACGGGCGACCGGCGCGACGGCCATGGCTGTCGGCAACTCGCCCAGGCGCCTCGCCCAGTCCTGGTCGCGGACCGTGCCGGGGAAGTGGTTGACCAGGGACACGTAGCGGATGGGCTGCTCGAAGCGCAGCGGCAGGCGGGCGGCGTGCAGCTCGGCCGGGTTGGTGATGCTCGCGGCGAGCAGGCCCGCGTGCGAGTGGCCGGCGAGCTTCGCGTACACCCAGGGCAGCACCCCTCCGCCCAGCCGGGCACCCGGGTCGATGAGGACGGGCCCGCGGGCGGTGAGCACGACCTCGCTGTGCCCGGCTCCGGTACGGATGCCGAGAGCGGTGAGCGCCTTCGCGACGTAGGAGTGGATGCTGCCCACCGTCGGGTCCTCGAGGTCGGCGGGCTCCTCGAACTGGAAGATCGGTGCGCCTTCCGGGGTGCGGTGCTTGGTGTAGCGCCAGGTCTCCACCACTGTGTGCCGGCCGTCCACGGAGACCGTGTTGACGTAGTACTCCGGGCCCTCGAGGAACTCCTGGAGCAGGGCGAACTCGTTGCGGCGGCCGAAGAGGTCGGCCGAGCCGAGCACCTCCGCCGCCGCCTGTGAGGTCTCGGCCGCGGTACGGCAGATGAGGACGTGGTCGGAGCCGGCGCTGTGGACGGGCTTGACCACGACCGTGGCCGGGCCGCTGCCGGTGAACCACTCCGCGGCCTCGGCGGCGGACGTCACCAGCGTGCTGCGCGGCGCGTCGAGGCCGGCGGCACGCAGGACCTCCGCCATGCGGAACTTGCTGCGGCGCGCGGTCGCGAGGTCCGGGCAGTTGCCGGGCAGCCCCGTCAGGTGCGCCAGCCGGTCGGCCAGGGCGACCCCCGACTCGGTGCCCGCGACGACGTGTTGGACTCCGAGTGCGGTCAGGCGGGCGGCGAGCACCGCCGGGTCAGGGTCGTGCCCGAGGTCCTCGGCGTAGTCGGCGGGACGGAACGTCGCCTCGAAGTACGGGTTGAGAGTGGGGCTGCTGCGGATGTGCAGCACCTCGGCACCGCGGTCGAGCAGCTCCTTCACGAGGTGCGTCCCGCTGGAGTAGCCGTCGACGACGGCAACACGCGTTGCGGACATGGGTGTTCGGGCCTCTCTCTCGCACTGGGGCGCGTTGTCGGTCGTCATCCGTCGCCTAGGCGCTCAGTCCGCCGTCGATCACCAGGTCGTGACCCACGACGAAGGCCGCACCGGGGGAGGCGAGCCACAGGACGGCGCCCGCGATCTCCTCGGGGCGCGCCAGCCGGCCCGCGGGAATGTCGCGGGCGACCCGGGCGTCACGGTCGGCGGCCGTCTCGCCCGGCCAGACGGCCATCGCGGTGTCCGTGGGGCCGGGGCTCACCGCGTTGATGCGGATGCCCCGGCCGATGTACTCGCGGGCCGCGGAGCGGGTGAGCGTGCTGAGTGCGGACTTGCTCGCCGCGTACGCCGACTGATGAGTGACGCGCATGTGCGGGCCGATTCGCGAGGAGACGTTCACGATGGCGCCGCCGCCCTGCCCGAGCATCTGCTCGATCTCGTACTTCATGCACAGCCAGGTGCCGTTGACGTTGACGCCCATGACCTGCTCCCACTCGGCGGGGGCCATGTCGGCCGTCAGCCCCCAGGACGGCAGGCCGGCGCAGTTCACCGCGAGGTCCAGCCGCCCGTACCGTTCGGTGACGGTGCCGACCGCGCGGGCCGCTCCTTCTGCGAGGGCGATGTCCGCGAGGACGTGGGAGGCGGTGCCGCCGCTCTCCTCGATCATCTTGGCCGTCTCGATCAGCGTGTGCTCCTGGCGGCCGGCCACGACCACCTTCGTTCCCCGCGCGGCGAGGGCGACGGCAGTGGCCCGCCCGATGCCCGAACCGCCGCCGGTGACAAGGGCCGTGTCCATTCAGTCGCCCTCCAGGCCCAGGATCTCGACCAGCCGGGCCTCCATGGCCCGCGCCTCCGGCACGGAGTGCGCCACGATCAGGCACTGGCCGGACGGCCCCGGGGTGCCGTGGCTGTCGCCTGCGATGACGACACCGGTCCGCGTCGCCGGGTCGAAGGCGAGACCCTGCTCCTCCAGCGTGGCCACCGCCCCGGCGAGGGAGTCCCAGCCGCAGCGGCTGCGCGCGATCAGAGCGCGGTCCGCCCAGTGCTCGGGGCCGATCAAGTGGTCACCGATGCGGTGGATGTGGGTGGAGCCGCCGACGCGTCCGTTGAACTCGTTGAAGAGGATCTCGCCGGAGGGGACCACGATCGCGTCGATGCTGATCGGGCCCCGGTGGCCGAGCGCCCGCACGGTCTCGCCGATGCGCCGGGCCTGGTCCAGGAAGCCGGGGAAGGACGGCAGCCCGGCCGACGGCGGCGGGATGACCAGGCCGTTGTTGACCGGGGCCATGCGCATCTCACCGTGGCCGACGGTCCTCACCTCGTCGTCGGCGATGTAGAGCTCGATGTAGATGGGGACGGACCCGTCGACGTACTGCTCGACGACGACCTGGCGGCGTCCGTCATGGCTGTGGCGGGCCCACGAGTCGGACAGGTGACCGGCCGCTGCGTCTCCGTCGAGGACGGTGACGCGCTCGGCGCCGTATCCCTCGAGCCCCTCGGCGGGCGCCAGGATCTCGTTGCCGTAACCGCCGCCGTGCACGTCCTGCTTGACGATCACGGGGTGCCCGGCGCGCAGCAGGGGGCGGACGAAGTCGGCCGCCTCAGCAGCGGAGTTGACGGTGCGGCCGTGGGGCACGGGTATGCCGTTCCCCGAGGCCAGGGTCCGGAAGAACGTCTTGCTGTTGACGAGTTCGTTCCCTCCCGCCGTCAGAAAGGAATAGGCGGGAAGTGGATCCTTCAATTCCAGGGCCTCGGCGAGTCCGGCTATTCCCGCGTCCACATAGAAAGGAAAGAGACGGTCGGCGCCGCGCTCGGCCGCCAGCTTCCCCACCCTCCTGATGAAATCCGGGTGGTGCAGGCGGTCGTCGTAGAGCAGCGAACTTCCCCGGCGGCCCGGCGGGGGGACCACGACGACCGGCCGGGCGTCCTCGATTCCGAGCCGCTTCCACACGTACGCGAGGAATTCTGTGTCCGGTTCGGTGGGCAGGACGATGATGTCGTCCGCCTCCGCGCACCAGGCCAGCCGGTGGGTGACCGCGGCCAGGTAGGTGAGGTACTCGGCCGGGAGAGCGCGGTCGCCTTCGACGGTCTCCTCGGTCAGTTGATTTCCGATGATGATTTTCGCCATTTCCGAGTCCGCCTCCGGATAAGGTTCCAGCCTGGTGGGTGACCGACACCGCTGGACAGCATCCATGGACCCCAGAATTACGGCAACTACTCGACCGAGTAGGTCCGGTGGAATCTCTCCCCCACGCCCGGCTACTCAAGTGAGTAGTTGCGTTCCGGAATCTCTTCTCCATAAGCTCCCGGAGTTTCCACCGGGTCGATTGAGGAGACCATGAGTGAATGGACAGGCGCTCGCCGGTCCGGGCACGGGCCTCAGGCCCTTACCCGATGACGAGATCCAGCGCTGGCGAAGACTTCCGGCACACCAGCAGCCCCGGTGGCACGAGACGGCGGATCCCGCCGTGAAGACCCTGACCACACTTCCGGGCCTCGTGGACGAGGCCGAGGTCGACGCACTCGGCTCGCTGCTCGCCGGGGCGGCCACCGGCACCCGCAGCGTCATCCAGGCAGGGGACTGCGCGGAGGACCCCGCACACTGCGTGTCCGAACGGCTCGCCGGGAAAGTCGAGTTGCTCCGGAACCTCGCGTCCGCGATGACCGCCGCGACGGGCCTGGAAGCACTCATGGCCGGACGCATCGGCGGCCAGTTCGCCAAGCCGCGCTCGCAGGCCACCGAGACGAAGCACGGGGTCGCACTGCCCGCCTTCCGCGGACTCATGGTCAACGCCCCCGACCCCGATCCGATCTCCCGCAGAGCCGACCCCGGCCGGATGCTCACCTGCTACGCGGCGGCCCGGGCCACGGCGGACTTCCTGCGCGGGTGCACCGAGGGCGGCACGCCGCACGAGCGGGTCTGGACGAGCCACGAAGCGCTGGTGCTCGACTACGAGGTCCCCCTGCTGAGGACGACGGAGGACGGCCGCCTGCTGCTGACCTCCACGCACTGGCCGTGGGTGGGCGAGCGGACCCGGGACCCGGACGGCGCCCATGTGCGGCTGCTCGCCGAGGTGGCCAACCCCGTGGCGTGCAAGGTCGGGCCGACCATGACGGCGGCCGCGCTGCTGCGGCTGTGCGCGCGTCTCGACCCCCACCGCAGGCCGGGCCGGCTCACGTTGATCGTCCGCATGGGCTCAGGGCAGGCGGCGCAACGGCTGCCCGCGCTCGTGGCGACCGTACGCGAGGCGGGGCACCCGGTGCTGTGGCTGTGCGACCCGCTGCACGGCAACACGACCACCGGGCCCGACGGGCTGAAGACCCGCGTCCTCACCACGGTCCTGGCGGAGATACGGGAGTTCCGAGCCGCCGTGCGCGCCGCGGGCGGAGTGGCAGGCGGCCTGCACCTGGAAGCAACCGACGAACCCGTCACCGAGTGCCTGTGGCGAGCCTCGCAGGTACCGCCCACCGGGCCGACCGCCCGTACCACGTTGTGTGACCCGCGGCTCGACCGCGCCCAGGCGGTGGCCGCCGTGGACGCGTGGGGAAAGGCAGGCACGGCCCAGGACTTGGAGGACGGCCGATGACCGGCATTGCCCCCATCGCCCCGTACGACCTGCCCGCGGAGGAGGACGCCGACCAGGACCGGACCGGATGGCGGCCCGACCCGCGCAGGGCCGCCCTGCTCATCCACGACATGCAGAGCTACTTCCTGCGCCCCTTCCGCCAGGACACCCCGCCGCTCACCGTGGTGCTGCCCAACGCGGTGCAGCTGCGCGAGACCTGCGCCTCACTCGGCGTACCGGTCTTCTACACCGCGCAGCCCGGCGACATGACGGAGGATCAGCGCGGGCTGCTCGGCGCGTTCTGGGGAGCCGGCATGGCGGCGGCGCCGGAGGACCGGCGCATAGTCGACGAGCTGACGCCGGACGAGGCGGACCAGGTGCTGACCAAGTGGCGCTACAGCGCCTTCCAGCGCACCCCGCTGCTCGAGCGGCTGCGGGCCGCAGGCCGCGACCAGCTCATCGTCTGCGGCGTCTACGCCCACCTCGGCTGCCTCATCACCACGGTCGACGCCTTCAGCCACGACATCCAGCCCTTCCTGGTCACCGACGCCGTCGCCGACTTCAACGCCGACGACCACCGCCTCGCCGTCTCGTACGCCGCTCACGCCTGCGCGGCCACGCCTACCACCAAGCAGGTCGTCGAAGCGTTACTGGGGGAGGGCCACCCGGAATGAGGCCGCTGGAGACGTTGTGGAGCGGAGCGG
The DNA here is from genome assembly GCF_013870515.1 of Streptomyces albidus (ex Kaewkla and Franco 2022). Lineage (GTDB taxonomy): Bacteria > Actinomycetota > Actinomycetes > Streptomycetales > Streptomycetaceae > Streptomyces > Streptomyces albidus. The sequence goes on along the minus strand of NZ_JACBXA010000003.1, from coordinate 46,344 downwards.
ACGCCCGCCCCTTCGCGCTGCTCTACCGCCCCGAGACGGCTCCCGGGGTCCTCGAGGTACTCACCGGCGACGTCACCGAGCTGGAGCGGCTGGACGAACTGCCGCCGGTGGACCCCCTGGGCGGGCGCCACCAGACGCTCGCCGCCCTGCCCTACCGTCAGATCGGCGAGCGGGGCTTCGTCTACCCCGAGGACCACGCTCCGCTGCTGGCCCTCGCCGTGGACGACCGGTGGACCGTGCCCCTCGACGAGGCGATCCGCCAACTCCCCGATGAACCGATCGAGTTGACGGATGCAGGATTCGACGTCGACGACGACGCGTACGCCGACGTCGTCCGCCGTCTGATCACCGACGAGATCGGGCGCGGCGAAGGCGCGAACTTCGTCGTCAAGCGCTCCTTCACCGCCCGTATCGCCGACTACTCCCCTCGGCACGCCTGCACGCTGCTGCGCCGGCTGCTGCTCCAAGAGGACAGCGCGTACTGGACGTTCGCCGTGCACACCGGTGAGCGGACCTTCGTCGGCGCAAGTCCCGAACGGCACATCAGCCTGCGCGCCGGCACCGCCGTCATGAATCCGATCAGCGGCACCTACCGCTATCCCGACGACGGCCCCACCTTGGCCGGGGCCCTGGAGTTCCTCTCCGACACCAAGGAGTCGGAAGAGCTGTACATGGTGGTCGACGAGGAGCTGAAGATGATGGCCGCGGTCTGCGACGGCGGCGGCCGCGTCGTCGGCCCCCGGCTCAAGGAGATGGCGCACCTCGCGCACACGGAGTACTTCATCGAGGGGCACTCCAGCCGGCCGGTGCCCGAGGTGCTGCGCCGGACACTCTTCGCACCGACGGTCACCGGCAGCCCGCTGGAGAGCGCCTGCCGGGCCATCGACCGCTACGAACCCGAGGGCCGCGGCTACTACTGCGGGGCGCTGGCCCTGATCGGCGCCGACGAGCAGGGGCGGCAGGAGCTGGACTCGGCGATCCTCATCCGTACCGCGCGGATCGACCGGTCCGGAGAGCTGACGCTGGGCGTCGGTGCCACGGTCGTACGGCACTCGGATCCGGCGGCAGAGGCCGCCGAGACGCGGGCGAAGGCCGCCGGAATGCTCCGCGCGCTCCGAAGCACGCCGTCCGGGACCGCGGCAGGTGCGTCGGTGCCGAACACCGCGGCTCCTGTCCGCCGGTCGCTGGCCGACGAGCCGTCGGTCCGCCATGCACTCGAAGAGCGAAACCGAGGCCTGGCGCGGTTCTGGCTGGCCGAGGAGGGGGATGGAGCGCCCGTGACGAAACCTGCGCCCGGGAGAGCGCCCGAGAGCGTGCTCGCCGCCTCCCGGCTGAGCGCCGCGCAGCACATCCTCGTGATCGACGCCGAGGACAGCTTCACCGCCATGCTTGCCCATCAGATCCGTTCCCTGGGGCCGGAGGTGACGGTACGCAGGTTCGGCGAGCCGTTCACCTCGGCTGCCTACGACCTGGTGCTCGCCGGGCCCGGCCCAGGCGACCCGGGCGACCTCGGGCATCCGAAGATCGCCGCCTTACGCACGGCGCTGCGCGAGGTCCTGGCCGACCGGCGCCCGCTGCTCGCAGTCTGCCTCGGCCACCAGGTGCTCAGCGGGCTGCTGGGCCTCGAACTGGCCCGGCTGGAGCGCCCGAACCAGGGAGTGCGACGGGAGATCGACCTCTTCGGCGAACAAGTGCGGGTGGGCTTCTACAACACCTTCGCCGCCCGCAGCCACTCCGACACCCTCCAACCGCACGCCCTCGGCCGCCCGGTCGAGGTCTGCCGCGACAAGGCCACGGGCGACGTGCACGCTCTGCGCGCGCCCGGGCTGCGCTCCTTCCAGTTCCATCCCGAGTCGGTGCTCAGCGCCGACGGACTGGGCGTCCTGGCGCAGGCGTTGGAGCAGTTGCTGCCGCCCGGCGCCCACTTCCCGCGCCCGGCCACGCCGTCCGTAACCGTCTCGTCCACGCCGAAGTGAGAGTCACCCCATGAGTTATCGCACCATCCTCACCCGGCAGACCGGGGTCTGGGCCGTCACCGCGTCCATGACCCGGCTGCCCGTAGCCATGGCACCGCTGGCCATGGTCTTCCTCGGCCACGGGGCGACCGGGGGCTACTCCACGGGCAGCGTGCTCGCCGCGTTCTTCATCGCCGGCGAGGTCGCCCAGACGCCTCGGCGGAGCCGTCCGAGGACCGTGGGCCGGGGCCTCCGCTGGAGCCGTCGCCCATGCCCAGTTGGGTCACGGCGACCGGACGGCCCAGTCGCCGTGAGAGGGCTTCGGCGATGAAGCCCTGCACGCGGGGGGACGGGCGGCTGCCGCGCAACCAGTGGGCGACGGAGGTGCGGTCGTAGCCGAGTCGCACGCCCGCCTCGGTGCCGAGTCTTCCGATGGCGCGGGCGAACGCCTCCTGCGTCCACTCCGTCTCCGCCAGTAACGAGCGCAGCGCGCGGTTGGGCGTCGGGTCACGGCGATGGTGGTCAGCGGGCTGCACGGTCGACCACCGGGTATACCTCGAAGTGGAATCGGATCGGGTCGTTCATCTCTGGTCCCTCCTACGGTGCTCCGTCCGCGTTCCTGCTTACGGAGTGTTTCCAGCGAACCTCAACTTCCGCTTCTTCGGGAGCATGTGCCGTGTGCACGCACAGGTGGGACTTTCACACCCCGTGTGAACGATTGTCGGTTACTCTGCGAAACAAGGGTTGGACGACCGGAGGGCGAAATGGAGCCCAACAGTCAACTGGACGTACTGCTTGACCAGTCCGGAATCTCCCGGGCCGGTCTGGCCATGAGAATCAATCGCCTCGGCGCGGAGAACAATGTCACTCTGCGTTACGATCACACGGCTGTCGCGCGCTGGCTCAAGGGGCAGCGACCACGTGGCAGCGTCCCGGAGTGGATATGCGAGGTGCTGGGCGCCCGGCTGGACCGCACGCTCACACTCGCGGACGTCGGAATGGGCCGCCCCTCGGGCTTCCCTTCCGCGGCATCGGTGCAGGGTGCCGGGGATGTGGAAGACGCCGAAGGCCCGGCCGTGCTCGGCCGGTTCGTGGAGAGGGCCGCGGTGTCGTGGCGTTCCGACGAACTCCACGCGCACACACGGGGTCCCGCTCTGCTGACGGGCGCGGCCGCCGTCGCGCCCGTTTGGGAGTGGGAGAACCCGCCAGACGACCTGGACGTCTCGCACGACGGGGTGCGCGAGGTCTCGGAGGCGGACGTGGCGGTGCTGCATGCGGCGCGCGGCCACTACGAGCACCTCTACCGGAACGCTGGCGGTGTCGCGACGCGCCCCCGCGTCGTCGGCTTCCTCACGGGCGAGGTGGCGCCGCTGCTGCGCGGCGGCTACAGCGACAGCACCGGTCGTGAACTGTGCCGTGCGGCAGGGTCGTTGGCGGCCGTCAGCGGCATCTGCGCGTACGACGCAGACGAACAGGGCCTGGCCCAGCGCTACTTCCACCAGGCGCTCCGCCTGGGGAAGGCCTCCGGGGACCGCCTCTTCGGCGGCTACGTGGTGGCGCTGCTGGTCAACCAGGCGCTGTTCCTCGGCGACGACAGGCGTGCCATCGCCTGTGCGGAGGCGGTGTTACGCACGCCGGGGCCGCAATCCACACCGGCCCTGGCGACCGACTTGTACGCGATGCAGGCGAAGGCCTATGCGCGGATCGGCGACCGCCGAGGCGCGTACGGCTGTATGCGGAACGCCGAGCACTCCTCCACTCTCATCCGGCCGGAGGAGGAGCCGGATGAGACCGGCTACGTCCAACCGGGCCTGGTCCAGGTCCGATTGGCTGAGACGTTGCTCGTACTGGAAGAGCTGGACGCCGCACAGCGGTATGCCGAGGAGGCAGCCAGGGCACCCGCCCATGTGCGCGGCCGGGTGAACCGGCTGGCCACGCTCACCGACGTGGAGTTGCAGAGCGGCTCAGCGGAACGCGCTGCGCAGACGGCGGTGCAGATGGTCGATCAGGCGCAGGGCATCGAGTCACAGCGGCTGCGGCAGCGCATGCGGCGGGTCCGGGAGCACCTGCTCCGGCACCCCGGAACACCGGTCGACAGGGCGGCGAAGCTGATCGAGGAGACCTTGCGAGTGCCCCTCTGAGGTAGGGCGGCTGTGGTGGTGCCTCTGTCAGAGGGACGCCGCAGCGTGCTGGGATGTGCCCAACCTCCGTCAGGAAGGGGGCACATACGTGCGATGGAAGAACCTGGGTGAACACACTGTGTACGAGAACCAGTGGTTACGGGTCAATCTCGCGGACGTGCTACTCCCGGACGGCCGTCATCTGGATCACTACCTGATCCGGCTGCGGCCGGTGGCGATGGCCACAGCCGTCAACGAGCGCAACGAAGTGCTGATGCTCTGGCGGCACCGGTTCATCACCGACAGCTGGGGATGGGAGCTGGCCGCGGGAGTCGTGGAGGAGGGCGAGGACCTCGCCGAAGGAGCGGCCCGCGAGATGCTGGAGGAGACGGGCTGGAAGCCCGGACCGCTGCGGCATCTGATGACGGTCGAGCCCGCCAACGGGCTCATCGACGCGCGGCACCACATCTACTGGTCGGACGGTGCCACCTACGTCGGCCACCCGGAGGACGACTTCGAGTCGGACAAGCGGGAGTGGGTTCCGCTCAAGGAGACGCCGGAGCTGATCGCACAGGGCGAGGTCCCCGCGGCGAACACGGCGGCGGCGCTGCTGATGCTGTACCGGCTGCGGTTCGGGTAGTCCGGAGGGGACCGTGACCGTACGGGCCGGCAAGTGCAGGCCCGTACGGCCGGACCTCGTCCGGGCACTCCGCAGTACACACAAGCCCCGGCCCGTGAGAGCGGGCCGGGGCCGGTGAGCGAGCGTGACCGTGGGCGGGGCTGCCCGCCCGCACCGTCAGGGGTTGCGCAGGAAGCTGTCCCCGTGCTGCGCGATGTGCTGCTCGAGCGCGGACAGAGCCTGCTGCACCTGGGCGGGGGAGCCGCTGCCGCGCTGCTCCGCGTAGTAGGCGGCCCCGAGCTTGCGCAGCAGGTCGCTGCCCGCGCGCTGAGCCTGGACCTCTTCCACCTTCTCCTTGCCCTGCGCCAGCCCGCGCTGTGCCTGCTCCTTGGCCTTGTCGAGGAAACCCGCCATGTCTGCCTCCCGTTGCGTGCGTCGCCGTGCGGACGTACCCGAGTACCGGGGCACTGACTGCCCCGCTTCTCCAACGTATGCCGTGATCAGCCCGTTCCCCGCGCATCCTCGGCCAGCACGTCCAGCGCCAGTTCGACCAGTTGGGGGACGGCCGGGTGCCCGGGCCTTCCGGAACCCATGGGCGTCTCGCGCCAGAAGAGCATCAGCGGCACGTCCTCCGTTCCCGCCAACGGCCGGTAGACGACACCGGGATGGGGGTGCATCTCGGCTGTGGCCGAGGTGGAGGTGCCCACCGCGCTGCCGGCCGCGATGGCGCCCAGCCAGTCGTCGGTGTTGGCGACGCGCACCGTCGCGGATGCATCGGGACGGATCTCCTCCGGCCACAGGTCGAGCGTGGTCAGACCCGAGACCGTGTTCAGCGCGATCGGGTGGCGGGACAGGTCCTCCAGGGTCAACGCGCCCTCTTTCCGGGCGAGTTCGCTGTCGGCCGGCACCGCCGCCACACGCGATTCGTTGCAGAGCCACTCGCCCAGCAGGCCCTCGGCGTCCTGCGGGACCATCTGCGCCCGTACGAGGGCGACATCGACCTTGCCGCTCAGCAGTCCGCCCGTACGGTCGTCCACCCGAAGCAGCTCCAGCGGGGTCTCCGGAAAGGTCTCCTTCCAGCGCCGCAGCAGGGGCGTGGTGTGCCGCCCGAAGGCGGACCAGGCGTGGCCCAGCCGCAGGGGCCAGGGGTGCAGCCGCGCGGGGTCGAGCGCCTCGTTGACGGCGGCCACCGCCACGGCGGCCTTCTCGCGGAACCTGCGCCCGTCCGTCGTCAGCTCCAGGTGGTGCGTCGTACGGTCCACCAGCCGCACGCCCAGGTGCTGTTCGAGCTGTCGCAGGGTGCGGGAGAGGGCGGGCTGGCTGATCCGGAGCACCGCGGCCGCGGACGTCACGCTGCCTGCTTCCGCGATGGCGAGGAAGGCACGCAGGTGACGCAGTTCGACGGTCATGCGCACGGAGCATAGCCGCTGGCGAAGAGGCATTTCACAGCCGGCCGTCCGCGGTTCTAGCGTGTGTCCATGACCTCTGGTGAACATCCCGCCCGCGCCGCCGCGGCATCCGGTGCGGCCGCTGCCGCACCGCGGTCCTCCGCCTCCCGCGGACCTCGCGGAGCCGACGGACGGGGGGCCGCCGTGGGGATGGTCATCGGCAGTGCCATGTCCTTGCAGTTCGGTTCGGCCGTCGCCGCCACGCTCTTCCCTCGCGCGGGCGCGCTGGGTGTCGTCGCGCTCAGGCTGGTCTTCTCCGCGCTGATCATGCTCGCCGTGTGCAGGCCCCGCCTGAAGGGGCATTCGTCCGCCGACTGGGCCGCGGTGACCGGACTCGGCGTCGCCCTCGGCACCATGAACACGCTCTTCTACCAGGCCATCGACAGGATCCCGCTGGGCGCGGCCGTCACGCTCGAACTGCTCGGTCCGCTCGTCCTCTCCGTCGTCGGGTCACGCCGGGTGCTCAGCCTGCTGTGGGCGGCGCTGGCGTTGGCGGGGGTGTATCTGCTGGGCAGCAGCGGCTTCGACCGTCTCAACTTCGCGGGTGTCGCCTTCGCTCTCGCTGCGGGTGCGATGTGGGTCGCCTACATCATCTTCAACTCCCGTACGGGCGCCCGCTTTCCGAAGGCCGACGGGCTCGCCCTGGCCATGGGGCTCGCGGCGCTGCTCAGCGCGCCGCTCGGCGTGGCCAGCGCGGGAGGCGCCCTGCTGGACCCGGTGACGCTGGGGCTGGGCGCGGCGGTGGCCGTGCTGTCCTCCGGACTCCCGTACACGCTGGAGCTCTTCGCGTTGCGCCGGCTGCCCGCGGCCACGTTCGCGCTGCTGATGAGCCTGATGCCGGTGGCGGCGACGATGGCCGGCTTCCTCGTGCTCGGACAGCACCTGCACCCGCTCGAACTGGTCGCGATCGCCCTGGTCGTCCTCGCCAGCATGGGTGCCGTGCGAACGCCGCCCACCCGTAAGGCGCCATAGGCTGGGCCGGTGAACGAGCGGCAGTCGGTCGGCTGGACCGAGGACGAGGTTGAACGGTCGGCGCTGTGGCGGTCGGAGAGCGGAACGAAGCCACCGCGGCCCGTACGTGCGGTGGACGACCGGACGACGGCGGACGCCGCCTACAAACTGGCCTGCGAGGGCACCGCGCTGCTCTGGCGCGGCGACTATCACGGCGCGAGGCAGATGCTGTCCGCGTTGCGCCGCAGAGTGGACCGCAAGGCGCCCAAGCCGGGGGCGAGTCCGTATGAGGACTTCCACCTCCACCGGCAGGCGCAGTCCCGCCGCGCACGGGTGCTCGGCATGCTGCTGGTGCCGCTGGACTCCGGTCCCGGCGACGAGGGTTGGACCGTACCGCTGCGCAGAGCCCCCGACGTACGGGAGGCGTGCCAGGAGGCGTACGGCCCGCCGGAACCCGGTACTGGCTCCGTCGTCCCGCTGCGCGAACTGCTCGGCGTCGTCGGCGCGCACGAGTGGCGGGTCCGGGGAGTGCCCGTACCGGCGCTGGACGGTGACCGGGTGCATCCGGCGTACGGAGTCTTCTCACCGGTGCGCGGGGAGTACGTCGACCTCGTGGCGCGGGCTGAACTGCCCGCTGAGGGCCCGGCGTTCGACATCGGGACCGGGACGGGCGTGCTCAGCGCCGTGCTGGCCCGGCGGGGAGTGGGCCGGGTCGTCGCGACGGATCAGGACCCGCGTGCGCTGGCCTGCGCCCGCGGGAACCTCGGCCGGCTGGGACTCTCGGAGAAGGTGACGGTCGTCGAGGCCGATCTCTTCCCGCCCGGGGACGAGCGAGCCTCGCTCGTCGTCTGCAATCCGCCCTGGCTTCCCGCCAAGCCGACCTCGCCCCTCGAGCACGCCGTCTACGATCCCGGCAGCCGCATGCTGCGCGGCTTCCTCGCCGGACTCGCCGAGCGCCTCGTACCGGACGGCGAAGGCTGGCTGATCCTCTCCGACCTCGCCGAGCACCTCCAACTGCGCACCCGCGACGAACTGCTGGGCTGGATCGAAGCGGCCGGACTCCTCGTGGCCGGCCGGGAGGACACGCGTCCCCACCACCCTCGCTCGGCGGACACGGCCGATCCGCTGCACGCGGCGCGCAGTGCGGAGGTCACCTCGCTGTGGCGCCTGAGGCGCGCGAGCTAGAGATTCGCCTCCAGTGCGTGGACGCACGCCGCAAGCAGCGGCGCACTCCGACCGGGCCGGTACGTCGACGCGCGGGCCGCGGGGCGTCCCCCGGTGCCGAAACAGAACGCACCCCGGCCCGCAGTGACTGCCGGAACCGGCAGCCGCGCGGGCCGGGGTGCGGACCGTGCAACTCCGCAGCCTGGGCTGCGGTCAGGCGAAGACCGTGACGGTCAGCCCTTCTTGGTCTCCCAGAAGATCTTGTCGATCTGGGCGATGTAGTCCAGGGCCTTCTGCCCCGTCGCCGGGTCGGTCGAGCCCTTCGCCGTGGAGAGCGACTTGAGGGTCTCGTTGACCAGCTGGTGCAGCTCCGGGTACTTCTCGAAGTGCGGGGGCTTGAAGTAGTCGCTCCACAGCACCGAGACGTGGTGCTTGGCGAGCTCGGCCCGCTCCTCCTTGATCGTGGTGCAGCGGGCGCGGTAGTGCGGGTCGTCGTTGGACTGGTACTTCTCCTGGATGGCCTTGACCGACTCCGCCTCGATGCGGGCCTGGGCAGGGTCATAGACACCGCAGGGCAGGTCGCAGTGGGCGCTGACCTGGACCTTGGGGGCGAACAGACGGGAAAGCATAAAGCCGTCCTTCCTCGTGATCGTCTTCTCACCTGTGAGATTACTCCGTAGGGGAGGCCTTTTCGCGTGTGCCCCCATGGGCTCAGGACAAAAGTCCAGTGTTGAGTGAAGAGGCAACCCAGGGACGAGGCCGGGACGAGGTGAGGCGCACAGATGCCTGAGCGGGCGCGGAATCCGGGGGACGGGACGGGCCGGGAGAGCGGCGGCGCTGCCGGACTGCTGAAGCAGATCGGGCTCGCCGAGGTCTACAACCCGTCCATGCTGCCCACGCTGCGGCCGGGCGACCGTCTGGTGCTCAAGTACGGCCCGGGCGTGCGCCCCGGGGCGGTCGTGGTGCTGCGTCATCCCTTCCAGCACGATCTGCTCATCGTCAAACGGGCGGTGGAGCGCCGTTCGGGTGGCTGGTGGGTGGTCGGTGACAATCCGCATGTGCGCAATGACAGTCGGGAGTTCGGCACCGTGCCGGACGATCTGGTGGTCGCGCGCGCGTGGGTGCGGCTGCGTTCGCCGCGGGGGCTTCAGCGCTCCTTCTGGCCCGTGGTGCGCTGGGCTGTCTCGGCGGTGCGTCCGCTGGTGGCCGTACGGCCGCTGCGCTCCTCCTCGCTCTCCCGGCGCTTGCGGGCGCGGTAGGCGGCGACGTTGGCGCGGGTCGCGCAGCGGTCCGAGCAGTAGCGGCGGGAGCGGTTCGTGGAGGTGTCCAGGTAGGCCATGCGGCAGGGCGTCGCCTGGCAGATGCCGAGCCGCTCCACGCCGAGGTCCGTGAGGTGGAAGGCGAGGCCCATGCAGGCGGTGGCCGTGTAGCCGGCGGCCGTCGTCACCGGGTGTTCGGCCAGGTGCATGTGCCAGCGCGGGCGTCCGTCCTGGTCGAGATCGCCGTGGCCGCTGATCTGCGGACTGGTCGGGAACTCCATCAGCAGTGAGTTGAGAAGGTCCACCGCACGTGTCTCCTCGCCCTCCGACGCGGCGCTGAAGACGGCGCGCAGCCGCGTCCGTACGCCGCGCAGCCGCGGCACGTCGCTCTCCGTGGCGCGCCGGGCCATCTGCTGGTTGGCGCCGCACAGCTCCCGTACGGATTCGACCGACGTCAGGGTGTCCTCGCCGCGCTCCGGCTCCTCGGTGTTGACCAGGCGCACCGCCATGTCGGAGTAATAGTTGAGTTCCACTTGTGATCCTTACGTGGCTGCTCTATCGTCAGCATCGGTCAGTAATGGCTGAGCTTGCTCAGAGGGTATTACACCAAGGAGGGGTCGTGGCGACGTACGCGGACACAGCCGCCGGTCACGCGGACTGGCAGGCGTGGCAGGACAGTTGGGACCGGCAGCAGGAGTGGTACCTCCCCGACCGCGAGGAGCGCTTCCGCGTGATGCTGGACATGGTCGAGGCACTGACCGGTCCGCACGGCCCGTCCGGTACGGAGGGGCAGGGCGGGCCCGCAGTGCTCGACCTCGCCTGCGGCACCGGCAGCATCTCCGACCGGCTGCTGCGGCGCTTCCCCGCGGCGCGCTCCACCGGGGTCGACCTCGACCCCGCCCTCCTCACGATCGCGCGCGGGCACTTCGCCGCCGACAGCCGCGTCGAGTTCGTCACCGCCGACATCAGCGACGCGAACTGGGTGGACAAGCTGCCGCACCGCTCCTACGACGCCGTCCTGACGGCGACAGCACTGCACTGGCTGCGCACCGAGCAGTTGAGCGCGCTGTACGGGCAACTCGCGGGCGTGCTGCGTGAAGGCGGCGTCTTCATGAACGCCGATCACATGCCGGATGCCTCCACGCCGCGCATCAACGAAGCCGTGCACGACTTCGACCGGGCCCGGCGCCAGCGGGAGAAGTCCGCCGGGTCGCAGGACTGGGTCGAGTGGTGGAGCGAGATGGCGGACGACGCGACGCTGGCGGACGTCGTGGCCGAGCGCTTCCGCATCTTCGGCAACCCGCTGAACGGCGACCACTCCGACGGTGAGGTGCAGTCCGCCGGCTGGCACGCAGAAGCGCTGCGCGCGGCCGGCTTCGCGGAGGCACGGCCTGTGTGGTGCTCGCCCGAGGACGCGATGGTGCTCGGCCTGAGGTGAGCGCCTGGACACGGAAGAGGGCGGTACGGGCCTTCCGGCCCGTACCGCCCTCGACTGCTGCTCAGCGGCGCGCGATGCCTTCCGCGCGTGCCGCGGCGGCGACCGCCGCCGTCACCGCGGGGGCCACCCTCTCGTCGAAGGGCGAGGGGATGACGCATGCCGCGCTCAACTCGTCGGAGACCACGGCCGCCAGGGCCTCGGCCGCCGCGAGCTTCATGCCCTCGGTGATGTCGGTCGCGCGCACCTGGAGAGCGCCCGCGAAGACGCCGGGGAAGGCGAGCACGTTGTTGATCTGGTTCGGGTAGTCGCTGCGGCCCGTGGCCACGACTGCCGCGTACTTGCGGGCGATGTCCGGGTGGATCTCCGGAGTCGGGTTGGCCATGGCGAAGACGAACGAGTCCGGGGCGAGCTTCGCCACGGCGGACTCCGGCACGGTGCCGCCGCTGACGCCGATGAAGACGTCGGCGCCGTCCATGGCGGTCTCCAGGGAGCCGGTGCGCCCCGCCTTGTTGGTGAACCCGGTCAACTCACGCTTGACCGACGTCAGATCCTCGCGGTCGGCGGAGACGATGCCCTTGCGGTCGGTGACGACGATGTCGCTGACGCCCGCCTCCACGAGGATCTTGGCGATGGCGATACCCGCGGCGCCCGCGCCGGAGATGACCGTACGCAGGTCGGCGAGCGGACGCCCCGTCAGCCGGGCGGCGTTGCGGAGCGCCGCGAGGGTGACGATGGCCGTGCCGTGCTGGTCGTCGTGGAAGACCGGAACGTCCAGGCGCTCCTTGAGCTTCGCCTCGATCTCGAAGCACCGGGGCGCTGCGATGTCCTCCAGGTTCACGCCTCCGAAGGACGGCGCGAGACGCACCACGGTCTCGACGATCTCGTCCGCGTCGCGGCAGTCGAGCGCCACGGGGAACGCGTCCACGCCGCCGAACTGCTTGAAGAGAATGGACTTGCCCTCCATCACCGGGAGGGAAGCCTCCGCCCCGATGTCGCCCAGCCCCAGAACGGCGCTGCCGTCGGTGACGACAGCCACGACCTGGGACTTCCAGGTGTAGTCGTCGACCAGCTCCGGCTGGCGTGCGATGGCGCTGCAGATCTTGGCGACGCCCGGCGTGTAGGCGAGAGACAACTCTTCGGCGTTACGCACCGGAACCGTCGCCTGCACGGCCATCTTGCCGCCGCGGTGAAGGGCGAAGGCCGGATCGATGACGTCCTCGTCCAGGCCGTCTTTTGGATTGACGATCTCCGCTGCCACTTTGTCGAACCCCTTTGTCGAATCTTTGTGAGGGTGGCCGCTCCCTGGTTGAGGAACGGGCGGGCAACCACGTCCGCGGCCTGGTTGGCGGTTGGCCGCCGCCAGGCGGTGATCCCAGGGCCGCGAGGGGCCCGTGGGTCCTCGCGGGCAGTCGGTGCCCAGGAGGAGACGAACGCCGGGCGCGCCGCACACGCGCCCTGGTCCCCGGGTGAGGGGTGTAATCGACCTTTCTACCTGACAAGGCCCTTCGGTTACGACCCGCTTCCCGTACGTCAGGAGCCAGCAATCGGACATTAACTGACAGAACGGCCGGAAGGTGGCGGGATGTCAAGCATTCCTCGACCACAACAAGCCCGTTGATGGACGGACTTCGCGAGAACTGGACCACCCATGTGGTGAAGATCTCGCTCCGACAGAACGCGACATCTTGTACGCGAACAGTGAGCGCCCTGTATTCGGATTGTCGGCTCCGTTATCCGATTTTGACTCCCACGCCCTCTGTTAGCGCCCCTGCGGATGGCAGGATTTCCCCATCCATCAGCCGCTCCCCACGCGGTCGACATCCGCAGGTGCGTGCCCGACCGGCCGCCCCTCATCCGCAGGAGGACCCCGCAATGACCGCACGCTCCACCCGACGCCCGGCCGTTGCGCGCACCAGGCGTATCCGGATAGCCGCGCCCGTTGCCGTCGCGGTCACCGGTGCGCTTCTGCTGACCGGATGCGGCGACCAGACGGGCTCCGCCGACGGTCCCTCCAAGACGCAGGGCAGCAAGGCACCTCTCTTCGACAAGCTGCCGAAGAAGATCCAGGACGAGGGCGTCATCAAGGTCGGCACCGACGCCGCGTACAAGCCGATGGAGTACAAGGACGGGCAGGACATCGTCGGCCTCGACCCCGACCTCGCCAACGCGATGGGCGAACAGCTCGGTGTGCGCTTCGAGTTCACCAACGGCACCTTCGACGGCCTGATCACCTCGATGCAGACCGGCCGCTTCGACATGATCATGTCCTCGATGACGGACACCAAGGACCGGCAGGAGGGCCTGGACGACAAGGGTAAGAAGGTCGGCAAGGGCGTCGACTTCGTCGACTACCTGACCGCCGGCTCCTCGATCCTCGTCCAGAAGGGCAACCCGGAGAAGATCGAGACCGTCGACCAGATGTGCGGCAAGAAGGTCGCCACGCAGCGCGGCACCACCTCGCACGAGATCCTCAAGACGCAGATCGACAAGTGCAAGAAGGACCGCAAGCGGCCCATCACCATCGAGGCCTTCGACAACGACGACGAGGCGCGGGTGCGGCTGAAGGCGGGCGGCGTCGTCGCCGACGTCTCCGACTTCCCGGTCGCCGCCAACGCGGCCAAGAGCGGCGACGACTTCGAGGTCGTCGGCGAGCAGATGGAGTCGGCTCCTTACGGAATGGCCGTCTCCAAGGGCAACGACAAGCTGAGCGGCGCGCTCAAGGAAGCCCTCGCGAAGATCATCGAGGACGGATCGTACGAGAAGGCGCTCAAGAAGTGGGGCGTCGAGGACGGCGGGGTCTCCGAGGCGAAGATCAACAGCGGTTCCTGAGCCTTCACGGCCACCGAACCGACGTTGTAGACGCTGAAAGGCAACACCCATGACCGCTCCTCTCGACAAGACGGCCGGAGACGCGCCGTCTCCGACCGACAGGGCGCCCGAGGCGATCAAGGCGATACCCGTGCGGCACTACGGCCGCTACGTGTCCGCCGTGATCGTCCTCGCGCTGCTCGGCCTCATCGTCAACGCCTTCGCGGTGGCGGACCTGACCTGGGGCTCGGTCGGCGACTTCTTCTTCGACGACCAGATCATGGAGGGCGTCAAGAACACCCTCGTGGTCAGCGTGCTGTCCATGCTGATGGGCCTGGTGCTCGGCATCGTCCTGGCCGTGATGCGGATGTCGAAGAACCCGGTCACCTCCTCGGTGGCCTGGGGCTACATCTGGTTCTTCCGCGGCACGCCCGTCTACGTACAGCTGCTGCTGTGGTTCAACCTGGCGCTGATCTTCCCCGTGCTGAACCTGGGGCCGATCTACAAGGACGAGATGACGGACGTCATGACTCCGTTCGTCGCGGCGCTGCTCGGCCTCGGCCTCAACGAGGCCGCGTACATGGCGGAGATCTGCCGGGCGGGCATCCAGTCCGTCGACGAGGGTCAGACCGAGGCGTCGCAGGCGCTGGGCATGACCAACGGGCAGAACATGCGCCGGATCGTGCTGCCGCAGGCGATGCGCGTGATCGTGCCGCCGACCGGCAACGAGTTCATCAACCTGCTCAAGACCTCCGCGCTCTGTTCGGTCGTGCAGTACGAGGAGGTGCTGCGCAAGGCGCAGAACATCGGCAACACCTCCAGTGCCGTGGTGGAGATGCTCTTCGTCGCCACCCTCTGGTTCCTCGTCATCACGACGATCTTCAGCATCGGGCAGTTCTATCTGGAGCGTCACTACGCACGCGGTTCGTCCCGGCAGTTGCCCGCGACCCCGTGGCAGCGGGCGCGGCAGCTGGTGTTCACCTTCAGCCGCGGTACGGGATCGGGAGCGGGGCGGTAAGTATGAACGCAATGGTGAAGGCGGAAGCCGTACACAAGTCCTTCGGTCCGCTGGAGGTGCTCAAGGGCATCAACCTCGAGGTGGCCCCGCAGGAGGTGTTCTGCATCGTCGGGCCGTCCGGCTCCGGCAAGTCGACCTTCCTGCGGTGCATCAACCACCTGGAGAAGATCAACGCCGGACGTCTGTACGTCGACGGCACCCTGGTCGGCTACCGGGAGCACGGCAACAAGCTCTACGAGCTGCGTGACCGCGAAGTGGCAGCCCAGCGCCGCGACATCGGCATGGTCTTCCAGCGCTTCAATCTCTTCCCGCACATGACCGCGGTGGAGAACGTGATGGAGGCGCCGGTGCTGGTGAAGGGCGTGAGCAAGGCGAAGGCACGGGAACGAGCGCGGGCCATGCTCGACCGCGTCGGACTCGGCGACAAGACCGACAGCTACCCCTCGCAGCTCTCCGGCGGGCAGCAGCAGCGAGTCGCCATCGCCAGGGCACTGGCGATGGAGCCGAAGCTGATGCTCTTCGACGAGCCGACCTCCGCGCTCGACCCGGAGCTGGTCGGTGAGGTGCTCGACGTCATGCGCGACCTCGCCGAGGACGGCATGACGATGATCGTCGTCACGCACGAGATGGGCTTCGCCCGCGAGGTCGGCGACTCGCTCGTCTTCATGGACGACGGCGTCGTCGTCGAGTCCGGACACCCGCGTGACGTGCTGACCAACCCGCAGCACGAGCGGACGAAGTCCTTCCTCTCCAAGGTGCTCTGACACCCGCGGCGGTGGATCCGGCGGCGCCGGACCGACCGCACGGGGCAGACTTCCCAATTGCGGCCCGGTCCGCGCTCGCTGAGCGCGGACCGGGCCGCATCGGGTTCTTCCGGGCTCCGTCCCGCGTCCGCTCACGTCCGTGACATCTGTCGCTATCGCGGGGCGGGGGCTGGCTGGTCATCGCTTCTCGGGAGTAGCGTCTGGATCATGTTTGCTGCATACGCCGCGCGCATCGACAAGGACCAGCCGCTCGACGGACTCGAGTTGGGCGACCGCCCGGAGCCGACGGTTCCGGACGGATGGACGACCGTCGACGTCAAGGCGGCGTCGCTCAACCACCACGACCTGTGGTCGCTGCGGGGCATCGGCCTCGGCGAGGAGTCGCTGCCGATGATCCTCGGCTGCGACGCCGCGGGCGTCGACGCCGACGGCAACGACGTCGTCGTCCATTCGGTCATCGGCGCGACCGGCCACGGAGTCGGCGCGAAGGAACGCAGGTCCCTTCTCACGGAGAAGTACCAGGGCGCCTTCGCCGAGCGGGTCGCCGTCCCCCAGTGGAACGTGCTCCCCAAGCCGAAGGAGCTCAGCTTCGAAGAGGCCGCCTGCATGCCGACGGCCTGGCTGACCGCGTACCGCATGCTCTTCACCAACGCGGGCGTACGTCCCGGCGACAGCGTCCTGGTCCAGGGCGCCGGCGGCGGCGTGGCGACTGCGGCCATCGTGCTGGGCGCAGCGGCCGGGCTGCGGGTGTTCGCCACCAGCCGGCACGAGGACAAGCGCAAGCGGGCCGTGGAACTGGGTGCCGAGGCCGCCGTGGAGACCGGCGCCAAGCTGCCCACGCGTGTCGACGCGGTGCTGGAGACGGTGGGCGCCGCCACCTGGTCGCACTCCCTGAAGTCGCTCAAGCCCGGCGGTACCGTCGTCATCTCCGGTGCGACGAGCGGCCCGAATCCGCCCGCCGCCGAGCTCAACCGCGTCTTCTTCCTGGAGCTGAAGATCGTCGGGTCCACGATGGGCAGCAAGGAGGAGCTGGCCTCGCTGCTGAGCTTCTGCGCCGCCAAGGGCGTCCGTCCGGTCATCGACTCCACGCTGCCGCTCGACCGCGCGCGCGAGGGCTTCGCGAAGATGGCGGAGGGCGAGCTCTTCGGCAAGGTCGTGCTGACCGTCTGAGCAGGTCCGTACGCCGGGTGACGAGCAGGTCCGTATGCCGGGTTCAGCCGGTGGCGGGCGGCGCGTGCCGTGCGGTCCAGGCGGCGAAGGGCTCGATGCCGACCTTCGCGCGGCGCTCGTCGAGCCGCCCCGATTCCGTGTACGGCCACGGCACGGGGGCGCCGTCCCGTACACCGGCGATCTGAGTGCCGTACGGCTGCTCGCGGCCCTCGTTGACGTACGTGCGGTCGCGCAGGGACGCGAGCGAGTCGCCCTCGCCCCGCCTGCTTCCACGGCCTCCTCCAGCAGCGCCAACGCTTGCCGCTGCACGTCGAGTTGGCGGTCCGCGTGCTGGGCGATCAGCCACGCTGCGCGTGACGCGTCCTCGCCGACCGCCGGAGTGGTCGCGGTGACCACGCCGGAGCGGCCGCAAGTGGACGAAGATCATTCTGGCGGACGGTGACGCAGACTCCCTGCGCGGGGAGAATGGATGCTGTGCCTGTGCAAGAGGGTGCAACAGTCAGCAGCACATGCAAGCAGGCTGTGAGGTGCAGAAACGTCATTTGTGCCGCGATGGGATGAGCATCCGCTGCTGAGCCCACGCTCCGCTGGTTCCTCTGGAATCGTCGCTCAGTGACGAAGGAGGTCGGCGTGACCATGGCAGCACCCGAGCGAGAGCACACGTGGTGACCGACGACAGCATGAGGCCGTCGGTGGAGAACGCCTTCGAAGCACTGAGCGCGGCAGCCCCTGAGGGGTGGCGCGTGGAGTTGATCGAGGCAGAGATCCACGTGGTGCCACCGGCGAACGGCGAGCACGAAGAGATCGTGTCGGAGGTCTCGGACCAGGTGACGGAGCGCCGAAATGAGCCAGGCTTGCGTACGTACACGGGGGTCGGGCTCTTCGTTCCGGACGCTTCATCCACCGGGAAGGTCGTCCCCGACCTGGTCATCGCCCCGAAGGGAAGCTTCGGGGGCGACGCCGAGTACCACGACCCCGCCCCCGTGATGCTCGTCGGTGAGGTGACGTCCCGATCCACCGGCCGGTTGGACCGGGGGCCGAAACTGCGGGGGTACGCCCGCGCCGGGATCCCCTGCTATCTGCTGATCGACCGCGAGGAGGGCGAGGTCGTCGTGTACTCCGAGCCGTCCGACGGTGCGTACACCCGCAGCACCGAGGCGAAGATCTCCAAGAAGATCGCCCTTCCGGAGCCTCTTGGATTCGAGCTGGACACCGCGGAGTTCTGACGTCCCCGGTGCCCCGGGTGGTCAGTCCTTGAGGTCTCCGTAGCGTTCCGGGTCGCCGAGAAGGGCCACCAAGTGGGCCGCCGCGGTGGACAGATGACGTCGGGCCTCGCTCAACTGCTCCTCGTCCACGCCGTGATCGCGCGCCGCGTCCCGTACGTCGTCGCGGAAGTGGTCCAGCAGCCGCTCCAGGTCCCGTCCCGGATCGTCGCTCGAAGTGCCGCTCTCCTTCCCCCAGTCGGGGCGCGCCGGCTCCGGGGCGCCCTCGTCCGCGGCCTGCTCCTGCTGCTTCGCGTACGGGAACCACGGCGTGCTCTGGGCGGTGATGCGGCCCAAGTTCCCCATCTCGCGGGCGAGTTCGGACATGCCTTCGCGGACCGCGCCCGGCCAGTCACCCGACTTCGCCCGTGACTGGACCTGGTCCTGCACCTGCCGGGCGATGCGCTGGACCTCCTCGACGGCCGCCGCCCGCGCCTCGGCCTCCTTGGCCTGGCGCTTCGCCTGCTGGGTCTCCCGCTTGGCACGGCGGGCCTGTTCCTTCCACTCCTCCTTGGCCCGCCTCATCTCCTCCTTCGCCGCCCGCCAGGCCTCCTTGTCGCCCCAGCCGTTCCCCGACGCACCGCCGCCGCCCGTACGGCTGCGCTCGGCCTGTTCGCGCATCTCGCGTCGCAGGTCGCGGGCGGAGCCGCTGACGTCCTCGCGGATGTCGGCGGCGAGTGCGGTCAGCGATGCGCTGATCTCCAGCTCCAGCTCGGCCAACTCGTCCTGACGCTCGGCGAGTTCACGTCGGCCTGCGTCGGTGATCGCGTAGACCTTGCGGCCGCCTGCCTCGGTGGTGTGGCTGACCAGGCCCTCGGCCTCCAGCTTCGCCAGCCGCGGGTAGACGGTGCCGGCGGAGGGTGCATACAGGCCCTGGAAGCGTTCCTCCAGCAGCCGGATCACCTCATAGCCGTGCCGCGGCGCCTCGTCCAGCAGCTTGAGCAGGTAGAGGCGGAGGCGGCCGTGGGCGAAGACGGGAGGCATGTCACACGTCCTTGCTGAAGAGGGGGGCTTCGTCGTCGAACGGGGCGGCGGGGCGGCGCAGAAGAGCGATCGAGCCGGAGACGCTGTTGGCCTTCACCCGGCCGCTTCCGTCGCCCAGCACACCCGACACCTTCTTCGCACCCCACTGCCCTACTGCCTTCAGCTCCTCGAACGCGCTGCTGACGGCGCCGCCCGCGCTGTTGGCCTCCACCTTGGCGTGCGCGGGGTACGGGAACCGGACGGCCACCGCGCCGGAGACGGTGCCCAGGGCGACGTCCATCTCGTCGGTGGTGCCGTCCGTACCCAGATCGAGGATCATGTCTCCGCTGACGGAGTCGGCCCGGACCGCCGAACCGCTGCCGTCGATGACGGTCAGGTCACCGGAGACCGAGTTGAAGCTGAGCCTGCCGGTCAGGCCTTGCGTCTCGATGTTGCCGGAGACGGTGTCGGCCCGTACCTGGCCCGTGAGTCCGACGAGGGTCGTGTCTCCGCTGACGCCGCGTACGTCCGTGCGGCCGGTCATTCCGGAGACGAACGCGTTCGCCCCGACGACGCCGACCGAGAGCTGCACCTGTGCGGGGACCGAGACCGAGACGACCACGTGCCGGTTCCAGCCCTTGCGGTCGAGCCACTTCAGGAAGCCCTTCCAGGGCACGTCCTCGTAGGCGACGACCAGCGACCCGCCTTCCCGCGTCACCGTCAGCGGGGGCCCCTGCACGTCGGTGATCTCGACGCGGGCGCCCGGCTCGGCGGTGCCGACGACGTTGACCGTGCCGTTGACGACGCGCACGTGCAGCGTGTCGAGAGGGGCGTCGAACTCGAGGGTCCGAGCCTCGGAGATCTGCCACGAGCTTTCGGCGGGCACGGCGGCCTCCCGGATAGGCGTACGACGACATATCGCGTCCGTGGGAGAACACGATATGTCGTGTGTGGTGCGAGAGGCAAGCGCTGGGCTCCGACTGACAGGCCACCCCTGCTTCCTGAGCCGCACGCCGGAGAACGACCGGCAACCCTTCCCGGGCAGGGCCGTGCTGTCTTGGGCCGGCTCAGAGAGTCCGGTCGGTACGTGCCGCAAGAGCGACGAGCTTTGCCAGCTTGTCCAATTCGGCCGCTTCCTCGGACAGTCGCGTGGTGGCGACGCGGATGTGCGGAGGGTGCGGCGAGGTGGCGAAATGGCTGCCGGGGGAGGCGGCGGTGCCGCGTGCGGCGAGTGTGACGAGAGCCGAGGTCTCGTCGGCGACGGGAATCCACAGGGAGAGCCCGTCCTCGTTGCGGGTCTCGATGCCGTGCTGCGTGGCGAGCCGGGCTGCCAGGCCGGTGCGGCGAAGCCGGTAGTGCCGGGTGGCGTCCTGAACGAACGCGCCGGTGGCGGAGTCGGTGAGCAGGTGCGCGAGGGCGTCCTGAAGGATGCGGCTGGTCCAGCCGGTGCCGTACGTGCGCAGGACGCGGGCCTTCTCGACGATGGCCTGCGGCCCGCCCAGCACCGCGAGACGCAGATCGGGCCCGTAGGTCTTGGAGTAGGAGCGCACCACGACGGTGCGGTCCGGGAGGTGTGTGCCGATGCTGCGCGCCGGCAGTGCGGCAAGAGGGCCGATGCCGTCGTCCTCCACGACGGCGACGTTCGGGGCGCCCTCCAGCGTGGTGGCGAGCGCGGCGGCCCGCTCCTCGCTGAGCGACCATCCGCACGGTGTCTGCGCGCGCGGCTGCAGCAGGAACATCGCGGGGCGCGCCGTCAGCGCTTCGGCCAGCGACTCGGGCAGTGGCCCGTCGTCGTCGCACGCGACGGGCACGGTGCGGACCTCGAGTGCGTCGAGGATGTCCAACAGCCTTACGGCGGTTGGTTCTTCGACCGCGACCCGGTCCCCGGGCACCAGCAGCGCCTGGCACAGCAGATGCACGCCCTCGAAGCCGCCGCCGACCGCGAGCCATGCCTCGGGCGTGAACGGCCAGGTGCCGCGCACCGCTTCGAGCAGCGCCGGGGTGATGGCCGTCCGTGAGTAGTCGTTGAGCCGGGGTGTGCGTACCCCGGCGAGCAGGGCCTCTTCCAGCGGGGGCAGCAGCGCCGGGTCGGGTGCCGCGATCGCCAGATCCTGCGTGAGCCGGTCGCCGAAGTCGCCGAGACGCTCGAAGCGGACGGGGTGGGCGATGGTCGGGGGTCCGCTGACCATGCTGCCGCGGCGGCCGAGTGTGGTGATCATGCGGTGCTTTCGCAGCGCCGCCCACGCCTCCGCGACTGTTCCGGGGCTGATGCCCAGCACGGAGGCCAGCGCGCGCACGGTGGGAAGGGAAGCGCCCGGGGCGAGTTCGCCACTGCGGATGAGGTCGGTCATGGCCGCCGCTATGCCGCGTGCGCTGGGCTCCGGCAGCCGGCGGGACAGCTCCTCCGCCGAGGGCCCCGCCTGCTCCGTACGGAAAGCGCTGCTGCCGGCCATCACACCGCTCCTCGTCTCGGTCCCTCGCCGCCCGCAGCGTAGTCGCCGCATCACCGTCGGAGAAGGCTGTGTTCGGTAACAAAAAGAGTCTTGTGCGACTCGATGACTGAACAATAGCCTCCACTTCGTGCAGGGACTTATGAGTCCTACACGGCAAGTACCGGCAAAACCCGCCATGCACGGCAGCAAGGAGCACCACGTGTCCCGTCCCGCCCTCCGCCTCGCACTGCGCGACTGGGACCACCTCGTTCCGCTGGCGGCCGGCTCTGTGGACGTGCCCGGCCTCACCCTGCGCATCGACTCGCGGGAGACGACACCCGACGTGCTCGGCGAGCCCGGACTCGACGGCGGCGAGACGTCGTTCAGCCGCTACGTACAGGCCCGCGCCGCAGGCGACGACCGCCTCGTGGGCCTGCCCGCCTTCGTTATGCGCGGCTTCCGGCACCGCTGCGTGCTCGTCCGCTCCGACAGCCCCCGCACCGCACTGGCCGAACTGGCCGGTGCCCGCGTCGGGCTGACCGGCTGGCCCGACTCCGGCAACACCTGGACGCGGGCGCTGCTGCGCGCCGAAGGAGTCGAACTGTCAGGCGTGGACTGGCGGGTGGGCCCGCTGACGGCCGGCGAGAGCGGCAAGGACCGCCTCGGCAGCCGCCCCCTGCCGCCGAACGTCTCGGCTCTGACCGAGGACACCTCACTGGTGGAGGAGCTGGGAGCGGGACGGCTCGACGCCGTCCTCACCCCCTTCATGCCGCCCGAACTCTTCACCAGCGACAGCCGCTTCCGTCATCTGCTCACCGACCACGCCACCGCGGAGCGCGCGTACTGGCAGGAGCACGGCTTCGTCCCCGGCATCCACCTCGTCACGCTGCGCCGTGAAGTCGTGGACGCCGCACCGGAGTTGCCCGGTCTGGTGCTCACCGCACTGGAGGAGTCGAAGCTTCACTGGGTGAGGCGGCGCCGGCATCTCGCCGACACGACGCCCTGGCTGCTGCGCGAACTCACCGAATCGGCGCGGCTGTTCGGCGACGACTGGATGCCGTACGGCACCGCCCGCAACGCCGCGATGATCGAAAGCTTCTGCACCGAGCTCTACGAACAGGGCATCTTGCCCGAGCCGGTCGACCCCGGCGTTCTCTTCCCCGACCCCGCCCTCACCGAGCCCGGCAGCGCTACCGCGCCGAGCGCCCGGTCCGGTTCCCGTCCCCAGCCCCAGCCCCTGCCCGCGCCCCGCTAGGGCAGCACCCGAGTACGGAGTTGCACGTCATGCGTACCGCCGTCGGACAGTTCACCGCCAGCCCCGACTGGAAAGAGAACCTGCAGGCCTGCCAGGACCTCACCGCACAGGCCGAGCTGGGCGGTGCCGATCTGCTCGTGCTCCCCGAAGGCGTGCTCGCCCGCTTCACGGAGGACCGGCACCGTATCCGCGAGGTGGCCCAGCCGCTGGACGGGCCGTTCGTGTCCGCGATGCGCGAGGCGACGGCCGGAGGCCGCACCACCGTTGTCGTCGGCATCCACGAACCCGCGGACGACGGACGGGTCTTCAACACCCTCGTCGCCCTCCGCGACGGCCGGTTGGTCGCCCGGTACCGCAAGATCCACCTCTACGACGCCTTCGGCGACCAGGAATCCGCACACGTACGCCCCGCCGACGAACCCCCCGTCATCGTCGAGGTGGCCGGCACCCAGGTCGGCCTCATGACCTGTTACGACGTGCGCTTCCCCGAGCTGGCCCGGCTGTTGACCGACGCCGGCGCCGAGGTCCTCGCCCTGCCCGCCGCATGGGTGAGGGGCCCTGCGAAGGAACGCCACTGGGAAGTCATGCTGGCCGCCCGCGCACTGGAGAACACCTGCTGGGTCGCCGCCAGCGGCGAATGCGGCCCCCGCAACATCGGCAACAGCATGATCGTCGACCCGCTCGGCACCGTACGAGCCCGCCTCTCACACACCACCGGCCTGGCCTGGGCCGAGACGGACCCCGAGACCACTCTCGCGGCCCGCCGCACCCTCCCGGTCCTCGCCAACCGCCGCTTCGCGGTCAGCCCGAAACTCCTCGCCCCAGGAGAACTGCCATGAAAACACCGTCCCTTCAGCGCACCCTCGCCCGCTCGCTCCTCGCCGGCGCCACCGCCCTCGCCTGTCTCACCCTCGGAGCCTGCGGCAGCAACCCGCCCCAGGCCGAAGGCGGCAAGAAGGACTCCGCCGCGAAGGAGGGCAAGCAGCCGAAGCTCGAGAAGGACCCCGAGCTGCACAAGATGCTGCCGAAGAAGATCCGTGACGCGGGGAAGATGACCTCCGTCAACAACGGCTCCTTCCCCCCGTACGAGATCGCCGGCTCCGACGGCCACAGCCTCACCGGCGCGTCCGCCGACATGGCCACGGCACTCGGCCAGCTCCTCGGCGTCAAGATCGACCACGTGACGGCCGACGGCCTGCCCAGCTCGCTCACGGGCATCAAGGCCGGACGCTACGACTTCGCGCTGGGCCCCATCGGCGACTTCAAGGACCGCCAGAAGTCCAACGACTTCGTCGACTGGGTCCAGGAGTACGTGGTCTTCGCCGTGAAGAAGGGCAACCCCCAGAAGATCAAGGCCCTTTCCGACACCTGCGGTCTGCGCATCGCCGTCATGGCGGGCGGCTCCGCCGAGGGGGTCATCAAGGAACAGGCCAAGCGCTGCGAGAAGGACGGCGAGAAGACCGTGCGCGTCCAGTCCTACAAGGACCAGCCCGGTTCCGTGCTCGCAGTGCGCTCGGGCCGCGCGGACGCCTTCTTCTCCTCCCAGGCCCCGCTGACCTACTTCGTCAAGGAAGCCAAGGGCACACTCGAACTGGCAGGCACCGGCGAGCGCAACGGCTTCGACGACCTCTACCAGGGCGCCGTCGTCCCCAAGGACTCACCGCTCCGGGAGGTGCTGGTCAAGGCGCTCAAGGAGCTGATCGACAACGGCACTTACGGCACCATCATGAAGAAGTGGGGCACAACCGACAACGCCCTGAAGAAGCCGGGAGTCAACCTCGGCGGCGAGGCCTGATCCACGCCCGGGGGCCCCTTGAGTCCCCGGCGTCCGACATCCCCTGACCTGGTCGGGGGACCGCGCCAACCACACAGGAGGTGACCCCGACATGGCCACCGCGCACCCACCGGCCACCACTCGCGACGATCCCGAGGAGCCAGAGGAACGAGCCGAGGACCGAGCTGACGGCAACGGCCCCGACGGCTCAGCCACCTCCCACCTGGATGTGGACGTGGCCGGTGCCGCACCCGTACGCCACCCCCTGCGCTGGCTGGCCATCGCCGTCCTCGCCGTCCTCGCGGCCCAGCTCTTCCACTTCCTCTTCACCAACCCCAACTTCGAATGGGACACGGTCGGCGCCTACTTCACGGCCGAGATCATCGGCAAGGGCATCGCCACCACCATCGAACTCACCGTCATCGCGATGGTCATCGGCATCGTCCTCGGCGTGCTCGTCGCCGTCGGGCGGATGTCGGCGAACCCGGTGCTCAGGGCGGTGTGCGGGGCGTACGTCTGGTTCTTCCGCGGCGTGCCCGTGCTGGTGCAGCTGGTGTTCTGGTACAACCTGTCCGCGCTGCTGCCGCGCGTCTCCCTCGGGGTGCCGTTCGGGCCGGAGTTCGTCAGCCACCACACGAACGACCTGATCACGCCGCTGCTGGCCGCGATCCTCGGCCTCGGCCTCAACGAGGCCGCGTACATGGCGGAGATCGTCCGCGGCGGGCTGCTCGGCGTCGACCCCGGCCAGACGGAGGCCTCCGACGCGCTCGGCATGAGCCGCTCCCGCAGCCTTCGCCGGATCGTTCTGCCGCAGGCGATGCGCTTCATCGTCCCGCCGACCGGCAGCCAGGTCATCAACATGCTCAAGGCCACCTCGCTGGTCAGCGTGATCGCGCTGTCGGACCTGCTCTACACCGTGCAGTCCATCTACAACCGCACCTTCGAGACCATCCCGCTGCTCCTCGTGGCGTGCCTGTGGTACCTGGTCATGACGTCCGTGCTCTACGTCGGCCAGTCCTTCATCGAACGCCATTACGCCCGCGGCGTCACCCGCAACGCCCCGCAGAACTTCTGGGACTTCGCCCTCTTCCGGCGCCGCAAGCGGGTGCACACGCCGGAGGACCAGGCCCCGAAGGAGCCAGCATGAGCCGTCCCGTCACCAAGGACGCCCCCGCCACTGCCGCTCCTTCCTCCGGGCAGGTGCCGATGCTGCGGGCACGAGGCGTACGCAAGAGCTTCGGGTCCCTCGAAGTGCTCAAGGGCATCGACATGGACGTGGCAGCGGGCGAAGTCGTCGTCCTGCTGGGGCCGTCCGGCTCCGGCAAGTCGACGTTCCTGCGCTGCATCAACCACTTGGAGGCCCCGGACGGGGGCTCCATCCACGTCGCCGGCGAACTCATGGGCTACCGCGCTCACGGCGGCCGCGTGCACCACCTGCGGCCACGCGAGGTGACCCGGCAGCGGCGCGACATCGGCATGGTCTTCCAGCACTTCAACCTCTTCCCGCACCAGACCGTCACGCAGAACGTCATCGAGGCCCCGGTCGGCGTGCTGCGCCGCCCGAAGGCGGAGGCGAAGGAGCGCGCACACGAACTGCTGCGCCGCGTCGGCCTGTCGGACAAGGCCGCCGCCTACCCCCGGCAGCTCTCCGGCGGCCAGCAGCAGCGGGTCGCCATCGCGCGTGCGCTGGCGATGCGCCCGAAGCTGATGCTCTTCGACGAGCCCACCTCGGCGCTCGACCCCGAGCTGGTGGGCGAAGTCCTGGAGACGATGCGGGACTTGGCGCGCGACGGCCTGACCATGGTCGTGGTCACGCACGAGATCAGCTTCGCGAAGGAGGCCGCGGACCGTGTCATCTTCATGGACGACGGCCGCGTTCTGGAGTCCGGCCCCCCGTCCGTCCTCGACAACCCCTCCAACCCCCGTACCCAGGCCTTCCTGAAGCGCTTCCTGTAACCCCCTTCACCGGAAGCGGACTCGAGCGGGCGGGCGCCGTACGGGGGGCGGCGCCGGCCCGCTCGGGGTGTCCCTTGCGCCGATCTCCGTACGAGCGCCGGCACTTGCCCCTGGACTAGGTGCCCCGCGCTTCAGGGCACTGCACACACTCAACGTCCCGCGGAACGCGCCGGCCTCCTTCGCTCATCATCTGACGAGCCGACAGCAGAGGTATGGGGTTGGCAACAGCCTGCTGGTGGGGCTTGTCCCCGGTGTCGGCGATACGGCACGGTTCTGGTGGTTGTGACACGGGGATGGGGGGCCGTCGTGGAGTTGGCGGAGCAGATCGCATCGGTGCGGGCGGGGGTCGGTGACCCGCAGGAGATGGTGGGGGAGTTCAGGCGTACGGCCGTGCTGGTGCCGGTCGTGGGCGGCGGTTTCATGTCCGCCGAGTACGGGGGCATCCGGTGGATCTACGCCTTCACCGATGAGGCTCCCCTGGCGCGTTTCGCGGAGGCTCGCGGCTCGGCTCCGGATGAGGCCTGGGAGTTCGTGACGGTGCTCGGGGCGCGGCTGCTCGACGGGATCATCCCGGAGCTGGACGGCCCGACGGGTGTGGCGGTGGACGTCGCGGACGACGACGCTTCGATGATGTTCCCGCCGGTGGCGGGGATCGTCCCGGACGCGGTGGCCGTCGACGTCGACGAGGACGGGAACCGGATCACGGCGGACGGGGGCGGCCGGTGAGCGGCGGCGAGGAACTGAAGTTCGACAAGGAATCACTCGCCCTGATCACCAAGGGGCTGAACTCTGCGATCGGTGAGCTGAAGTCGGCCGGGGGCGGGGCGACGGGTTCGTTGCAGGGCAGCGGGTTCGGTGAGATGTCGATGTCGAAGATGGAGGCCGGTGACGCCGGTCTGGCCGACGACTTCGAGAGCTTCTGCGAGCGCTGGGAGTGGGGGGTTCGGGCGCTGGTCCAGGACGCCAACGCTCTTGCGGCGAAGCTTGGTCTGGCGGCGGGGATGGTCCACGAGGAGGACAAGTACTGGGAGGGGGCCTTCAAGGTCGGGGTGAACTCCTTGATCGGCAATCCTCACGCCACGGAGGAGGAGGTCGCCAAGCAGAGCTGGGGCGAGACCTTCACTCCGGGCTTTCTGGATCCGGACTACAGCCCGGAGTCCTTTCAGCAGGCCCAGCAGGAGATCGGGCAGACGTGGAAGGACACCGGCCGTTCCTTGACCGAGGACGGTATCGGCGGTCTGCAGAACGACGTGGTGATGGACGCGTACGGCATCCCGGAAGAGGCACGGGAGCAGGCGCGCGACGACGCGTTCGGTCCGTCGGCGGAAGAACGTGCACAACAGCAGCAGTCGGGATCGGGGGATGAGGGCTGATGGGACTCGGTGATCTGGTTCCGGATTCGGTCGAGGACTGGGCCGAGGACAGGGTCGAGGACGTCGGCGAGGGGATCGACGCCGCCTCGGACTGGGGTGCGGACCGGCTGGACGACGTCGGCTGGCACTCCGGTGCGGACTGGGTGCGCGAGAAGGGCGACTCCGCCGCCAACGCTCTCGGTGCCGCTGTCGACGAGATGCAGTTGGGGGAGACCGAGGACGAGACGAAGCTCGTCCACGGCAGTCCGGAGAAGCTGCGTTCCACGGCGAGCCATCTCACCGATTTCAAGACGGCGTTCACGAACGTCGGCAACGGCCTGAAGGGCCTGGACTCCTCGCACTTGAAGGGCGAGGCGGCCGACGCGTTCCGCGAGAAGGTCGCGATCGAGCCGAAGAAGTGGTTCAAGGCGGCGGACGCGTGCGAGAAGGCGGCCAAGGCGCTGAAGGACTTCGCCGGGACGGTGGACTGGGCGCAGAAGCAGGCCCAGGAAGCCATCACCCTCTACAACAAGGGCAAGAAGGCATCCGAGGCGCACGAGGGGAAGGTCGACTCGTACAACAAGGCCGTCGACTCCTACAACGCCAAGCCGGCGGACGAGCGTGACCCGAAGTCCCTTCCGGACAAGCCCGGTGCGGATCCTGGAGCGGCGGACATCAAGGCGGCGCAGGAGAAGCTGGCGGAGGCGCGTCGTCAGCGCAACGACGCGGCGGGGCCCGCTCGTTCGGCGGTCGCCGGTGCGCGGGACGCTGCGCCGGAGAAGCCTTCGTACGGTGAGCAGGCTCTGGACGGCCTGGAGGGGCTGAACCTGAGCGCGTCCCACTTCTACGGCGGCATCGTCAAGGGCACGGCGGGCATCGTCAGCTTCGCGCGGAGCGTGAACCCGACCGACCCGTACAACATCACCCACCCCGCCGAGTTCATGACGAGCCTGAACAGCACCACAGCGGGTCTGGTGCGGATGGCCAACGACCCGCTGGGCGCGGCCAAGACGATGTACGACGGCTTCATGAAGGACCCGGCCGAGGGCACCGGGCGCCTCATCCCGGAGCTGCTCGGGACGCGGGGGCTGGGCAGCATCAAGAAGATCGCCACCGTCGCGAAGCATCTCCCGGACGAGAAGCCGCCCAAGACGCCGGGGCGAGGGGACGTCGACAACAACCCGGATAACGCTGGTAGAGGCCCGGGGCGAAGGCCATGCGACGGCGATCCGGTGGACGTGGCGACAGGGCGGGTGCTCCTTCCTCAGACGGATGTGTCGCTGCCGGGAGCGCTGCCACTGGTCTTCAAGCGCGGGTTCGAATCCTCCTACCGCGCCGGCCGCTGGTTCGGCCCCAGTTGGTCCAGCACAATCGATCAGCGTCTCGAGATCGATGCAGAGGGTGTGGTGTTCCACGGCGAGGACAACTTGTTGCTCGCCTACCCCCACCCCGCACCGGATGTACCGACACTGCCGGAAACGGGTGCGCGCTGGCCCCTTGACCGGACCGTCGAGGGAGACTACGTCCTGACGGATGAAGGCACAGGCAGGGCTTGGCAAATCGTTGGACCGCAGGGCGCGAATCCAGGTGGATCCGGGACCGCTCTGCTCGATGCAGTGGTTGATCGCAACGGAAACCGCATTTCGTTTGAGTACGACAGCTGCGGTACGCCGACCAGCATTGTCCACGAGGGTGGCTATCACCTGAAGGTCACTGCAGACAACGGCCGCGTCACCGCTCTGTGCCTGGCCGAAGCCGCTCCCGACGGAGGCGATCAGACGCTGGTCCGCTTCGGCTACGCGGACGGAAACCTCACTTCGGTAACGAACTCATCTGGTGTGCCGTTGCAGTTCGACTACGACGGGCGAGGGCGCATCAAATCGTGGACGGACACCAATGATCGCCGGTTCAGCTACGAATATGACGAAGAGGACCGGTGCATTGCGCAGTCCGGCGAAAACGGCTGCATGCAGTTCACGTTCGACTACAACGGACTCGACGAGCGAACTGGTCATCGGGTAACGACAGTAACGGATCCCGAGCGAGGTACTCGGCGAAACGTGATCAATGAACGACTGCAAGTGGTAGCTGAAATTGATGCGTTGGGCAATACGGTGTTCATGGAGCGTGATCGCTGCCATCGTCTGCTATCCCGCACTGACGCTGCAGGAAGTACTACCCACTACCAGTACGGCGAAGCAAGCGATCAACTGACCTCCGTAATTCGCCCCGACGGCATGCGGATCAGTGCCGTGAACAACGAATTCGGCTTGCCCGTCGAAATTATCAACACCGACGGGGGTATTTGGAGGCAGGAATATGACGAGCGGGGCAACCGTACCAGAGTGACCGACCCGGCGGGTCACGTCACTCGATACACCTATGATTCACACGGCTTTCTGACGTCCTACGTGAATGCTCTGGGAGCGACCACTCGCGTCCGTTGTAATTCCGCAGGCCTGCCCGTCGAGATCCAAGATCCCCTTGGGGCGGTCACTACGTACGAACGCGATGCATTCGGCCGTCCAATAGTGATCACCGACTCGCTGGGAGCGGAGACCCGACTGCAGTGGACGATCGAAGGCAAGCTGTCGCGCCGTACAGGCCCGGACGGAGCGGCGGAATCCTGGACTTTCGACG
Organism: Streptomyces albidus (ex Kaewkla and Franco 2022); assembly: GCF_013870515.1. GTDB lineage: Bacteria > Actinomycetota > Actinomycetes > Streptomycetales > Streptomycetaceae > Streptomyces > Streptomyces albidus. The sequence goes on along the minus strand of NZ_JACBXA010000003.1, from coordinate 15,996 downwards.
GAGAAGGAAACTGCACCTCTTTTGTCGATGCGAATGGCGGCATCACCGCCTACCAGTTTGGAGACTTCGACCGTCTGGTCGCGCGCACGGGTCCGAACGGTGTTCATCACGAGTTCAGCTATGACCAGGCACTTCGCCTCACCAAGGTCACCAACCCGCAGCAGATGACTTGGAGTTATGAGTATGACTCCGCGGGGCGCATCGTGTCAGAGACCGACTTCGACGGCCGCAGGCTCAGGTATGGGCACGACGCTGTAGGTCGGCTGATCTCTCGCACCAATCCTGCCGGAATGACCGTTACCTTTGAGCGAGATTCGCTCGGGCAGATCGTCTCCAAAAGTGCAGACGGCCAGCGGACAACCTATGACTACGACGCTGCAGGCAATCTAATTCACGCTATTGGGCCGGACGCCGAGCTGCTGGTCCAAAGGGACAAGCTTGGGCGCGTGAAAACGGAACTGCTGAACGGGCGAGTTCTGACGTACACGTACGACGCCGTAGGCAACCGCACGCGCCGGGTGACTCCTTCTGGCGCTGCTTCAAGTTTCACCTATGACGACGCCGGCAACCGGGCCACGCTTATGGCCTCGGGCCATACCCTCGAATTCACTCGTGACGCGGTGGGTCGCGAGATCCACCGGCGCGTCGACGGCGCTGTCGACCTCGAGTACACCTGGGACCCCGCCGGCCGCTTGACTGCGCAAACCGTCAGAAGCCCTTCGGCGACCCGCGTGCAGCAGCGGACCTACACGTACAGGCCTGACGGTCATCTGCTCGCCGTTGACGACCACTTGAATGGATCTCAGGAGTACGACCTGGATCCAGTTGGGCGTGTCACAACTGTGCTGGCGAACGATTGGGACGAGTCGTACGCATACGACGAGTCAGGCAATCAAACTCGCGCACACTGGCCAGCAGAGAAGGCCAGGGCGGACACTCGGGGTGAGCGCACGTACGGAGGAACTCAGCTGCTCTCTGCGGGGGCTGTCCGCTACGAACACGATGCCGCTGGCCGTGTCATCCTCCGTCAGAAGAATCGGCTGTCCAGGAAACCGGATACGTGGCGTTATACATGGGACTCCGAGGATCACCTCACTTCGGTAACCACACCGGACGGCTGCGTATGGCGCTATTTGTACGACCCCCTGGGTCGCCGCATCGCCAAACAGCGCCTCGACGGTGATCGCGCAACTGTCGTCGAGCAGGTCGACTTCACCTGGGACGGGCCCACGCTCATCGAGCAGACCACGACCAGCTCAGACCTGCCGGATCCAGTGACCCTCACTTGGAATCACGATGGTTTGCGCCCCCTGACGCAGACTGAACGCATCACCGATACTGAAACTCAGGGTGAGATCGATTCTCGATTTTTCGCGATCGTCACTGATCTGATCGGCACGCCGACCGAACTCGTCGATGAATGTGGAGAAATCGCTTGGCACGGCCGAGCGACGTTGTGGGGGACGACTACTTGGAACATCAATGCTACGGCTTATACGCCGCTTCGATTTCCTGGTCAGTACTACGATCCGGAGACTGAGCTTCACTACAACCTCCACCGTCACTACGATCCCACTACGGCTCGATACGCCACCCAGGATCCATTGGGCCTCGCGCCTACGCCCAACCCCTCCGCATACGTTCACAACCCGAAAACATGGACTGATCCGTACGGGTTGACTCCTTGTAAATGGGACATGTCTGCTGTCGACGAGAAGTACGACAAGCATGTTGAGGGAATCGGCAAGCGGCCTGGCGAGGCCCCGGATATGCCCGAGTATGCTCAGACGGTTGATGGGGTCGACGGGTTCGACAGGTACATGAAAGATGCGGAGGATCTCATGAACGGCCCCCCTGGTGAAAATGTGCGGGAGGTGGTCCGCGCGAGCGACGGTGCTGTTCTGCGTCTTGATCCTGAAGGCCGATTGGCCATCCAGCGCGATGGGAAGATCGTGAATTTCTTCCGTCCCGACAACCCACGTGAGTACATGGAGAACGAAAGTGTCAGGTGACTCACGTGCTTCATTCGAGGGGGCCTTCGATGCTGCGGCGTCAAAGGCAGGTTGGCGTTCTGGGATTGCCCCCGAAGAAGCAATGCAACGCTGGCGCTATTTTACGGACGACTGCTTGGCGGGCTATCCGTGGGAAGTGGAGGAATATGCAAATGACCTAACTCTGAGGAGCACTCTGCAGCGGGTTTTGACAGAGCTGACGCCCGCTCATCCCAAGTGTGCAGGCGCGCTCCTGCAGGACATCAAGAGAATTGACTCAGAGTTGATGACCGTACTCAGCAGAGAAGTTTTCACAGACTTCCCAGAAGGGGAGTGGTGGTTGCGCAATGCTCCACAGTATGGCGCTCACCACTTTTGTGAGGATTTCAAGAGGGCTTACGGCGTTGAGATCCCCGTACGATCTCAGTACGACAATGATGTTGCCGCGATGCTTCGGTTGCTCGAGAGCGGTTCTGCGATGTCAAGCATCTGCATCCAGGTGCGACACGAGGAGTGGTGGGTCGCGCGCAGGCCTGATCTCCTCTTCCTTGCCTGTAAGAGAGTCTTTTCTCCTGACAGGGCGCAACGTCGACTGATTTGGTCTTGGACGTGCGGGCGCGTGACTGACGAGGAGTTGGTTACACGACTCTAGGTGCGGGAGACGGAACCGGCTGACAGGCCACAGGCGAAGGCGAACGAGGTTGGCCGGTCGAGCGCACATGGAAGACAGGGGCCTGCCTGTAGGCGATTCAAGCCTGGTGGAGCTTTCGCGCGCGCTGACGTCTCCGGTCCCGAACGTGCGGGAAGAGGCATGTGAGTCGGTCGGCCCGAACGGTGAGCCTGTTCCTGAAGGCGGGTTGAAGGAACGCCCGATTCCCCTCCCACCGGAGCAGCAGAGAGGATATCCCGGCCGATGAGTGCCATCGACGACGTGCGGGCTGAGGGCAAGCTTCCGATCCGGAACGCTCTGCATTTCTCCGGCGACGAGGGCTCCTACGATGTGTCCTTGGATCCGGAAGCTCCCGGAGGCCTGCGTGTCCTCGCTGCCTTCGACGTGAGGGAGATGCTTTCAGAGGCACAGAACTGGGTGACCGCTATCGACCCTCTGACGGAGATCCGTGTGACGGAGGGGGACTTCCTCTGGGCCGGCGAGACGGCGTGGGGGTCGGACGGCTTCATCGCCCGCGTCCGGGAAGACGAGTCGCTCGTGTGGGCCTTTCTCTTCCAGGATTCCAATCCGTTCGAGGACGACATCCAGGTGTCCGGGCGATACGCCATGTTCCGTTCCACGTCCGAGGTGACGATCACCGTCGACATCGACGATCCGCGGCTTCCGATCCCCCGTACCTAGAAGCAGCCCGGAGATTCGGATGCGGCTGTCCGCCGAAGCCGCACTGCTCTCCAAAGTCTCGGCGTACATGGACGGTTGACCAGGCTTGTCCCGCGCGCCTCCCTTCATCAGGCAGGCGCGCGGAACCGTGCTCGTGTCATCCGGCGAGAAGCCGGCGGGCAGCAAGGGGCGCGGGTATCGGAACCGCTCAACTCGACGAGCGATGTGCCCGCCCCCGCAACCCCTCCACCGTCACTCCCGGCGCCAGCCGCCCCTCCGCCGGGCGGAGCGCGATCAGGGCCGGGCGGCCCGATCGGCAGTTGGCCAGGCTGCGTTCCAGTGCCGGGCCGAACTCCCCGGTCTCCGTGACCGTTTCGCCGTGCGCGCCAAAGGCGCGTGCGTACGCGGCGAAGTCCGGGTTGGCCAGGTCGGTCCCGCTGACGCGGCCCGGGTAGTGCATCTCCTGGTGCTTGCGGATCGTGCCGTACGTGCCGTTGTCGACGACGAGGATCAGCGGAGCCCCGCCTTCGGCGGTCGCCGTGGCCAGCTCCTGCCCGTTCATCAGGAAGCAGCCGTCGCCCGCCAAGGTGACCACCTGGCGTCCGGGCGAGATGACGCTCGCCGCGACGCCCGCCGGCACGCTGTAGCCCATCGAGCCGCTGCGGGGCGCCAGTTGGCGCATGCCGTCGCGGTAGCCGATGAAGCGCTGTGCCCACAGGGCGTAGTTCCCCGCGCCGAAGGTGATGACGGCGTCAGGCTCCAGACGGGCGTCCAGTTCCGCGAACACAGAACCCAGGTCGAGTGATTCGTCGTCGTTCAGCGTGCGGCGGAAGTCCAGATGAGCGGCGCGGTCGGCCTGTGCGACCTCCGTCCAGGGCACCGGCCCGTCCGGCTTCAGCTGCGCGACCGCCGCGCCGAAGGCCTCGGGTGAGGCCAGCAGGGCGAGGTCGGCCGACTGTTGCGATCCCGGTGCCTGTGACTCCGGCAGCACGTGGACGAGGCGTCGGGTCTCCTCTCCCGTTGAGTCGAGCAGCGTGTATCCGTCCGTCGCCACGTCCCCCGGTGCCGCGCCGACGCAGATCAACAGGTCGGCCGTGCCCAGGCGTTGGGCCAGCTTCTCGGAGCGCCCGTAGCCCAGGTTGCCGGCGAACACCTCGCACTCCTCGGCGATCAGGTCCTGGCAGCGGAAGTCGACGGCCACGGGCAGGGACCAGGCTTCGGCCCAGGACCGTACGTCCGCTCGCGCCGTCTCCGTCCAGCGGCTTCCGCCGAGGAGCACCAGCGGACGTTTTGCCTCGCCCAACAGCTCTTCCAGCTCCGTGAGTTGGGCAGCGGAGACCGCGCCCTCGGGCACCGGCAGGGGGGACGCGTCCGCGACGGAGACCGTGTCCGTGAGCATGTCCTCGGGCAGCCCCAGAACCACGGGTCCGGGGCGCCCGCTCGCGGCGACGGCGAAGGCGCGGGCCACGAATTCCGGGATCCGGGCGGCGTCTTCGATCGTCTCGACCAGCTTCGCCGTCGTCCCGAAGGTGCCCCGCAGATCGAACTCCTGGAAGGCCGCACGATCCTGGTGACCTCGCGGCACCAGGCCGACGAACAGGACGAGCGGTGTGGCGTCCTGCTGAGCGGTGTGCAGGGCCACCAGCGCATTGGTCGCGCCGGGACCGCGGGTGGTGAAGCAGACGCCGGGTCGGCCCGTGAGCTTGCCGGACGCCTCCGCCATGTACCCGGCGCCGCCTTCGTGGCGGCACACGACCATCCGCACGGGGGCGTCGTAGAGGGCGTCCAGCGCGTCGAGGTAGCTCTCACCCGGTACGCCGAAGACGGTCTCCACGCCGTGGGCGGCGAGTTGGTCGACGAGTATCCGTCCGCCGGTGCGGGCAGGGGTCTGCGGCGTCATGCGATGGCCTTCGAGGTCTCGTGCTGCTTGCTCGGGTCATGTCCCAGCCGGCGTTGCAGTTGCGGACCCGCGAGGTAGGAACCGACCGCCGTGCAGGCCGCGATGAAGACGAGCAGCAGTGCCGCGCTCCACGAGGCACCGCCGGAGAGCCCGAGCAGCGACGCGGCGACGAGCGGCACGAAGCCGGCCAGCACGCCTGCCAGGTTGTACGACATGGCGACGGCGCTGTAGCGGAAGTTCTCGGGGAACATCCCGGAGACGACGGCGCCGATCGGCGCGTACGGAATGGAGATGGCGCCGATCCCGAGCGAGACGCCGAGGATCACCAGCCCTGTCTGCCCCGTGTCCACCAGCCAGAAGGCGGGGAAGGCGGCCAGTACCGACACGACACCGCCCACCGCGCAGACCTTCCACGGCCCGGCCTTGTTGGCGATGCGTCCCGCGACGACGAGCACGGCGATCTCGACGACGGATCCGACGAGCGTGGAGTTGAGCATCACCGACTTGTCCACGCCGAGTTGTTCGGTGCCGTAGGAGATGATGAAGGTGGTCAGCAGGAAGAATCCGCCGATGCCGAGGAAGGCGGCGGCGATGCCGATGAGGATGCGGCCCCAGGTGCGGCGGAAGGCCTCGAGGAGCGGTGCGGGCGGCGGGCCGTTCTTCTCGCTCTCGGCCATCATCGCCTTGAAGACGGGCGACTCCTCGATGCGCAGACGCATGTAGAGGGCGACGACGAGAAGCACGAAGGCGAAGAGGAACGGTATCCGCCAGCCCCAGGAGTAGAACGCGTCGTCGTCCAGCATCCCGACCAGGGCGAACGCTCCGCTGGAGAGCAACGTGCCAACGGGAGAGCCGAGTTGGGGCACGGCGGAGTAACTGCCGTGCTTCTCCCGGGGGGTGTGCTCCAGCGTCAGCAGCATGGCGCCGCTCCACTCTCCGCCCACCGAGATGCCCTGCAGGAACCGCAGCGTGGCAAGCAGCGCGGGCGCCCAGACGCCGATGCTGTCGTAGCCGGGCAGCAGGCCGATGCAGCCGGTGGTGACGCCCATCAGCACGACGGTCATGATCAGCGCCGTCCGGCGCCCGTGCCTGTCACCGATGTGCCCGAAGATCGCGGCACCGATGGGACGGGCCACGAAGCCCACCGCGAAGGTGATGAAGGAGGCGATGGTGCCGACGGCCGGGTCCAGGTCGGGGAAGAAGAGCTTGTTGAAGACCAGGGCGGCGGCCGTGCCGTAGAGGAAGTAGTCGTACCACTCCAGGGCGGTGCCGACGAAGGCGGCGGAGAGCAGCCGCTTGATGTCCGCGGTGCGAACCGTGGTCTGGGGGAGGGGCGTCGGCGATTCGTGTGCCGGTGACTCTCCGCCGGCTGTGGGCGGTGGTGATTCCTGGCTCATCAGGGTGTCTCCTCGGGGACGGCGTCCGCTGGTGCGAGGCGCGCGGAGGGCGGGGGAGCGGCTGTCGCTGGTGCTGCGATCGGTGGGGCCGCGCGGCAGGGAACGCCTGCGGTACGGAGGGGACCGCACCGCAGGCGGTGGGGAGTGCCTGCCACTGCGTCGAGCGGGGTCATCGGAGGCCGATCAGGCCGTGCGGGTCGTGAGCGGTATCGGCGTCGCCGCCGACCGCCGTCGCCAGGACGCCGATGGAGCCGATGCGGTCCTGGTCGACGCTCAAGGGGTCGGCGTCGAGCACGGCGAAGTCGGCGAGCATGCCGCGTCTCAGGCGGCCCTTGTCCGCGCCGGCACCCGTGGCCTGCGCCGACCCGACTGTCCAGGCTTTCAACGCGGCCTGGACGGGGACGCGTTCACCCGGCGAGAAGGGTGCACCGGAATCCGTCAGCCGGCGCACCATCGCCTCGATCGCCGGAAGAGGGGCGCCCGGAGCGACCGGGCGGTCGGAGGAGCCGGGCACCGTGAGGCCGAGGTCGAGGAAGGACCGCATGCGATAGGTCCAACTCGTGCGGTCCGGGCCGAGGTTCGCGGCCATCGCGTCACCGAAGGCCGCGAGGAAGTTGTGCTGCGGCACGGGTACGACGCCGAGTGCGGCGAAGCGTTCCAGCTGATCCGGGCGGACCATCCCGGCGTGCTCGATGCGGTGCACCACGTCCGTGCGGGGGTGTTCGCGCTGTGCGCGTTCGTACGTGTCGAGGGCGAGGTCGACCGCCCGGTCGCCGATGGCGTGCGCGGCGATGCTCCATCCCGCGCGGTGTGCGGCCACGACGAGGCCGGCCATCGCGTCGGGTTCCTCCTGGAAGTAGCCCGTGCCCGGTGAGTTGCTGTCGTGGCAGCCGCAGAAGGGTTCGGTGACGGCTGCCGTACGGCCCAGGAGCGAGCCGTCGAGGAAGATCTTGACCGGGCCGACGGACAGCCGGTCGTCCCCGAGGCCCGTGCGGATTCCGAGGTCGAGGCCCGTGGTGATGCCGTCGCTGGAGTGCGCGCTCAGGGGATGCAGCGCGTCGGAGGCGATCATCAACTGGGCGCGGGCGTTCAACCGTCCCGTGTCCAGGGCGAGTTGGTACGCCGCGAACTCGACCGGCGTCTGGCCTATCCAGCCGCCGCCGATGCCCGCCTCGGTGAAGCTGGTGATGCCCTCGGCGAGATAGCGGCGGGTCGCGGCCTGCACCGCGTCCGCGATCGTCTCCACCGAGTACGGCAGCACCTGCCGCTGCACGAGTTGCTGTGCGGTCTCCTCCAGCAGGCCGTTGGGACGCCCGTCCGCGTCCCGCACCAGGACTCCGCCCGCGGGCGGCTCGAAGCCGTCGGCGAGCGCTCCGGCGCTCTCCAGCACGGGGGTGTTGACGTAACAGGCGTGGCCCGAGGTGTGTTTGAGCCACACCGGGCGTCCGCCGGCCGCCCGGTCCAGCGCGTCACGGTGCGGCGGAACGCCGCCGGCCTTGTGATGGTCCAGCCCCGCACCGACCACCCACGCTCCGTCCGGGAGGGTCCGGGAGTGGCGGGCGACGGCGTCGTAGACCTCCTCCAGGGAGCGGGCCCCGGAGAGGTCGAGCTGGGAGAGGGAGAGGCCGTACCAAGCGGTGTGGCAGTGCGCGTCGTTGAAGCCGGGTACGACCGTGGCGCCGTCGGCGTGCAGGACGCGGTCGGCGTGGAGGCCGTCGATGTCCTCGTCCAGGCCGACGACGCGTCCGTGCAGGACGCCGAGGCTGCGCGCCGTCGGCCGGTCGTCGTCCATGGTGAGGACGTTCGCGTCCCGCACGATCAGATCGAGTCGCATGGCTTCGGACCCTCGTCCTTTCCCTCGGTCGGTGTGCTCAGGCCAGGTGGTGGAGTTGAGCCAGCGGTACGTGTGTGGCGGCTTCGGTGGCGGTGGGCGTTCCGTCGACGAGGACGGGGCCCGCCTCGCGCGGCACATGGACGGTCGGGGTCGCGGTGTTGTGCAGCATGTCGGCGCGGCTGAGACCCCGGCTGTCCCGTACGGACGCGTAACGCAGCCCGGACGGAAGGGAGTTGCGAGCGGTCTTGTCCTCCAGCGTCTCGTTGCCGACGAAGACGCGGGCCAGCCGTGAGGCGGCGTCGCCGAGTGCTCCGTAGTACGGGCGGTAGCGACGGGGCTGGGTCAGCCGGGTCGATCCGGATCCGGAACCGGTGTTGCCCCAGGCCACGAAGCCGCTCTTGACGACCAGTTCGGGCTTCGTGCCGAACCATGCCGGGTGCCACAGGACGATGTCGGCGAGCTGCCCCGGCCGGACGCTGCCGACCTCGTGCGAAATGCCGTGCGCGACGGCCGGGTTGAGCGTGAGCTTGGCCAGGTAGCGCAACACGCGTGCGTTGGCGGGGTGTTCGACACCGCCCTCGCCGCAGCGCAGTGCCTGGAGGTGGGCGAGCTGCCAGGTGCGGCGGACGGTCTCGGCGATCCTGCCCATGCCCATCGAGTCGGAGTTGACGATGCTGATCGCGCCGAGGTCGTGCAGCGAGTTCTCGGCGGCGATGGCATGGGATCGGATGCGCCCCTTGGAGACCTCCACGTCGCTCTCGATGTGGTGGTTCTGCCGGTGGACGGTCATCGTCATCGGGAAGAGCTCGTCGACGGTGTTGACCGTGTAGGGGATCGTGGGAGTCGTCGACGAGGGAAGGATGTTGGCCTCGGAGAGGATCTCCAGCAGGTCGGGATGACCGCCGCCGCCCTCGACGTGGTACGCGTGCACGGTGCGTCCGCGCGTGGCGCCGACGGTGTCCCGCAGATAGCCCGACTCGTTCATCGAGTCGGTGTGCAGCGCGACCGGGAGGTCCGCGTGCTCAGCCGCGTCCAGGCAGTTGTCGACGATGCGCGGAGTCGCTCCGAAGTCCTCATGGATCTTGAAGCCTCCGGCGCCGGCCAGCACGATCTCGTCCAGCAGCCTGCGCGAACTGGACGAACCGCGGGCCAGGAACGCCACGTTGAGCGGCGTGCCACGCCAGGCGCTCATCAACGTGTGCAGGTTGTGCGCCGGGTTGCAGCCGATCTCCCACATGCCGCCGAGCCCCATACCGACGACCGTGGTCACTCCCGAAGCGAGCGCAGCGGGCGCGATCTCCGGTGAGGAGAGGTGCACATGGCTGTCGACGATGCCCGGCGTGGCCAGCAGTCCTTCGCCCGGCACCATGGAGGTGTGCGAGTCGACGGCGAAGTCGACGGGAGTGAGGTCCGGGTTGCCGACCCCTCCGACCGCGACGACGCGGCCGTCCTTGACGCCGATGTCCGTCTTCCGCACACCGGCCTGCGCGTCCAGCAGCACCACGTTGGTGATGACGAGATCCAGCGCGGAGGCACGGTCCGAGCGGGGTGAGGCCAGCAGCCCGTCACGTACGGTCTTGCCGCAGCCGCCGAGGAGTTCGTCGCCGGGGGTTCCGTCGTCGCTCTCCACCTCGACCCACAGATCGGTGTCTGCCAGCCGGATCCGGTCACCAGTGGTGGGCCCGTACAGGGCGTTGTAGGTGCGGCGGTCGACTTCACGGTGGCCGGGCGCGTTCACGGGCGGGCCTCCCTCTCCTCGGGCTGTGCGACGTGCGCTTCCTCGCGCCTGAGTCCGGCGCCCTCGTGACGTGCTTCCACCACTTCCACCTCGCGCTCACCGTCCGGTTCGAAGACGAGGGCCGTGCCGGCAGGGATGTCGAGGCGCATGCCCTCGGCGGTTCCGCGGTCGAAGTGCAGCGCCGAGTTGGCTTCCGTGAGCGGGTAGTGCGAGGACACGTAGACGGCTTGGTCGCCGGTGTTGCGCACGGTCAGCCGCGCCCTGCGCCGGCCCGCATTGATGCGCACGGGCTCGGGTGCCGTACGGACGGCGCCCGGCGCGTCTCCCGTACCGGAAGCCGCGATGGGAACGTCGACGGCGACGAGCGCGGTGCCGCTGGGGAAGAGCGCCTCGACCTGGACGGTCGGCACCATCGCGGGCACGCCCTCCAGGACGTCGTCCTCGGTGAGGACCGAACGCCCCACGGCGATCACCTCGTCCATGCTCAGCCCGTCCCAGGCGGCCTCCAGCACCTCGTCGCAGATGAGGGCGATGGCCTCGGGGGCGTTGAGACGGCGGCCGCGCCCGCGGCGGCGGCGGGCGAGTTCGGCAGCGGTGAACAACTGGAGCCGCTCGTTCTCGCGAGGGGTCAGATGCACTGTCGGGACCTCCGGGATCGACTGACCGGACGGCGGGTGCGGGCAATCGACCCAGCATGGCGTCAGTCGAGGAGGAGGCCAACGTTGAAGTATCGCGGACTGGAGGGCCACCATTGTGCAGATGCACACTCCGCCTGCCTCACCCCCGCCGTCACCGCGCGCTGCCGAGCTCGCTGTGGAGTGCCTCCAGGAGATCGACAGCCTGCTCGTCGACTGGCTGGAGACCGTACGGCCGCTGCGCGCGCAGTACGCGGACGCCGTGCCCGACGACGACTTCCGCGAGACGGCCCTCCAGGCCTTCGAGCTGCTGCTCCGAACCGTCGCGGAGCTGCCCGTGCCCGCGGGCCTCGCCGGGATCTCCGGACGCATCGGCGAACGGCGAGCGCGCCAGGGCGTACCACTCGACTCGCTGCTGGCGGCGGCCCGCCTGGACTTCCGGGTCGTGTGGGCCGCACTCGTCGAACGGGCCGACGACGAGGACAAGGTGCTGCTCGTCGCCTCGGCCTACCAGGTGTGGGAGGCCGTCGAAGCGCACGTCACCGGGATCATGACCGCGTACCAGCGCACCGTGCTGGAGATGGGCAGGCAGCGCGAGGACGAACGCCGGCTGTGGTTCGACAGGCTGCTGGAGACCGGAGGCCACAACCCGACAGTCGTACGCGACGTGGGAGTGGCGCTCGGATTCCGGCCCACCGCGGACTTCCTCTGCGTGGCCGCCCTGCCGGGCGCCGGAGGCGGACTGCACGGCGCGGCCACCGCGCTGCGTGCCGTCGGTACAACGTTGCAGCGGCACACCGTCTCGTCCGCCTCGCTGCTGGTCGTGCAGTTGGAGGGACGCGTCACGGAGGGGGCGGTGCTCGACCGGCTGGAGGGTGTGCCGTGCGGGCTGTCACCCGCCGCCGAGGGTCTCGCCGAAGTGCCCCGCGCGGTCGAACTCGCCACCGCCACCGTACGGGCGCTTCCGGAAGCGGCGACGGGGCCGCTGCGCCTGGCGGACGCCTGGCTCGACGTACTCGTGCACCGCGCGGACTCCTTCGCGGGGCACCTGGCGCAGGACGTGCTCGGAGGGCTGACCGACAGCGGTGCTCCCGCTGCCGAGACCAGTCGGCTGCTGCACACGGTCCGGGTGCATCTGGCGGGCAGCGGATCGATCGCGGAGACCGCGGATGCTCTCTACTGCCACCGGAACACCGTGCAGCAGCGCTTCACGCGCTTCTTCCAGCTCACGGGCCGCGACGTCCGCCGTCCCGAGGACGCCGCCCTTCTCGCACTCGCGCTGCGCGCACGGAAGCACGAGGGGAGCAGGCCCGGGCAGTGAGCGACGGGATGCCGGACGTCCGCACTCAGCCGTCGCCCGCCCCTCAGCTCTCCCTCGGCCCTGCCTCAGTCCTCGTCTTCGTCTTCGTCGAGCCGCGCGAGCCAGGTCGCGAGGCGCTCCACCGGGATCTCGAAGTCCGGGTTGATGTCCACGAACGCGCGGAGCTGTTCGGCCAGCCACTCGATGGTGACCGATTCCTCGCCGCGTCGGTCGGCCAGCTCTTCGATGCCGCGGTCGGTGAAGTACAAGGAGCGCTCCCGGGGACTGTTGACGTTGCACTCCCACGATATGCGGGCGCGTTCCGGCGCCGTCGGTCAGGCGGGGTTCCGCACGGAGAGGCCCGTTCGCGTGCGTCCGCCCGTACCGGGGCTGACCACGCGCACCCGCCCCGCACACGAGGAGGGCCCCGCCGGAGCGAACCGGCGGGGCCCTCTTCGTCGTTCAGACCGCTCAGAGGTCGAAGACCTCCTGGATCAGGTTCTGCTGCTCCTCCTGGTGCCGCTTGCCGGAGCCGACGGCAGGCGAGGAGGACGAGGGCCGGGAGACCCGGCGCAGGCGGTCCGCGTTCGGGACCGGGTCGGAACCGATGATCAGGTCCAGGTGGTCGACCAGGTTGAGTGCGATGAACGGCCACGCACCCTGGTTGGCCGGCTCCTCCTGGGCCCACAGGAACTTCGACGCACCGCTGTACTTGGCCATCTCCGCCTGGATCTCCTTGCCGGGCAGCGGGTAGAGCCGCTCCAGCCGGATGATCGCGGTGTCGGTGAGACCACGCTTCTGCCGTTCGGCGTCCAGGTCGTAGTAGACCTTGCCGGAGCAGAAGACGACCTTGCGGACGTCGCCCGGGTCCACGGAGTCGTCGCCGATGACCGGACGGAATCCACCCTCGGTGAACTCGGAGGCCTTCGACGCCGCCGCCTTCAGCCGGAGCATCGACTTCGGGGTGAAGACGACCAGCGGCTTGTGGTGCGGGTTGTGGACCTGCCAGCGCAGCAGGTGGAAGTAGTTCGACGGCAGGGACGGCATCGCGACCGTCATGCTGTTCTGCGCGCACAACTGGAGGAACCGCTCGATGCGGGCCGAGGAGTGGTCCGGGCCCTGGCCCTCGTAGCCGTGCGGCAGCAGCAGCGTCACACCGGACGTCTGATTCCACTTCTGCTCGGCCGAGGTGATGAACTCGTCCACGACGGTCTGCGCGCCGTTGACGAAGTCACCGAACTGGGCCTCCCACATGACCAGCGCCTCGGGGCGGGCCAGCGAGTAGCCGTACTCGAAGCCCATCGCCGCGTACTCGCTCAGGAGCGAGTCGTAGACGTTGTACCGGGCCTGGTCCTCGGAGAGGTAGAGCAGCGGCGTGTAGTCGTTGCCGGTGTTCTGGTCGAGCAGCACCGCGTGGCGCTGGCCGAACGTGCCGCGGCGGGAGTCCTGACCGGCGAGCCGGACGGGAGTGCCCTCCATCAGCAGCGAACCGATGGCCAGCGTCTCGCCCATGCCCCAGTCGATGGTGCCGTCCTCGATCATCGCCGCGCGCCGCTGCAACTGCGGAAGCAGTCGCGGGTGGACGGTGACGTGATCGGGGATGTTGACCTGGGACTCGGCGATCCGCTTGACGACCTCCTGGCTGACGCCGGTCCCGACGTGCACCGGGAACTCCGCCTCGGGCTGGGGGACTTCGGCGGGGGCGGGCGTGTTCGCCGCGTCCCGCACCTCGGTGAAGACCTTCTCCAGCTGGCCCTGGAAGTCCTGAAGGGCCTGCTCGGCCTCTTCCAGCGTGATGTCGCCGCGGCCGATGAGGGACTCGGTGTAGAGCTTGCGCACCGAGCGCTTCTTGTCGACCAGGTTGTACATCAGCGGCTGTGTGAACTGCGGGTTGTCGGTCTCGTTGTGCCCGCGGCGGCGGTAGCAGATGAGGTCGATGACCACGTCCTTGTTGAACGCCTGGCGGTACTCGAAGGCCAGCCGCGCGACGCGGACCACGGCCTCCGGGTCGTCACCGTTCACATGGAAGATCGGGGCCTCGATCATCCGCGCCACGTCGGTGGAGTACATCGACGAACGAGCCGACTCGGGTGCGGCGGTGAAGCCGACCTGGTTGTTGACGATGATGTGCACGGTGCCGCCGGTGCGGTAGCCGCGCAGCTGCGACATGTTGAGCGTCTCAGCCACCACGCCCTGGCCCGCGAACGCCGCGTCACCGTGCAGCTGGACGGGCAGGACGGTGAAGTCCGTGCCGCCCTTGCCGATGATGTCCTGCTTGGCACGCGCGACGCCCTCGACGATCGGGTCGACCGCTTCGAGGTGCGAGGGGTTCGCGGTGAGGGAGACCTTGATCTGCTCGCCGTCCAGACCGGTGAAGGTGCCCTCGGCGCCCAGGTGGTACTTCACGTCGCCGGAGCCGTGCATCGACTTCGGGTCGAGGTTGCCCTCGAACTCCCGGAAGATCTGCGCATAGCTCTTGCCGACGATGTTGGCCAGCACGTTCAGACGGCCGCGGTGCGCCATGCCGATCACGCACTCGTCGAGGCGCGACTCGGCGGCCGCGTCCAGTACGGCGTCCAGCATCGGGATGACGGACTCGCCGCCCTCCAGCGAGAAGCGCTTCTGGCCGACGTACTTGGTCTGCAGGAACGTCTCGAAGGCCTCCGCGGCGTTCAACCGCCGCAGGATGCGCAGCTGTTCGTCACGCTCAGGCTTGGAGTGCGAACGCTCGACCCGGTCCTGGATCCACTTGCGCTCCTTCGGGTCCTGGATGTGCATGTACTCGATGCCGGTGGTGCGGCAGTACGAGTCACGCAGGACGCCGAGGATGTCGCGCAGCTTCATCATCGACTTGTTGGCGAAGCCGCCGACCGCGAACTCCCGCTCCAGGTCCCACAGGGTGAGCCCGTGCTCGGTGATGTCCAGGTCGGGGTGCTTGCGCTGCTTGTACTCCAGCGGGTCGGTGTCGGCCATGATGTGGCCGCGCACCCGGTAGGAGTGGATCAGGTCGAAGACGCGGGCGGCCTTGGTGACGTCGTCGTCGTGCGAGGCGTCGATGTCCTGGTTCCAGCGCACCGGCTCGTACGGGATGCGCAGCGCCTTGAAGATCTCGTCGTAGAAGTCGTTCTCGCCGAGAAGCAGTTGGCTGACGATGCGCAGGAACTCGCCGGAGGCCGCACCCTGGATCACGCGGTGGTCGTAGGTGCTGGTCAGCGTCATCACCTTGGAGACGCCGAGCCTGTTGAGGGTGTCCTGCGAGGTGCCCTGGAACTCCGCCGGATACTCCATCGCGCCCACGCCCAGGATCAGGCCCTGGCCGGGCATCAGGCGCGGCACGGAGTGCACGGTGCCGATGCCGCCGGGGTTGGTGAGCGAGCAGGTGACGCCGGAGAAGTCCTCCATCGTCAGCTTGTTGTGGCGGGCGCGGCGGACGATGTCCTCGTACGCCTGCCAGAACTCGAAGAAGCTGAGCGTCTCCGCCTTCTTGATGGCGGCGACGACGAGTTGGCGGTCGCCGTTCGGCTTCACGAGGTCGATGGCGAGGCCGAGGTTGATGTGGTCGGGCTTGACCAGCGTCGGCTTGCCGTCCTTCTCGGTGTACGAGTAGTTCATCGACGGCATCGCCTTCAGCGCCTGCACCATGGCGTAGCCGATCAGGTGCGTGAAGGACACCTTGCCGCCGCGGGCGCGCTTGAGGTGGTTGTTGATGACGATGCGGTTGTCGAAGAGCAGCTTCACGGGAACGGCACGCACGGACGTGGCCGTGGGCAGCTCCAGCGAGGCGTTCATGTTCTTGGCGACGGCCGCGGACGGACCCCGCAGCGCCACGTACTCGGGACCTGACGGCTGCTCCGCCTCGGAGCCCTCTCCG
>NZ_JACBXA010000299.1 GCF_013870515.1 Streptomyces albidus (ex Kaewkla and Franco 2022) | reverse complement strand
GCCACAGGCCCAGCGAGGCGCACAGGGTCGGCAGGACGGCCATGGCGGCGGTCGCGTAACCCTCGGCTGAGGGGTGGTAGTTGTCGGGTCCGAAGAGTTCGCGCGGGTGAGCCGCGAACTCCGGGCCCAGCAGGTCGCCGAGGGAGACCGTACGTCCGCCCTCCTCGACCACGGCGATGGTCTGCGCCGCCGCCAGCTGACGGCTCAGCCGGCGGGCGACCCAGCGCAGGGGCTGGCCGACCGGCTCGATCGAACCGAGGTCGGGGCAGGTGCCGACCACGACCTCGCATCCGGCGGTGCGCAGCCGTGCGACGCCGTCGGACAGCAGACGCACGGCACGGGACGGGGGCATCCGGTGCGTGACGTCGTTGGCGCCGATCATGATGACGCAGACGTCCGGGGCGAGGTCGAGGTCGTGCTCGCTCAGCAGCAGCGTGACCTGACGCTCCAGGTCGTCGGACTGGGCGCCCGGCAGGGCGACGTTGCGCAGCTCCACCGGGCGTTCGGCCACAGCGGCGAGCGCCGAGGCGAGAAGGGCTCCGGGCGTCTGCCGTGGACGGGTCACGCCCTGCCCTGCGGCAGTGGAGTCGCCCAGGAATCCGAGCCTCACCGGGCGCCCGTGATGCTGCCCGGCGAATGCGGAGCCGTAGAGTCCGTCGGCCGGCGGTGGCTCGTCGTCGGAGCCACCGATCTTGCGCTTGGCGAGCTGTGCTTCGGTGAACAGCAGCCCGACCGCGGCCCCGCCGAGCAGGCTGAGTCCGCCGCCCCCGTATGCGGCCGCGGTCGCGATCCGCCGTGCCACTCTTGCGCTCGCCGCCTTCGACATCGGCATTTTTCTGGTCCGCCTCCCGGCTGATGGTTCCGTGCGTGGTGCCTGGTGCGTGGTGCGTGTCCTGTGGTGCGCGGTGCCTGATCCGTTGCGTGTGCACGGTGTTCAGTGATCCAGTTGCGACCAGCTTGCCGCCGCGTGACTGCCGGATCCAGGTGCGAGTGGTGCCCGGGTGCATGAAGAGGCACCCTGGATGGGTAGTCGGTGTGAGCGCCCAGTGCGCGTCCTGTGACGTGCGGGCTCGACGCCCTTAACACTGTGTTGCCCCGTGAGGCCCCGTCTGCAACCTTCGCAACGGGCCTCCGGTGTGCGCGTGTTGCGCAATATGGTGACGGTACGGGCAAGCAACGACGCTGCCCACGGACACGCGGAGACCAGGTGCAGTATCACGAGTCCATGATCGACCTTGTCGGCAACACCCCGCTGATCAAGCTGAACAGCGTCACGGAGGGTATCCGGGCCACGGTTCTGGCGAAGGTCGAATACTTCAATCCCGGCGGTTCGGTGAAGGATCGCATCGCGCTGCGGATGATCGAGGCGGCGGAGGCCTCCGGCGAACTCCAGCCGGGCGGCACCATCGTCGAGCCCACATCCGGAAACACCGGAGTCGGGCTGGCCATAGTCGCCCAGCAGAAGGGATATCGCTGCCTGTTCGTGTGCCCGGACAAGGTCTCCACGGACAAGATCAACGTGCTTCGGGCCTACGGCGCCGAGGTCGTCGTGTGCCCCACGGCAGTGGATCCCGACCACCCGGACTCGTACTACAACGTCTCCGACAGGCTGGTCCGCGAGACCCCCGGGGCGTGGAAGCCCGACCAGTACAGCAACCCCAACAACCCGCGCTCGCACTACGAGACGACCGGTCCCGAGCTGTGGGAGCAGACGGAAGGCCGGATCACCCACTTCGTGGCGGGCGTCGGCACCGGCGGCACGATTTCCGGAACGGGCCGCTATCTCAAGGAGATCAGCGAAGGCCGCGTGCAGGTCGTCGGCGCGGATCCGGAGGGCTCGGTCTACAGCGGTGGTTCCGGGCGCCCGTACCTCGTGGAGGGCGTCGGCGAGGACTTCTGGCCGGAGGCGTACGACCGCGGTGTGGCCGACGAGATCGTGGCCGTCTCCGACAAGGACTCCTTCCAGATGACGCGCCGGCTGGCCAAGGAGGAGGGGCTGCTGGTCGGCGGTTCCTGCGGGATGGCGGTCGTCGGAGCGCTGGAGGTCGCCTCCCGCCTCGGCCCGGACGACGTGGTCGTCGTGCTGCTGCCGGACGGCGGCCGCGGCTACCTCAGCAAGATCTTCAACGACGAGTGGATGAACGACTACGGCTTCCTGGAGGACGGAGAGCCCACGGCCGTACGCGTCGGCGACGTCCTGCGGTACAAGGAGGGCCCGATCCCCTCGCTCGTGCACATGCACCCGGAGGAGAAGGTCGGCGAGGCCATCGACGTGCTCCGCGAGTACGGCGTCTCGCAGATGCCGGTGGTCAAGCCGGGAGCCGGGCACCCGGACGTCATGGCGGCGGAGGTCGTCGGTTCCGTCGTCGAACGCGACCTGCTGGACGCGTTGTTCGCGCAGCGCGCCTCGCTGGACGACCAGCTGGACAAGCACATGAGCGAACCGCTGCCGCACGTCGGCTCCGGCGAGTCCGTGGCCGACCTGATGGCCGTGCTCGAAAGCGCCGACGCGGCCGTGGTGTTGGCCGCCGGAAAGCCGGTCGGCGTGGTCAGCAGGCAGGACCTGCTGGCGTATCTGGCGAGCGGCATAAAGAAGTAGACGGACCGGCCGGGCCCGCGGCGGCTGCTGCCGATCGTCGCGGGCCCGGCCGGCTGAACACGGGCCGCCTTCGGGCGGCTGCCTCCTGGTGACGGACGCGCGGACCGGGCGCTCGTGCGCCAAGAGGCGTTCGCGGTCGCTCAAGCTGCCTGGCGGAGAAGGGGAGTTCCTCCGATGCGGTCGCCGGCAGCCGAGCGGCGTCGACGGACGGGCGCTCAGGGCCTGCCACTTCGGCGTCCTGAAGTGGACCGCAAGTGTCACCGTCCCGAAAAGCGCGGTTAACACCGCTCCCGCACAGTGGAGTGTGTCGGCGTCGAGGAACTCCGGAGCGGCTCCCGGACCTCATGGACGCCCGGACGCGACCGGTCCTGACCGGCGCGCATCCCTGCGGGGGGCTGCCGTCGTCCCGCCCCGGTGCCAGCACCGGGGTGCGGCAGCCCCCCGCACCACCCCGCTCCCCGTCGGGCCCCCTCCGCGACAGCGGACAGAGCGGCAGCTGTACGTGCGCGCGCCGCTCAGTCCCAGTCGCTGTCCCGCTGTTGGTCCTTCGTGCGGTTGGAGCTGAACCAGGAGCGGTTCGCCTGCACGGCGTTGACCGCGACGATGCCGCCCCAGCACACCAGCAGTCCCGGCAGGCCGGTGTTGACCGCGGCGATGGCCGACAGCGGCACGGCGAGGACCAGCGAGGCGGCGGCCAGGAACCGTGCGCCCATGCCCTCCGGGTAGGAGGGGGAGCCGCCCGACTGCGGGCGCGTGCCGCGGGCCGCGACCATCTGCTGCTCCGCCATCTGGCGGCGCATCCGTTTGTCGACGACGGTCTCGAGGCGCTGGTCGATCTTCTCCAGGAAGGAGGCGATCAGCTCCTCCTCGTACTCCTGGCCGAGTTCTCGGCGGGTCTGAAGAGTCGCGTTGAGTTCTCGCGTCAGCTCGGGGTCGCGGGCGTCCATGAACGGAACGCTACGCTCGCGGACCGTCTCCGGCAGTGGTGCTAGCCCCCGTATCGGGCTCGGCCTGGGCCCCCGGTCCGGCGTCGGGTCCGCCCCTCGCGTCCGGCGTCGCGTCGACGCCGAGGATGGTGCGGGGCGGGACGTGCGAGGTGTCGCGGCGCGCGAGCAGCCAGTAGAGCAGTGCCGGTACGGCCAGCCCGACGATCCAGGAGACGTCGGCGCCACCCAGCGGCTCCACCAGCGGGCCGGTGTAGAAGTGCGTGACGAGGAACGGGAGTTGGGCGAGGAGCCCGATCACGTACACGGACAGCGCCTGCCATCGCCAGGCGCCGTAGCGGCCGCGGGGGTCGCTGAGGGCGGGCAGGTCGTAGCGCTCCTTGGCGATCAGGTAGTAGTCGACGAGATTGATCGCGGACCAGGGGGTGAACGCGGTCAGCAGGAAGAGCAGGAAGTCCTTGAACGAGGTGAGGAAGCTGTCCTTGCCGATCAGGGCGACCGCGCTGCCCGCCACCATGATCGCCCCGATGTACGCGGCGCGGGCACGCTGCGAGAGCACCGCCTGCCCGCGGAAGCCGCTGACGCTGGTGACCATCGACATGAAGCCGCCGTAGGTGTTCAGCACGTTGATGGTGAGCTTGCCCAACGCGATCACGAAGTAGAGCCCGGCCGCCACGGCTCCGGCACCGCCGAGGCCGACGACGTACTCCACCTCGTGCCCGATGAAGCTTCCGCCCGCGGCGGCCGCAGCCAGCGCCCCGAACGTCATCGACCACTGCGAGCCCAGTCCCGTGCCGGCCAGCGTCCACCAGAACGTGGCGCGTGCCGAGGTGGAACGCGGCAGGTAGCGGGAGTAGTCGGCGACGTACGGACCGTAGGCCAGCTGCCAGGAGGCGGCCAGCGCGACCGCGAGGAGGAAGACGGGGAGGTCGAAGGTGCGGTCGGCCAGCAGCGTGCCGAGGTCGGCGCGCTGCAGGAGGCGGGCGCCGAGGTAGAGGAAGGCGAGCGCGCACACCAGGGACGCGAGACGGCCGAGGGTGTGGATGAGGCGGTAGCCGACGGCGGCGCCGGTCCCGGTGACGAGGGCGAAGATGACGATGCCGGGTGTCTCACCCAGACCCGTCAGCTGGCCGACGGCCTGCCCGGCCAGCACGCTGCCGCTGGCGAAGAAGCCGACGTACATCACGATGACCAGAGCCAGCGGGACGATCGCACCGCGGACGCCGAACTGCGCCCGGGAGGAGATCATTTGAGGCAGGCCCAGCTGGGGTCCCTGCGTGGAGTGGAGGGCCATCACGGCGCCGCCGAGCACGTTGCCGAGGGCGAGCCCGAGCACCGCCCAGAAGGCGCCGGATCCGAATACGACCGCGAGCGCGCCGGTGATGACCGCGGTGATCTGCAGATTGGCGCCCAGCCACAGGGTGAACTGGCTGAAGGCGGTGCCGTGCCGTTCGTCGTCCGGCACGACATCGATCGAGCGGCGTTCCACGAGGGATGTGGCCATGGTGCTCCTGCCTTCCGTTCCCTGGCCTGGTGAGAGCCCTCTTGCTCGGCTGCATATAGTCATGCACAGTCGTTCGGTAGTGAATAGATGTCAATGGGACGGATGTGAAGCTCCGGTGCGTACCGCGGTCCCGCTTCGCCCGTCCACCCGGTCGGCGAGGCTCGCCGGGAGCAGGAGGAGGACGGGATGAGCAGCGCGAGCGCGCGGTTGCTGAAGCTCTTCGAGGGGCACCGGCTCACGCCGACACAGCGCCGCATCGCGCACTGCATGGTGCGGCAGGCCGCGGACGCCCCGTTCCTGTCCAGCGTCGAGCTGGCCGAGCTGGCCGGGGTGAGCCAGCCCTCGGTGACGCGCTTCGCGGTCGCGCTGGGCTTCGACGGCTACCCGGCGCTGCGGAGGCATCTGCGGGACTCGGCCCCCGAGGCGGGCACGGCCCGCTCGGCCTCCGAGGACGCCGAGCCCGACCCGTACAACACCTACCAGCAGGCCGTGCAGGAGGAGATCGACAACCTGCGGCACCTGGCCTCGCTGCTCGCCGATCCGGCACCGCTGGAGCGGGCGGGCCGTCTGCTCGCGGCGAGCCCGGTCCTTCCCGTGCTGGGCCTGCGTGCCGCGTCGGCACAGGCACGCGGCTTCGCCTACTTCGCGGCCAAGGTCCATCCGGACGTGCGGCTCCTGGACGAGGGCGGCTCCATGCTGGCCGACCGCCTCGATCTGTGCGCACGTGCGGGGGCCGACGTGCTGCTCTGCTTCGCGCTGCCCCGGCACCCCAAGGAGGTCGCCGACGGGCTCGCGCACGCGCGGGCAGCGGGGCTGAAGGTCGTCACAGTCGCCGACAGCGCCTTCGCCCCCGTCGCCCACCCCGAGGACCTCCTGCTTCCGGCGGCCGTCGGCACGGGGCTCGCCTTCGACACCGCATGCGCGCCCATGCTGCTGGGGCGCGTGCTGCTGGAGGCCATGTGCGACGGGTTGCCCGAGGCGCAGTCCCGGCTCGAGGAGTTCGACGCGCGGGCCGCGGAGCGCGGGCTGTTCCTGGAGTGAACCCCGCCGCCCGGGGCCCGCGCTCCTGCGGCGTCACGCGGAGGCCGGGCAGCCGCCGCTCGTCTCCCTCCCGGGCGGATCCGTGCTCCGGTACGGGTCGCGGCCGAGGAAGGCGACGAGCCGGTCGCTCGGGTCGGCCTCCGCCGGGACGGTCAGCGGCGGCCCG
>NZ_JACBXA010000298.1 GCF_013870515.1 Streptomyces albidus (ex Kaewkla and Franco 2022) | reverse complement strand
GCGACCTGGTCTCCGCGGGATGCGGCTGCCGAGAGGCGCGCGTCTCCTCCATTTCCGCATCCAGCATCAGTCGGTGCCAGAAGATCTCGTCCTCCGCGGTCGCCACGCACAGCTCTGCCGCCAGCTCCGCCGTGGCGGCAGAGGCGCTGCGCACCATCGTCAACTCCGGTTTGAGAGACGCCAGGAAGGCACGTTCACCCGAATCCGGCACCGCCTCGCTCAGAACATCGGCATCGAGCACCGCCGCACGGGCGGCGGCACGCTCCCACGGACCGTCCGCCTGCCGGCAGAGCTGCCCGACGCGCCTCCCGCGCCAGTGCCTGGGGCGAAAGTCCAGCCCCTCGTCGAGCAGCACGCGCAGCCCACGAGGGATGCTTCCCTTCAGCAGCTCCGGGCGGCGCTCCGCGAAGGCGCGCAACTCCCGGGCCAGATACAGCCAGACGACGGCGCGATAGCGGTTGACGTAGAACCGCACCGGGCTGAAACAGCCGCCGCGCGCCAGCTTCGCGAACCTGGCGGGGCCGATGCCCAGCAGCTCGGCGCCCTTCGCCGCGTCCACCACGAGCAGGCGGTCGTCGAGGCTCTGCGGGAAGCCCGCCGACGCCTTCAGCCGGGCCAGCTCTGCTCGCGGGACCCGGCACTTCCCTTCCGCCGCACCGCGGGCGGTGCGGATCTCGCCCACCTGGACGGCAAGCTCCAACAGCCGGGGCCTCAGCCCCAGTTCCTTCGCGGCCGTGCGCATCGAGACATCGTCCGGCATGGTCATCCCCCGTCACTGTTCGCCGTTCGGCTACTGACAGTGACGACGTTAGACGGGTGGAAGGGATCCCGCCT
Source organism: Streptomyces albidus (ex Kaewkla and Franco 2022) (assembly GCF_013870515.1). GTDB lineage: Bacteria > Actinomycetota > Actinomycetes > Streptomycetales > Streptomycetaceae > Streptomyces > Streptomyces albidus. The sequence goes on along the minus strand of NZ_JACBXA010000298.1, from coordinate 5,468 downwards.
CCCCTGTGGATAACTCTCGGCATCCCCGCACGGCGGCCCTTCTCACCCCGCGCTCACCGCCGCCCGGCCGCGGACTCGCCGCGCTTCCACGCCGCAGCTCCCTCGGCGACGCGAGACACTTCGGCCGACCGCCCGTCGCTACGAGCCGTTGCGCGCCGCAAGTCCGAGGTGCTCACCGACACGGTTGACCAGCAGGGTCATCTCGTATGCGACGGCTCCGACGTCTGCGTCCCCGCCCGTCAGCACACAGAGGCAGCTCCCCTCCCCCGCCGCGGTCACGAAGAGCAGCCCCTCCTCGAACTCGATCATCGTCTGCCGCACCCGCCCGGATCCGAGCTGTGCTCCCGAACCCCTCGCGAGCGACTGCAGGCCGGACGCGACGGCCGCCAGATGCTCGGCGTCCACCTGCTCCAGGCTCTGACTGTTCGCCGTGACCAGCCCGTCGGTCGAGAGCACCATCGCGTGCTTCACCGACGAGATCCGCTCCGTCAGGTCATCGAGCAGCCAGTCGAGCCCCGTGTTCAGCGCCATCCCGGCGTTCCCCCTTCTCATCAGCAGCTGCCGTGCCACCCTTACCCACGTCAACGCGGGGAGCAACCACACGCTTACGTGACGCACTTACAGCCACGGACGACGTACGACTGGCGCAGTATGGACGAATGGCTGAGAAGATGACGCAGGACGAGTGGCGCGACTTCGTTTCCCAGGGCACACGCACCGGGAAGCTGTCCACGGTACGTGCAGACGGAAGCCCCCATGTCGCTCCGATGTGGTTCGTTCTCGACGGGGACGACGTGGTGTTCAACACCGGTGAGAACACCGTGAAGGGGCGCAACCTCGCGCGCGACCCCCGCGCCTCCATCTGCGTGGACGACGAGCGCTCACCGTACGCATTCGTGATCATCCAGGGCAGCGCGGAGCTGAGCAGTGACCTCGCGGAGATGCGGCCCTGGGCGACCCGTATCGCCGCCCGGTACATGGGCGAGGAGGCGGCGGACCAGTACGGCGCGCGAAACGCCGTCCCGGGTGAACTTCTCGTGCGCGTACGTGTGGAGAAGGTGGTGGCACTGTCCGGCATCGCGGACTGACCGGCCGGGTCCGGCGGTCGTCACGACGCCCCGGGCTCCCCGCGAGTCGGCAGGGGGCGACCGCCGTACGCCATCATGGGCGCATGCCGCCCGAGGAGATCAGTGAGACCGAGCGGGTGCGTGAGTTCTTCTCCGCACGCGCAGCCCGATGGGACACGCGCTTCCCGGACGACGGACCTGCCTACGCCTCCGCCGTCGGCGAACTCGGCCTGCACGAAGGCGACGTGGTCCTGGATGCGGGATGCGGCACGGGACGGGCGCTGCCTCATCTGCGGGATGCTGTCGGAGCCCGAGGCGTCGTGCTCGGAGCCGACCTGACTCCGGAGATGCTCTCCGCAGCGCAGAGCGCCGACCGGGGCGGCATCGCGCAGCTGATTCTTGCCGACGTCTCCCGCCTTCCCCTCTCGGCCGGCCGCTTGGACGCGGTCTTCGCCGCCGGCCTGATCTCCCATCTTCCCGACCCGGCGTCCGGGCTCCGTGAACTCGCGCGCGTGGTGCGCCCGCACGGCACACTCGCCCTCTTCCATCCCGTGGGCCGCGCGGCCCTGGCCGCCCGGAAGGGCCGGGCCCTGACTTCGGAAGATGTACGTGCCGAGCCCAACTTGCGCGCACTGCTCGACGGTTCGGGCTGGAGGCTCAGCTCGTACGCGGACGAGGACGACCGCTACCTCGCGCTGGCGACCAGAACGCCCTGACGCCGTCCGAACCCGCGCGGGCCCATTCGTTCGCGCGTGGGCCCGCGCGTGGGACATCACGGCTGAAGAGTGCTGTGCGGCACCGGGCATCCGGGAGCCGCAGCTCGCGCCTGCTTGTCGGGGAAGGTCCCCAGGTCCGCGATGCGGTAGCCCGTGGGATAGCCCGGGTAGCCCTTGATCTCGGGGTTCTGCCGCGCGTAGTGAGGCTTGCGGCGGGGCGGCAGCAGCCGTACGGCGCGTGCCCGTGTCTTCAGCGCGCCGCGCACGGCGCGCCGGACGGCTGGGCGCGGCGGATCGTAACGGAAGGCCCGCAGCAGGGAGTCGTCCAGCAGGGCCTTGCTCGCGGCGCGCACCGCCGGGGCCAGGAAGGGCGGGTACCAGGAAGCCATGAGGTTCAAGGTGGCGTCCGAGACGCGTCTGGCGTCGGGGTCCCAGCCGAAGTGGGCCGCCTCGTACTCGTCGAGGCACTTCTCGAACTCGGCGAAGTCGGAGGGTATGTCGCGTATCCCCATGTGGCGGCCGAGGGTGCGGTGGTAGACGGCAGCCGCGTGCTGCTCGTGCCGGGTGAGCCGGCGCCAGCCGTAGGCGTCGATCCATCTCTTCGGCATCACGACGAAGGTGCACAGCACATAGCGCATGTCGTCGTTGGAGATGTCGTAGCTGCGGTGCATCTGATTGATCCGCCGGATCGCCGTGCGGCCCTCGTCTGATTCGAAGCCGTGCTCCACGACTGCGTCCAGCAGGAGCGCCGTGTCGTCGTAGCGCTTCTGTGAACGGTCCGTCAGTTCCGCCGTCTCGGCCAGCAGCTGCCCGATGCTGGGGACGGCGTACGTGCGGTACAGGGCGAGTTCGAGCGCCCGGGCGAAGTCCCAGGGGAACTCGTACGTGACGGTCAGGCGGGAAATCTCCATGAAGTCGCGTTCGGCGTCGAGCCGCAGTATCTGCCGGAGCCTGTCGTATCGCTGCACGTCGCATCCCCCTGATCAGCAGCCCGGCCCTGTCGGCGAACTGACTCTAGAGTTAAGGTTCCCGACAACTGACGGAAGGGGAGACACGGTGGCCGCCCAGGAAGACGACGCTCTGTATGTGTTGACGGCCGTACTGCTGACTCCCGCCCAATTCCCGAGTGTTCTCGGCGATGACTACCCAGAAGCCTGCTCGCGACTCGGGCTGGAGCCCTACGCGGAGGGCTACGGGCTCGTGTTGGGCCAGGACGGCTCGGGAGCTCGCTGGACGGTCGCCACCGACGACGTGACGCTCGTCGCCTGTGCGGTCGCCGCATGGGACTGCGGGATGGACTACGACCTCTCGCCCACCGAGTCCTCCGTCGCCGCGGTGCTTCCCGGATGGCCGCTGGCCCTGGCCGTGGCGGCGCCGGGAGTGCCCGCACCGCACGACCCCGACCCGGACCCGGAGATGGACGGCGGCCGGAAGCCGCTCGTGCCCCCGGACACGGAGGAGTGGGGTCCGCCGCAACGCCGGCTCGGTGCGGACGAGATAGCGCTGCAGTGGGCCACATGGCGCCAACAGGTCGAGGACGACGTCGAGTTCGTCGATGCCGGAGAGAGCCCGAGCGAGTCCGTCAGGCGTGTGCTGGAGGAGGTGCGGGAGTATCTCCGCACACCGCCTCCGCCCGGTCGCATCCGCTCCGCGTTCGCCTCCGGGGAATCCCGCACGCTGCGTGCGGACGGTCCGGGCTGGAGCATGGTGGCCCGCACCGACGACATCGCGTTCCTGCTCCTGGACGACGAGCCGGGAGAGGTGCTGCCGGTCGGCCGGGGATCCGAACTGCCGGGACTGCTGGAGGCGCTGGACGGCATGGCCGTGCGGCCCGCCGCCTGACTCCGCTGCCGAAGGCGCACTCCTCGTTCCCGCGAAGCGCGCTCAGTTCTCGGGAACGGGTACGTCCACCTCTCCGGACTGACCGTCCCAGGAGACACGGAGGCGGGCGGGCACAGGCTGACCTCGTGTCGCCGCCATCACGAACTCGGCTGTCTCGCCCGCCCGTACGACGGCGCTCTCGGGGACGCCTCTGGCCGAGGAGGGGAGGTTCGCGCGGCTGACGCGGACGCCCGTGAGCGTGCTGGGGCCGAGGTTGCGCAGCGCGAAGACATGCTGCCCGAACCGCTCGAGCCGCCAAGGGCTGTCCGTAGGCGAGGGCTCCAGAGTCTCGGGCCTCCAGGGTGTCCGGGGCTGCCCGGTGAAGGGCGTTTGCTCAGGGAGCTGGGCTGCCCCCGCAGGTGTGATGTCTGGAACGTGCGTGACCGGTGGCGTGGCGGCCGGCACGAGCGTGGTCGGCGTATGGGTCAGGAAGTTGTAGCGGCACACGTCGCAGAAGGGCTCCGACGCCTCGCGGGGCAGACCGCACTGCGGGCACGCCTCGGGCTCGGACCGACTCTCCCCCCACTGAGGGGGGTTGGCCTCTTCCGAAGCTTCGGAGGCGTCCTCCTCCGCGTCTTCCGGGGGGAGCGGCCGCGTGCGCCGAGACCTCCTCGGCACGGCGGGCTCGAGTTCATAGTCGAGGCCCTGGCCCTGGTCGGCGCGATGCTCCGGTTCAGGCTCTCGGGTATCGGCGAGGGCACCGTATCCGCTTGGCCACCGGGAGGGGGTCTGCCGCTGGGGGTGCTGAGCTGCCGCCGTGAGCCGGGCCAGCATCTGCTCCATGATCAGCGTCCGGCGCTCGGCTGTCTCGATCTGCCGGCGCTGCAACTGGGACGCCTCGGACTGGAGTTCGTTCTGCCGCCGTAAGTCGCGCTTCTGGCCGACGCCTTGTGCGATCGCGTAACACGCCATGCCGAATGTGACGACCGTGCTGCCCCACGTCGCAGCGTCACCGGCCTCCAGTGCCAACCACCTCATACGTCAACTCTAAGGAGGAGTCAGGCGGTCGAGTACGCGCCCACGTCCAAGGTGGCCGGAAACACCCAGACTTGGCAGGCGAAAGGCAGGCGGACGGATCATCGGCACGGCGAGGACGAACCGGCTCAGGGAATCATCGGGGCCGGTCCGGCAGATCGCCGGACCGGCGCATCACAAGAGGCGAGTGGGCCGCACTCAGCGGCGCAGCTCCTTGCGGCTCACCCGGCGGAGCCGGCGCCGCTGCGAGGGGTCGAGCGTCAGATAGGCGATGGCCGGAACACCGACGATCACTGCGATCGCGATCCAGAACGATGTCAGAAACCACAGGAGCAGCCCGACGGCCACCCCACCGACGGCGATCTTTCCTCTGTTGGTCATTTCGGTCCTCCTCCGTGGCGGCGTCATCACGTCCACCACTGTCCAGTAGAACGCCGTTTTCGTCTCCGGGGTTCCCTCGCGCGTTTCCGTATGCCTCCGGCGCTGGGGTAGCCTCGGCCACTTCGGACCGCACTAGTCAAATTTGAGGAATGCGTGGACAGTGTGTTGACTCCGACCGTGACGACGCCCTCCCTGATCTCCCATCTGACTCACTCGGCGGCCGTGCTGCTGCCAGCCGACCCTCCGCGCACCTCCCGCATGGCCTTCTGGAACCCGGACGGCACACCGCCCCTCCCGGACCGGGACGTCCTCGAAGACCTGACCGTCGCGCTGCCCGACGGGGACGGAACCGTCCGTCCCCGCACCCTCCCCGCGCTCGTCCTGTCCGTACGCGACGCCCTCCCCGTCCTGACCCGCGCTCGCGCCGCGCACGACCAGCAAGGGCAGC
>NZ_JACBXA010000297.1 GCF_013870515.1 Streptomyces albidus (ex Kaewkla and Franco 2022) | reverse complement strand
CCGGCCGTTGCTGCTGCGGGTGCGGGTGCGGGTGCGGCTGAGCAGGTGGCGCTGGCTGGGCCGCCTGCGCCGACTGAGCGCTGCCGTAAGGAACTTGACCGCCACGGCCCTGCTGGAGAGGACGCACGACGGGAGGGCTCTGGTACCCGCTGTCGCCCCCCTCTCCCACATCGTCACGGCGCGAACGGAACCACGGCGAGACGCCGCTCTGGTCCTGCTGTGCCTGGCCCCCCGAGGCCCCCTGGGTCCCGTACGCCTGTGCGTCGTATCCCTGCGCCTGCCGCCCCTGCGGCTGTTGTCCTCGCGGCGGGTATCCCTGTGACTGATACCCCTGCGGCTGCTGTCCCTGCGGGGAGTAGCCCTGTCCCGAGGAGCCGTGCCCCGAGAAGCCGTTGTCCGGGTATCCCTGTGCGGAGTAGCCCTCCGGCATGCCGTCCCCGCGCCCGGACGCCGTGCGCGCGTTCTGCCCCGGGAGGGGGTCGCTCAGGGGATCGGAGAGTGCGTCGACAGCGGCCTGGAAATACTCGGACTGCGCATAGGGGTCGTCCTCGGCACCGGAGTCGGCGCCGCCTTGTCCGTACGGCTGCCGGCCGTAGGGATCACCACCCTGCCCGTCACCGTACGGATCACGGTACGGCTCACGCCCATACGGACTCCCACGATCCGGGGGCATCCCCGTCACCTGCCCCCCGCCACCGGGCTCCCGGCCGCGGGAACCCGCACACCGGACAGTCCGGCGGACCGCTCCACGGCACCCGGGTCGCCGCATTCGGCCAGCCAGTTCGCCAGCATGAGGTGACCCCACTCCGTCAGAACCGACTCGGGGTGGAACTGCACGCCCTCGACGGGAAGTTCGCGGTGCCGCAACCCCATCACGAGGCCGCTCCCGGTACGTGCGGTCACATGCAGCCCGTCCGGTACGGCGGCGCTCTCGACGCCGAGTGAGTGGTAGCGCGTGGCCGTGAACGGTGAGGGCAGCCCCGCGAAGACGCCCTCCCCCTCGTGCGTCACCTGTGAGGTCTTTCCGTGCAGCAACTCCGGCGCACGCCCGACGATCCCGCCGTAGGCCACCGCCATCGACTGCATTCCCAGACAGACCCCGAAGACCGGCACTCCGCTCGTCGCGCAGTGCCGCACCATCTCCACGCAGACACCGGCCTGTTCAGGTGTGCCGGGCCCCGGTGAGAGGAGGACGCCGTCGAAGCCGTCGTCCGCGTGGCGCAGTTCCGTCTCGTCGTTGCGCACGACCTCGCAGTCGGCGCCCAACTGGGCCAGATACTGGACGAGGTTGAAGACGAAGCTGTCGTAGTTGTCCACGACCAGGATGCGCGCGCCCATCAGCCCGCACCGCCGTCGACGGTCACGTCGTTGAACGGCAGCATCGGCTCCGCCCAGGGGAAGACGTACTGGAAGAGCAGGAAAACGACTGCGAGCGCGAGCACGAGCGAGAAGAAGGCCCGCACCCATGTATTGCCTGGCAGGTGCCGCCAGATCCAGCCGTACATCTCCGCGTGCCGTCCTCTCTCTGTGGTCCGCTGCCGTCGTCGCCGCCGGCCGCCACACGGGCGCGCCCACCAGAGTACGGGGCTGCGGCACGACGCGGTGCGTCACTCGGGGAAGTACGACCGGGTCGCGCCCGCTCAGCGGATGGGCTTGGCGTAACGCAGATCGACGGTTCCCGAGTAGCCGGGCAGGCTCACGGACTTGCGGTCGTCGACCTTCCAGCCGAGATCGTAGGCGTCGACGTACTGAAGGTAGTTCTGGATCGCCGGTGACTCGTCCAGGGCCTTCTTCAGCGCCTCCTGGTCGCCCACGGCCGTCACCTTGTACGGCGGGGAGTAGACGCGGCCCTGGAGGATGAGGGTGTTGCCCACGCAGCGCACGGCACTCGTCGAGATCAGCCGCTGATCCATGATCTTGATGCCCTCGGCGCCGCCCTTCCACAGGGCGTTGACCACGGCCTGCAGGTCCTGCTGGTGGATGACGAGGTCGTTCGGCTGCGGCTCCGGTACGCCGGGGACCTGGGCGGTGGCGTTCGGCGGGGCGTCGTCGAGGGTGACGGAGACCCCTGATCCGGCGACCTTCTTGGTGCCGGCGTCCTTCTCCAGGCCGGTCAACTTCCGGTTCTCGGTGCTGTCCCCGCTGTCCCGTCGTGCGAGGCGGTCGACCTGGGCACGTACGCCGGCGGCCGACGAGTCGAGTTCGGCGTTCTTACGGCTCCGCTCCTGGATGAGATCGGAGAGCCGGAGCATCGATGAGTCGGTGCGCAGATCGGTACCATGTGCGGTGTTGAAACTGATCCAGAAAATAAGACCTGCCAGGGCGAATACCCCCAGAGTGGCCAGCCGGGCCGGACGGACGCGCAATCTGGTCACCCTCGTCTCCCTCCACCGCGGGGAAGCACTACGCTAACGGACCACTACAGCGTCACATCCCCTCGGCCCCGTTCTAGGGGGACCCCCGATAGCGGTCACGAAGCGCGTCGACAGGAGAGACTCTCGTGCCGAAGTCACGGATCCGCAAAAAGGAAGACTTCACTCCGCCCCCGGAGAAGAAGGCGACCGAGATCAACCTCGGTGCGACCGGCGGGCGGTGGGTCGCACCGCTCATGCTGGCGATGTTCCTCATCGGCCTCGCGTGGATCGTGCTGTTCTACGTGACCGAGAGCAAGTTGCCGATCGAGTCGATCAAGAGCTGGAACATCGTGGTGGGCTTCGGCTTCATCGCGGCCGGCTTCGTCGTCTCGACGCAGTGGAAGTAGCGGGCCCGGACCCGCTCCGAGCAGGCACGCCGCACTCGCCGGGCGAAGTTATCCACAGGTTGATCCACAGGGCTGGAAAACTTCACAAGATCTGTGGATAACCTCGCGCGGGTTGACGCCCGCGACTCGTTCGGCCCCTGCCTCGCAGGCGTCGTCACCCCTCTTGCGCTGGGAAAACGTACCCCTGAGCGAGTCTGGACAGCCGTTCCCTACACCATGCACAAGATCAGGGACGTGCTGTGGACAACAGGGCGGAAATGCCCGGTCAGAGCGGGTCGAGCCTGCGGTTGAGGGCCGTTCAGGACGTGAGCTGCAGGGTTCGTACGACACATGTCGCGACGATCAGCAGCAGCATCACGGCACAGGCGCCGTACTGCACCAGCGCCCGGCGCTCGCGGGGCGCGTGCACCATGGCGTAGGCGATGACCGCGCCGACGGCCAGTCCGCCTATGTGCGCCTGCCAGGAGATCCCCTGCCAGGTGAAGGTGAAGACCAGGTTGATGCCCAGCAGGATGAGGATCGGCCGCATGTCGTAGTTCAGGCGGCGCATCAGGACGGCGGTGGCTCCGAACAGCCCGAAGACCGCTCCGGAGGCGCCGAGCGATGCCTGCCCGGGTGAGGAGACCAGGAAGGTCAGGGCGCTTCCGCCCAGCCCGGAGAGCAGATACAGCGCCGAGTAGCGCAGGCGCCCGAGCGCGGCCTCCAGCGGCGGGCCGAGGAACCACAGGCCCAGCATGTTCATCGCGATGTGCCAGATCTCCTGGTGCAGGAACATCGAGCTCAGCAGGCGATACCACTGGCCCTGGGCGACGCCCTCGACCGGGCCGTACGGCTCGGCCACGGCCTGCCCGAACAGCACGAGGTCGTTGACGAGCCGGTCGCCTGCAACCAGCACCGCGAGGAAGAACGCGGCGTTGAGACCCAGAAGGATCTTGGTGACGAGGCGGCGGTCGGCTGCGACGACGCCGCCCGCCAGTGTCCGCGGACTGCTCGCGGACGGCGCATGTCCAGTGCCGGACCCGTCTTTGACGCACCCGGGGCACTGGAATCCGACGGACGCCGGAATCATGCATTCAGGGCATATCGGTCGCTCACAGCGCACGCAGCTTATGCCGGTCTCCCGGTCCGGGTGCCGGTAGCAGTACGTCACCCGTGGTTCCGTCTGGTGCTGGTCTTCCATGCCCGTTCCCTCCGCCCCTCGTGCGCGTGGGAGTGTTCCGCCCCGACTGTCCTACGGTCAGACGGGGCGGAACAGTTCCCGACGGCACCGTCAGCGACGGTCGATGACGACCGATTCGACGACGACGTCCTGCACCGGGCGGTCGGTGCGGGGGTTGGTCTGGATGCCCGCGATGGTGTCCACGACCTTCTGGCCGGCGGCGTCGGTGACCTCGCCGAAGATGGTGTGCTTGCCCGTCAGCCATGCGGTGGCGCCGACGGTGATGAAGAACTGCGACCCGTTCGTGCCGGGGCCCGCGTTCGCCATGGCCAGCAAGTAAGGCTTGGTGAAGGCGAGGTCGGGGTGGATCTCGTCCCCGAACTCGTACCCGGGACCGCCGGTGCCGTTGCCCAGCGGGTCACCGCCCTGGATCATGAAGCCGCTGATGACACGGTGGAAGACGGTGCCGTCGTACAGCTTCTCGGTCGTCTTCTTACCGGTCTCCGGATGAGTCCACTCACGCGAGCCCTCTGCGAGCTCGACGAAGTTCTTGACCGTCTTCGGCGCCTGGTTCGGGAAAAGCTGTACCTCGATGTCGCCGTGATTGGTCTTCAGGGTGGCGTAGAGCTGCTCGGCCACGATCTACCTTCCATCTGTCTGCATTGACCCGTCCGATACTCCCACGTACGCGAGCGGCCCGGAGTACGCACCGATGACCCGGATGACTGCTTGCACGCGCTTGAGTGGCCCCACCCAGGCATGATCTTCGAAACGGGTGGAAAACGACACTGTGTCTATGGGAGGAACCCACGAGCCCGTGACACGCCACCGAGGAGGAGGAACCCGTGACCCGCATCGACAGCGTGCGCGCCGCGACCGGGAACACCAAGGAAAGCGTGCGGCACGCAGCGGAGGTCGTGGCACCCTACGCAGGGACCGCCAGGGACACCGCAGTGCACTACGCGCACGAGGCGGGCGCGCGGCTGGGGCCGAAGGTCTCGCACGCCGCGCGGCAGGCCCGCACCTCCGCGCGCGACGGGTACGACGAGTACGTCGTGCCACGGATCGCCCAGGCCCGTAAGAGCCTGCCGCCCGAGTTCGACAAGGCGGCGACCAAGGCCGCCAAGCGCACACGGCGTGCCGCCCGCAAGGCGACCGACTACGCCGCGCCGCGCATCGAGAACGCAGTGACGGAAGCCCGGACCGCTTCGGGCCCCGTGCGGGAGGAAGCCGCTTCGCGAAGTGCCGCCGCATTCGCGGCGCTGCGTGGGCAGGTGACGGCCAGGGAGATCGAGAAGCTGGTGCGCAGGCGCGAGAAGCGTGCCCGCCGGGGACGGCTGGCCAAGCGTCTCGGTCTGCTCGGCCTGCTGGCGGGAGGCGCGTACGCCGCCTGGCGCTGGTGGGACAAGCAGGCCAACCCCGACTGGCTCGTCGAGCCGCCGGAGGCCACCGAGGTCGGCGACCGCGGGTCGCTGTCGTCGGTGAGCGGCAACGCGGGGGAGCGCCGGGCCGGCGACGGTCTGGACCCGGAGGTCGAGGCCAAGGCGAAGGAGGCCAAGGAGGCCGAAGCCAAGGCCAAGGCGAAGAGGCGCGACCGCTAGGTCCCGGTCCCGTCCGGGCCGCCCGGGCGGCGGCCGGGGCCGACGCCTTACGAGGCGTCGGGAGCGTCTGATGCGCTGGACGTGGTGCGCGAGCGCTGCGTCGCAGGGACGCGGTGCACGCGCGACCGGCAGAAGTGTGGGCCGGCAGACCAGGGTCTGCCGGCCCACATGCGTTCCCGGGGAGTTCGGCGCCGACGCAACGGCACGTGCGCCCCACTCCGACCCGTCCGCGAGGCGTCCGGCTCCGAATCCCGGTTGCGGGCGCGGTGTTCGGAGCGGAAGCGACACCGATACGAGTGACGCGCGTACTGGACCTACGAGAACAAGCGAAGGGGAAGGTGGGGCGGAGGATGCGAGTGGGACTGCTGCGCACGGTAGGGGCGGCCACGGCGCTCTACGGATTCGCGGTCACGGTACGCCCGGCGCTGCTGGCCGCACCGTCCGGTCTGGTGGACGCCGAAGGCGGCACCGCGGAACACACGCTCACCTCGCTGCGGCCGCTCGCCTGGCGCGACATGGTCAGCGGACTCGCCGTGCTCACCGCTCCGCGGGGCGCAGCCCTCACGACGGCGGCGCTGGTGCGCATCGGCGCGGACTTCGGCGACGCGTTGCTCCTGGGCTGCACCCTGCCCGATCGGGCGACGCGGGCGAAGGCCGTGGCTGTTTCGGTGGGTTGGGGCGCACTGTCGGTCGCCGGCCTGCTGACGTCCGGGCGGGCCCGCACCAAGGGGGTCGGTGGCCGTGCTCAGGCGTGACGGAGAACCGGGCGGCGCCCGAGGGGAGTCCCCCGTACCCGCGTCTCCTCCGCACCCGTCCCTGACCGTCCTCGGGAACTCGCTGCGCGAGGCCGCGACA
>NZ_JACBXA010000296.1 GCF_013870515.1 Streptomyces albidus (ex Kaewkla and Franco 2022) | reverse complement strand
GGCCCGCCAGCAAGGGCCAGCCGGGCCGCGCGGTCCGCAGATCTCCCTGGTTCCCCCGGGCGTCCCCTGTGCGGCAGCATGAGGCCATGGCGAACAAGCACGACCACCCAGGCGAGCAGGCAGCTGACGACCCGATCCGTCTGCTGGGCATCCGGGACACCGCGCTCTCCGTCGACGAGGTCTTCGCCGCGGTGGGCGACGCCGCAGCGGGCGGCACCGCACTCTTCGTCGGAACGGTGCGCGACCACGACGGCGGCGCTGACGTCACCCGTCTGGGGTACTCCTCGCATCCCACTGCCGAAGCCGAATTGCGCCGGGTCGCGGAGAAGGTGGCCGCGGACTTCCCTGTGCGCGCCCTGGCTGCGGTTCACCGGGTCGGCGAGCTGGCCGTGGGGGACCTCGCCGTGGTCGTGGCGGTCTCCTGCCCCCACCGAGGAGAGGCGTTCGAGGCCTGCCGCCGGCTCATCGACAACCTCAAGCACGAGGTCCCGATCTGGAAACACCAGTCCTTCACGGACGGCACCGAAGAATGGGTCGGCGCGTAGCGCTGTCCCTGGGGGTGGTGGCTGGGTGACGGGCGGGCGGGTCGGCGCGTGGCGCTGTCCCTGAGGGGTGGTGGCCGGGTGACGGGCGGGAGGGTCGGCGCTAGCGCTGTCCCTGAGGGCCGGTAGCCGGGCGAGGGGAGCGAGAGGCGCCGCGTAGCGCCGTCGTCTCCAGAGCCCGTTCCGTTCGACGCTCGGGCCGCCCCTCCGGTGGGCGGGTTGGCGTAGCGCTCGTCACCGTGCCAGGCGACCAGGGCACCCGTACGGTGCACTTTCGGCTTGCGGAACCTGCCCCCGGGAAAGAGCGTTGTCGTGCCGAGAGTTAATCTGCTCATCGGCCGTTCTGCCCGGCTGGACTCTGCCGGGCGACGTGTTCACAAGGGGTCGGGAGGCTTACATGGCGGCACTCTCCTGGTTGCTGATTCCAATTCTTGCCGCTGTCGCAGCGGGAATCTGGAGCAGCTGGGCAAGCCGGCGCCGGACCGGCATCCCGGATTCGGCAGGAGTCGCAGGTTACGAGCGTTTCCGTCAGGCCATGGAGCGATCGCGCGAGGACGAGGCCGTGGAGACCGCCCTGGCGGAACCCCCCGCGGAACCGGTCACGACCGCCGCTGTGACGGCCCCGGACGGACCGGCCCGGACGGCCGAATGACAGTGCGGGCCGGTACTGTCGTGCCATGCCACGCCGCACTGCGACGATGCTCGCATCCACGTTGCTGCTCATAGGTCTGCTCTGTGCAGGGCTGCTCATCCAGGTGCCTTACGCAGAGATGTCGCCCGGGCCCACGGTCAACACGCTCGGCGAGCACGACGGCGAGCCGGTGCTGAACATCAAGGACCGCAAGACGTACGAGACGTCGGGCCACCTGAACATGACCACGGTCCGCGTCACGGGCGCCGACTACCGGATGAATCTCGTGGCGGCCGTCGGCGGGTGGCTCCAGCACGACAGCGCGGTCGTCCCGCACTCGACGCTCTATCCGGAGGACAAGTCGGCCAAGGAGGTCGACCAGGAGAACGCCGAGGAGTTCAGCGCCTCGCAGGAGAGCGCGAAGGTGGCGGCGCTCGAGGAGCTGGGAATCGACGTTCCCTCCCACGTCATCGTGGGTTCCGTGGTCAAGGGCGGGGCGTCGCAGGGGAAGTTGCACGCGGGGGACATCATCCGGGCCGTGGACGGCAAGCGGGTCACGGAGCCGAAGGACGTGGCGGCTGCCGTGACCAAGCACAAGCCCGGTGACAAGGTCCGCTTCACCGTCATCCCGGCAGCCGACGCCAAGGCCGCCCAGAAGGCGAAGCGGAAGGTCTCCGCGCGGGACGAGAAGCAGATAGTCGTCGGCACCAAGAAGGCCGGCGACGACGGCCGGGCGATCGTCGGCATCCAGCCCGCGGTCGGTCACACGTTCCCGTTCGACATCGACATCAAGCTCGCAGACGTGGGGGGCCCGAGCGCAGGACTCATGTTCTCGCTCGGAATCGTCGACAAGCTGACCCGTGAAGACCTCACCGGGGGCTCGTTCGTGGCCGGCACGGGCACGATCGACGACAAGGGCAAGGTCGGCGCCATCGGCGGCATCCAGATGAAGACCGTCGCCGCGCGGGCCAAGGGCGCCAAGTACTTCCTCACCCCGAAGGACAACTGCGCGTCGGCCGCCAAGGACAGGCCCGAAGGCCTGACCCTGGTGAAGACCGGCACGATGAGCGAAGCCATGGACGCGCTGAAGAAGATCCGCGACGACGACACGGCCGCCCTCCCGAAGTGCAAGGCGAGCTGACGGCCGCGGTCCTTCACGTACGGCCCTCGCGGGTCACTCCTCGAACGTCGCCGCCAGCGCCTCGGCCAGCCCCGGCACCAGCCCGGCCCCGGTGAGCACCTCTGTCGCCGCGTCCTTCTCGCGCATCCGCAGCGCGGATTCACGGGTGCCGTCGCGCAGAACGGCGACCGTCATCCGGACCTCCTGGCGTTCGGGGTGCTCGGCGACCCACTGAGTGAGCCTCTCCTCGGCGCCCTCCTGCTGGAGTTCCTCCGGCATCGCCTCCTCGGCGGACTGCGGCAGCATCAGCCGTTCCACGGTCATGGCGCACCCCGCAACGGAGTCGGGCCAGGCGATCGTCGCCAGGAACTCGTCGAGCGGAGCGCCGGTGGGGAGCTCGTCCTGTTCCACGGGGGTGAGCGAGGTGCCGATCTCACCGGTGTCCTCGAAGCCGAGCTGCCCTGCAAGTTCGGGTTCCTGCTCGCGCAACTGGGCCGTGTCGACCAGGGCGAACAGCCGGCTGGGCTGATCCCAGCCCAGCCCTGCTGCGTACTCGTCGAGTTCCAGCACCGCCTGGGTGAGCGGATCGGCCGCTACGGGCGTGCCTTCGGTAGGGAGGTTGTCCATGTCTATATCGTGCCCGCTTCCACCCCGGGATCGGGAACTGGGTAAAGGTTCGTTAAGTTGCATGAGTGGGCCTACGATGCGGGCCCGTCCTCATCCACTGCGAATCTTCGAGGTGCGCACCTTGGCTTTCCAGATGCCGGACCGGGGCTCAGGGGGCCCCTCCGGGCCACGGATCAGAGTCGGCCGACCATCCCGGCGCGCCCGGACGCTGTTGATGACAGTGGGCGTGCTCGCGGTGCTGGCCATGCTCTTCGTCATGTTCGCCGGGTTCTGGACCGACTGGCTCTGGTATCGCTCGGTCTCCTACAGCTCCGTATTCACCAAGACCCTGTGGACCAAGGTCGGCATGTTCGCTGTGTTCGGCCTGTTGATGTCGGGGGCCGTCGGCATCAACATCTGGCTCGCGCACAGGCTGCGCCCGCCGCTCAGCGCCATGTCGCTGGAGCAGCAGAGCCTTGATCGCTACCGGATGAGCATCGCCCCGTACAAGAAGTGGGTGCTGCTGGGTGTCACCGCGCTGGTCGGGCTGATCGGTGGCGCTTCGGCCGCCGGGCAGTGGCGCACCTGGCTCATGTGGGTCAACGGCGTCGCCTTCGGCAAGAACGACCCGCATTTCGGGAAGGACATCTCCTTCTACGCCTTCGACCTGCCCTGGTATCGCTTCCTTCTCAGCTTCGGCTTCGCCGCCGCTGTCCTGTCGCTGATCGCGGCAGCGCTGGTGCACTACCTCTACGGCGGGCTCCGTCTCACCACCCCCGGCGCGCGCGCGACGGCGCAGGCGACCGGGCACCTGTCGGTGCTGCTCGGGTTCTTCGTCGCGCTGAAGGCCGTGGCCTACTGGCTGGACCGGTACGGGCTGGCCGTGAAGTCGGGTGACTTCAAGGCGACGGACAACTGGACGGGTCTGAAGTACGTCGACGCCAACGCCTACCTCCCGGCGAAGACGATCCTCTTCTGCATCGCCATCATCTGCGCGCTGTTGTTCTTCGCGACGATCTGGCGCCGCACCTGGCAGCTCCCCGTGATCGGCTTCGGGCTGATGGTGCTGTCGGCGATCCTGATCGGCGGCCTGTATCCGGCGATAGTCCAGAAGTTCCAGGTCCAGCCGAACGAGCAGGCCAAAGAGACGCCGTACATCGAGAAGAACATCAAGGCGACCCGGGACGCGTACGACATCAACGACTCCGAGGTCACGGACTACTCGGGCACCAGCAAGGTGGGCAAGGAACAACTGCGCGCCGCTGCGGACAACACCGCCAGTACGCGCCTGCTCGACCCGAACGTCGTCTCGCCGACCTTCCAGCAGAAGCAACAGGTCCGGGGCTACTACCAGTTCCCCGCGACGCTCGACGTCGACCGCTACAAGCAGAAGGGCGGCAAGGAGCAGGACACCGTCGTCGGCCTCCGGGAGATCAACACCGACGGCATCCCGGAGAAGAACTGGATCAACGAGCACTTCAAGTACACCCACGGCTACGGCATGGTCGCGGCCAAGGGCACCACGGTGGACAAGGACGGTGCGCCGGCCTTCACCGAGCAGGACCTCCCGCCGAAGGGCAACCTGGGCAAGTACGAGGGGCGCGTCTACTACGGCGAGAAGACGAACCAGTACTCGATCGTGGGCGGCCCGCAGAAGGAGCTCGACTACGCGGACGACAAGGGTGAGAAGACCTACACCTACGCCGGAAAGAGCGGGGTCAACCTCGCCAGCCCGGTCAACCGCGCCGCGTACGCCGTGAGTTTCAACGAGCCGCAGATCCTGTACTCGGGAGCGATCGGCGAGGGTTCGCGGATCCTCTACAACCGCACGCCCAAGGAGCGGATCGAGGCGGTGGCGCCGTGGCTGACCATCGACGGCGACCCGTATCCGGCGGTCGTCGACGGGCGGATCAAGTGGATCGTCGACGCCTACACGACCTCGGACGGCTACCCGTACTCGTCGAGTACGACGCTCGGTGACACCACCGCCGATTCGCTGACCGACGGTCAACGCGCCGTCGTCGCACGGCAGAACCGGGTGAACTACATCCGCAACTCCGTCAAGGCCACGGTGGACGCGTACACCGGCAAGGTCGACATGTACCAGTGGGACAAGAAGGACCCGGTGCTGAAGACCTGGATGAAGGCGTTCCCCGACACGGTCAAGCCGAAGGGCGAGATCGGCGGCGACCTGATGGACCATCTGCGTTACCCGCAGGACCTGTTCAAGGTGCAGCGGGAGCTGCTGACCCGCTATCACGTCACCTCGCCGTCGCAGTTCTACAGCGGCAGTGAGCGCTGGCAGATCCCGGACGACCCGACGCACAAGGGCAACGCGGTACCTCCGTACTACCTGAGCCTGCAGATGCCCGGCGCGAAGAAGCAGACGTTCTCGCTGACCACCACGTTCAACCCGAACAAGCGTGAGACGCTCGGCGCCTTCATGGCGATCGACGCCGATCCGCACAGTTCCGGGTACGGCAAGATCAAGATGCTGAGACTGCCGTCGAACACCACGGTCTCCGGGCCCTCGCAGGTGCAGAGCAAGTTCAACTCCGATCCCAATATCGCGGAGTCGCTCAACCTCCTCAAACGCGGTGACTCCGAGGTCGAGTACGGCAACCTGCTGACCGTGCCCCTGGAGGGCGGCCTGCTCTACATCGAGCCGGTGTACGTGCGTGGTGCGGGCACCAACTACCCACGCATGAGGAAGGTTCTGGTCACCTACGGCGAGCGCATCGCGTTCGAGGACACCCTCGGTCAGGCCCTCGACAAGGTCTTCGACAGCAAGGGCGAGTCCGGCCAGGGCGACGGAGGCGAACAGCCGGACGAGCCGCCGGCCGACAAGGCGTCCGTGCAGGAGGCCCTGGGCAAGGCCCAGGAGGCGTACGACGCGGGTCAGGACGCCTTGGAGAAGGGTGACTGGGAGGCGTACGGCAAGGCTCAGGACGACCTCAAGGAAGCCCTGAGGGACGCCAAGGACGCCGAAAAGAACACGAAGAAGGAGTAGTTGGGGGCATGGGGGTGCGAGCTTCCCGTGTGCGGAGCACCCCGCGTCGTGGTGTAGGGTTGTGAACACAACGGCGCGGGGTGGAGCAGCTCGGTAGCTCGCTGGGCTCATAACCCAGAGGTCGCAGGTTCAAATCCTGTCCCCGCTACTGAAGAAGAAGGGCCCGGATCCTCAAGGATCCGGGCCCTTCTTCGTTTTGCGCGCGTCAACCCCCCAACCCCTTTCGTGTCAGACGGTTTGAGGTGTCTCTCTGTCGGGAAGTCGACAAACCTCTGAAGTGACCTCACTTGGTGGTGGTATTCCAGGTGTACGTGGGTTGCGGGTGGTGCGACGATGGGGTTTATGGGGGACAAGGTGAGGCTCAACGGTCCACCGGGGGCCGGAACGAGCCGGACTGGTATTGACAACTGCACCGAAGACACTGCTGCGTTGAGCGTGCTCGGTGCCCAACTGCTGCGCCGCGGCGACCTCGACGGTGCCGAGGCG
>NZ_JACBXA010000295.1 GCF_013870515.1 Streptomyces albidus (ex Kaewkla and Franco 2022) | reverse complement strand
CGGCCGCGACCGGCGGCGGCACCGCGAGTGTGGCGAGCACACCGCCGGCATCGACGCTCCGCGGCACCTGGTCGGCCGAGGCGTCCGCGCTGAGAGCGACCTCCTGCCAGGAGGTGTCACCCTCGCGCGGAAGTGCCGCGCGGGGCTCGGCCCGGAAGACCCCGGCACCCGGCCTGGTGACGACGAGCCCCTCCACCGCGAGCTGCGCGAGGGCGCGGGAGACGGTGACAGGGCTGACCCGATGCACCTCGACCAGCCGCCGACTCGAAGGCAGCTTCTCACCGGGTGAGTAGCGGTCCAGATCGCCTCGGAGGGTTTTCGCCAGCTCAGCGACACTGCTACGCTCGTTCATGAGAGAGCACAGTAGCGCTACTGCTTCGTCGACGATAGCGGTTCCTCCCACTTCCGCCGCAGCCGAGCCCCTCCCTCCGCAGGACTTCGCAGCCCCCGGCGGACAAGGCGCCGGTCTGCTGCTCGCAGCCCTCGGCGTCACCTGCTTCTCGCTCACCTTCCCCGCCACCGCCTGGTCGCTCGAGGGCTTCGGGCCGTGGTCGGCGACGACGCTCCGCCTCGTACTGGCAGGCCTGTTCGCCTGCGTCCTGCTCGCCGTGGTCCGCGCCCCCGTGCCCGCCCGCCGCCACTGGCCCTGGCTGGCGGTCTCCGCCTCCGGCGTCATGATCGGCTTCCCGCTGCTGACGACGCTCGCCCTGCAGACCTCCACCACGGCCCACGCCGCCGTCGTCGTGGGCCTGCTGCCTCTGACGACCGCTCTCTACTCCTCGCTGCGCACCGGGAACCGCCCCTCCCCCGTCTTCTGGGGGGCGGCTCTCGCCGGAGCCGCAGCCGTGCTCGCCTTCGCCTTGCATCAGAGCGGCGGCGCCCCGTCCCTCGGCGACCTCTATCTGGGCGGTGCGCTGCTGCTGTGCGCCGCCGGCTACGCCGAGGGCGGCCGGCTGGCGCGGGAGCTGTCCGGGGTCCAGGTGATCGGCTGGGCGCTGGTGGGCTGCCTGCCGCTCGCCGTGCCCGGTGCGGTGATCGCCCTTCTCGCGGAGCCCGCAGAGCTGACCGTCCACTCGGTGACGGGTCTGCTGTGGGTGGCCTCGGGCTCGCAGTTGCTGGGCCTGGTGCTCTGGTATCGCGGCATGGGCGTCGCAGGTGTGGCAAGGGCAAGCCAGACACAGCTCGCGCAGCCCCTGCTCACGCTCGTGTGGTCCGTACTGCTGCTGGGGGAAGACCTCACACCCGCAGCCCCCGTGACCGCCGTCGCGGTACTGATCTGCATCGTGGTGGTCCGGCGAGCGCGGGCGTGACCCGGGACCGGGCGCGTACCCCGCATGCCTGCAAGCCCGTGCGCGACCGGAGCACGGTCGAGTCATCCGATTTAGACTTATCGGCATAGACCGCACACCTCGGACTGCACGGATGTCCCGGTGCACAACCCTGCGAACAGGAGGGTTCTCCTGATGCGAGCGAAGATGGGCGACCGTCTGCTGGTACACGGCCGGGTGGTGGGTGACCACGACCGCGAGGCGGAGATCGTCGAGGTGCTGGGTCCGGACGGCGAGCCGCCGTTCCGGGTCCGCTTCGACGACGGCCACGAGGCAGTGATGTCACCAGGACCCGACACCGTCGTGCAGACGGGGAAGAAGAAGCGTCCGCGTCCCGCCTGACCCGCAGCCGGCCCGCGGGCGCGTGTCCCGCGGCTGACTTCGGCTGACCACGTCCCCGGGAGTTGCCGACTGCCCCAACGGGCAGCCAGTCGTGCACCCCGGGGACGGACGTACGTCCTGGACGCTCCGCCCTCAGGTCGTCACGCTTGTTTCCCGCACGCCGGGTCGGGAGCGCCGAGGCCATGGGGAGCGACACGATGCGCGCACATGAGCACGACCAGGAACAGGGGAACCACCACGAGCACGACGAGACCGTCAAGCCGAACGGCACCGCAGAGGACGCGCGCGCCTCGGCCGAACTGCCGCATCTCCTGAGAGCCGCGGCCACGGGACGTTCCGACGTGGTGGGCCGCTCCGGAATGGGCACCCTTCAGCGCACCGTGGGCAACGGCGCCGTGACGTCGATGCTCCAGCGTGAAGGCGAGGAGGACGGCAAGGGCGACAGGAAGCAGCCGGCTGAGCGCTCCTCGGTGCACGACGTCGTCTCCTCGGGCGGCGGGCAGTCGCTCGACCCCGACACCCGTACCGACATGGAGTCCCGGCTCGGTGCCGACTTCTCCGACGTGCGGGTGCACACCGACTCCTCCGCGCACGACTCCGCCAAGGACGTCGGCGCCCGCGCCTACACCGTCGGCAACAACGTGGTCTTCCAGCGCGACGCCTACGACCCCTCCTCGCACGAGGGCCGCACCACCATCGCCCATGAGCTGACCCACGTGGTCCAGCAGCGCAGCGGGCCCGTCGAGGGCAGCGAGGCGCCGGGCGGCATCCGGATCAGCGACCCGTCCGACCGCTTCGAGCAGGAGGCCAGCGCCAACGCCGAGCGCGTCATGGCGCAGCCCGCTCCCGTGTCCGAGGCCCCGCCCGCCCCGCCCTCCGGTTCCGCATCCGCCTCGTCCGCCGCGGTGCAGCGGCAGGCCGAGGACGAGGAGGAGCAACCGGCAGACGTACAGGGGTCGTTCGTGCAGCGAGCCGCAGGCGACGCCAAGGCGGAAGAGGAAGAGGAGACACCTCCGGAGTGAGCCCCCACCCGTTACGGCCGCCGCGGTGCGGCCCGGGGCGGCCTTCGGCGCAACGAACGGAGCGCGTACGGCAGTTGTGCCGCACGCGCCCGCTTTCGGTCTGCGCCCGCCCCTCACACGACGCGCTCGTTCAGCCGTCCTTGCTCAACGTGCCGCCCA
Source organism: Streptomyces albidus (ex Kaewkla and Franco 2022) (assembly GCF_013870515.1). GTDB lineage: Bacteria > Actinomycetota > Actinomycetes > Streptomycetales > Streptomycetaceae > Streptomyces > Streptomyces albidus. The sequence continues at coordinate 3,609 of NZ_JACBXA010000295.1, read as the reverse complement.
CGAAGAGCGATTCGGAACACTGCGACGGCTTCGGGGCCTTCACAGGCTTGCCCACCTCGCGGCAGGTGATGGAGATGGTGATCTTGCCTCCGGAGGCGATCTGGATCGGGGTGACGAAGTGGTAGTCGGAGTCGCGGAAGTTCTCCAGTGCGAGGTCGAGCACCTGGCCGTCCTCGCTGGAGACGACGACCGTGCCCGAGTCGCCCTGCGGGTTCTGCACGACGATGTCGGTCAGCTCGAAGGTCTGCCCCTCCGGCACCGTGTATGCGGTCTTGTCGGTCGCGCCGCCGCCGACCGAGTCCTTGACCTGGGTGGTGTTCGCGCTCTTGGGGACTCCCGAGCCGGCACCGCCGGAGCCGGAGCCGTTCTCGCCGCCGCCGTTCTGGCCGCTGCTCTGCCCACCCGAGCCGCTGGCGCCGCCGTTCGCGCCTCCACCTTCCGAACTGCCCCCGTCGGCCCCCTGCGTGGACCGTTGCGCCTGCGCGTCATTGATCGCCTCGGGCGTGATGGCCTCCTTCGCCGCCGACCGTACGGTGGGGCGCAGCAGCCCGTACCAGAGGCCGGCGAGCAGCCCCACCAGCAGTACCGCCGCGATGAGCACCCGGGGCAGCCAGCGCGGCAGGATCGCCTCCTGCTCGTACGTGCCGTCGAGCACCACGGGCATCGGCGGGTCGGAGCCCTCGCCCAACGACTGCTGAGTCACGAGGACTTGGAAGGGGTGCGTGACCGGGGCCCCGCGCCAGACGCGGTTCACAGGCCGCACCCGCAGCTTCGCGAACTTCGCCTCGCCCGGCGGTACGTTCAGCTCCTCGGGCTCGAAGACCAGGCGCGCGCGCTCGGTCTCCTCACGTGCCTCCAGCTCGATCGACGTGTGCGTGTTGCCTCTGTTGTCGACGGCCACCTCGTGGCGTCCGCGCCAAGCGCTGTGCGAGGCGCGCGGCACGATCTCGGAGGTGACGTCGGTGAACGGGAGGATCTGCACGGAACGTTCGGGAACCACGGTGGCCCCCACGTCGCTCGTGGGAACGACGCGCAGGCCCAGCGGGGTCTCCCCTGGCATGACCGCCGAACTGCGCGGTGGATGCAGCGTGATGGTCGCGGCGCCGGACGCGCCGGGGTAGAGCGACAGGCTTTCCGGTTCAACGGTGGCCCAGCCCGCGCAGGGCCCGATCACCTCGAAGCGGACCTCCTCGACCGTGGTGCCCGAGTTGAGCACCTGCACGGGTAAGGCCGCCTCGCTGCCGGGCTCCAGGGTGACGGTGGACTCGTCCAGGCTCGCCGAAACACTCATGGCGCGCACCGTACGTTCACACCGGGCTCACCAGCAGCGGCCGTACAGGAACGCTTTCGGGCAAATGCGGGTTCTCTCTGAGCCATCGTGTCTTGCCCTCTATCGCTTGACGTTGCCGGACGGGGAGCCTTCTCCCGCACAGAACGGCATCTACTGGAAGAGAGATCGTTTGGAGTTGGCAGGTGCATGACTGCACCTCGCCCAGGGGGAGGGAAGCACGGGATGAACCAGCACACTTCCGTGGACCGCGTCACGGTGGATGTACGTGCGCAGGATCCGATTTCACAAGCCGGACTGGCCAGCCATCTACGAACTCGCCCGGAGGTACGGCTTGTCGAGCCGGAGAACACCGAAACACCGGAAGTCGTCGTGGTCGTCGCCGACGCCGTCGATGAAGACGTCTTACGCGCATTGAGGCAGATCCATCGGACCAGTGCGGTACGGGGGGTGCTGGTCACCACACACATCGACGAACAGCAGTTGCTGAGCGCCGCCGAGTGCGGCTTCATCGGAATCGTGCGCCGCGCGGAGGCCACTCCGGAGCGGCTGGTCAGGGTCATCGGGGCGGTGGCCAAGGGGGAAGGCCACGTCCCGCCGGACCTTCTGGGCAACCTGCTGGAGCAGGTCGGGCGGCTCCAGGGAGAGGTGCTCGGGCCCCGCGGCCTCAACTTCACCGGGCTCGCCAACCGCGAGATCGAAGTGCTGCGGCTGGTGGCCGAGGGATGCGACACGGCGGACATCGCGCTGAAGCTCGCGTACTCGGAACGGACGATCAAGAACGTGCTGCACGCCGTGATGACGCGGCTCAACCTCCGCAACCGCTCGCACGCGGTGGCGTACGCGTTGCGGCAAGGGCTGATCTGAGCGGGCGGCGGGGCCGGTCCAGGTTCGGTCGACATGGGCTGACCTGCGCCTCAACCCGCCTGCGGTCAGACGCGAGTTGACGTGCTCGGGCACGGGCGCTGAGGAGCACCTCGGCGCCCGATGCACATTCGGGCACGGGCCCGTACCCGAAGGGTTGGCTCGCTTCCGCTCTCCACGGGCGCGGGCGCAGGCGAGGGTGAAGCCCGCATCGGCGGATCACCAAGGGGGGCTTCTGTGCAGGGGGTTCAGCGCCTTCGAGCACGCGGCGCGGCGGGATGGCGTACCGCGGCACAGTCCGTCAGGCGTAAGGCGACCGGAACGACCGCCCTGCACATCGGCGCGCTGACGATCGTGCTGGTCCTTGCGTTCACCGTCCTCCCCGGATTCGTGGCCTGGTCCCGTCCCGGGGATCCCGGGCCGACCGTCACACCCGACCGTGTCGACGAATCCCTGTCGCCGGGTGACTCGTTGACCGTCGACAAGAAGGTGCGCACGCCTGTCGTGCCCCCGCGCCCCGACGTCGTACTGCTCGTCGACGGAACAGGCAGCATGGGCCCGCCGATCGCCGACGTGCAGGAGAACCTGCGCAAGATCACAGATTCGGTGACCGACGAGCAGTCCGACGCCCGCTTCGCCGTCGCCACTTACGGCGACACCATCGACGGGCCCCGCGCCTACACGGTGCTCCAAGGGCTCACCGACAACATGGACGACGTGCAGAAGAACGGAGTCGACCGTCTGGACACCGACCGGGGCGCCTACAGCCCCGGCCCGGCCGAGGACTGGCTGAACGCGCTGTGGCAGATCGCCCACGGGAGCGGCGGCCAGACCGAGTTCAGGGAGGGCGCCAGCCCGGTCGTCGTCCTCGTCGGGGATGCCTCCAGCCACGACCCGAGCCTCGGGCACTCCCTCGGCGACACGACAAGCGCCTTGCGGAACGCGGGAGTTCGCGTACTGGGCGTCGACGTGACGACGGACCTGGGTGACGGCCTCAACGGCAACGGCGACAACGGGAACGGGGACGACCAGAACCAGGAACCGACGCACGAGCCGGGCCAGGCGACGAAGGTCGTCGAGGAGACCAACGGCGAACTCTTCGAGGGCATCGACGCCGACAAGGTCTCCGACAAGGTCGTGGAAGGGCTCACCAACCTTCCCACCACGATCAGTTACCAGACCCTCGACTGCGATCCGTCCCTGGACGTCTCGCTCGAACCGGCGACGCAGACGGTCACGAGCGGCAGCACAGCAGAGTTCACGGAAACAATCGAGGCAGCCGAAGACGCCCCGCAGGGCACCGAGTTGACATGCAGAATCCAGTTCCTCGCGGACGGCAAGCTCCCGGACGGGAGTGCGCCGGACACCATCGTGGACGATGCCGCGACCAGACAGAACCGGGACCCGTACGCGGTCGCCCTCGACCGCGCGGACGCGGGGCGGGGTTCCGGGGGACG
>NZ_JACBXA010000294.1 GCF_013870515.1 Streptomyces albidus (ex Kaewkla and Franco 2022) | reverse complement strand
GGCCGCTCCGGACGCGAAGACGACCGGCCGCACCGAGCTGCCCGGCGGGGCCACGGGTTCCGTCGTCGTCTCCCGTGACCGCGGCCGGGCCGCCTTCCTCGCCTCGGGGATGGAGAAGCCGCCCAGCGGCAAGGTCTACCAACTGTGGTTCGCCGACGGGAAGAAAATGCGCTCCGCCGGCCTCATGGACTCCGCGGGCGGCAGCGACGCCGTACTGATGGAGGGGGACGTCGGACCGGCATCGGCGATGGGCATCACGGTGGAGCCGGCGGGCGGTTCACGGCAGCCGACGACCCGGCCGCTGGCCCTGATGAAGCTTCCGCGGGCCTGAATCGGCCCCTTGCCTCGGGTTCGTACCGGACCGGACCCGGGGCTCAGTGCTGCTCGGCGCCCTCAGGGCTGCTCGACGTCCTCAGCGCCGCTCGACGTCCTCGTGCGGGCGCGGGGGCATCGGGAAGAAGCCGCTGGTACGGGCGGCGTACTCGGCGTAGCCGGGTCGGTCCGCCAACTGCCGCTCCAGCAGCCGCTTCCCGCTGCCCTTGGTCAGCAGGAGGCTCATCACCACCGGGGAGACGAGGACCGAGGCGGCGACGGCCCAGTCGCCGCAGGCCAGCAGGAACAGCCCCCACCACACCAGGAAGTCCCCGAAGTAGTTCGGGTGCCGGGTGAACCGCCACAGGCCGCGGTCCATGATGCGGAAGCCGTGGGCGTCCCGGGCCTCGGGATCGTCCTTGAAGCGGGCGAGCTGGGCGTCCCCGACCGTCTCGAAGAAGAAGCCCGTCAGCCAGGCTGTCACGCCGAGGGCGGCAAGGGTGTTCATCGGCCCGGGCAGATACTGCGCGGCCTGGACCGGCAGCGACACCAGCCACACCAGAGCTCCCTGGAGGAGGTAGACCATGCGCAGGGCGTACAGGTGGGGGTTGCCGGAGGCCTTCGCCAGCATCCGCGCGTAGCGCGGGTCCTCACCGTGGCCGCGCCCGCGCAGCGCGATGTGGCCGGCGAGCCGCAGCCCCCACACGGCGGTGAGTGCCGTCACGATCAGCCGCCGCCCGTCGTGCCCCTCACCGTCGGAGAGCGCGAACGAGAGCGCGGCGACGGCGGTGAAGCCGAGCCCCCAGGCCACATCGACGATCCGGTGCACGCCCTTGCCGAGCGCGATCGCGAAGGTGATCAGCATGACGGCGAGGGCCGCCCCGGCTGACGCGGCCAGGTTGATCCCGAAGTCGCCCCAGGGGAAGCCGCTCACCTGCCACCGCCTTCCATCCCGCTGCGCCCCTCGGCATCGGTCCGTACGGCCAGGATCTGGTCCACGCCCATCCGCCCCTCCTCGAAGGCGAGCATCCCTCCCACGAGATACAGCCGCCACACGCGAGCGGCCTCCTCACCCACCAGCCGGACCACCTCGGGCCGTCGTTCCTCCAAGGTGCGGTGCCAGGCCGCGATCGTACGGACGTAGTCCTCGCGCAGCGACTCCACGGCGCGGACCTCCAGACCCGCCCTCTCCAGCAGCGAGACGGTGTCTCCGAGCGGGCGCATGTGCATGTCGGGGGCGATGTAGGTCTCGATGAAGGCGCCGCCGCCGGGGGCGTTGCTCCCGCGCGACATCTGCTGGACGAGCAGCCGCCCGCGGGGGCGGAGCACGGCGTGCAGCGAGGCGGCGAACGCGGGGTATTCGGCGTCGCCGACGTGTTCGCCCATCTCGATGGTGGAGACGGCGTCGTAGGTGCCGGGTTCGATGTCGCGGTAGTCCCGCAGCTGCACGTCGACCAGTTCCTCCAGGCCCTCCTCACGGACCCGGCGGGTGACGGTCTCGGCCTGCTCACGCGCAAGGGTGACGGCGGTGACCTGCGCCTTGTGATGCCGCGCGGCGTGCACGGTGAGCGAACCCCAGCCGCATCCGACGTCGAGCAGCCTGGCGCCGGGGCGCAGGGCGAGCTTGCGGCAGACGAGTTCGAGCTTGTCGTGCTGGGCTTCGGCGAGTCCGTAGGCGGGGTCCTCGGGGCGCCGCCAGTAGCCGCAGGAGTACGCCATCGACTCGTCCAGGAGCAGGGCGTAGAAGTCGTTGGACAGGTCGTAGTGGTGGCTGATCGAGGCGCGGTCGCGGGCGCGGCTGTGCAGCCGTCCGGCGGGCCTGGCGCGGAGAGCGGGCGCTGGTGGCCGGGGACCCACGGCGCCCAGACGAAGCAGCGTGACGAGTGCCCGGGCACGGTCTCGCGTGCTCAGCCGGGACGGGCCCAGGCTGCGGGAGCGCACCGTCCGCCATACGGTGCGCAGCGCATCCGTGAGGTCGCCCTCGACGTCGATGTCGCCGGTGATGTACGCCTCGGCGAGGCCGAGTTCGCCGGGCTGCCACAGCAGCCGACGCAGGGCGCGGCGCGAACGGAGGACCACCACGGGTGCGTCCTCGGCCGCGTCGTCGACGGCCGTCTCGCTGCCGTCCCATGTCCGCAGCCGGACGGGCAGCGGGCTGCCGAGCGCCTCCTGGAGCAGGGGTGTGAGCCGTCGGGCGGCACCGTCCGGATTCATGCGCTCTCCTCCCTCTCGGGCTCTGCGTGGTCGTCGGGACGGGTGAGCAGCAGTTGCCTGACGTCGAGGTAGCCGGAGCGGAACCCCGCCTCGGAGTAGGCGAGGTAGAAGTCCCACATCCGTGCGAACGTCGCGTCGAAGCCGAGGACTTCGGCCTCGGGGGCGCGCTCCGTGAAGCGCTCGCGCCACAGGCGCAGCGTCTCGGCGTAGTGCGGTCCGAAGCTGTCGTGCCGCGCGAGGCGCAGCGCGGTGGCGTCGCCTGCCGTCTGTGCCACGGCTTCGACGGACGGCAGGAACCCGCCGGGGAAGATGTACTTCTGGATCCAGGTGTAGGTGTGCCGTGTGGCCAGCATCCGCTCGTGGGGCATGGTGATCGCCTGGAGCGCGGCCCGTCCGCCCGGGGCGAGGAGCCTGTCCAGGGTCTTGAAGTAGGCCGGCCAGAACTCGGCGCCCACGGCTTCGATCATCTCGACGCTGACCAGGGCGTCGTAGGAGCCGGTCAACTGCCGGTAGTCGCGAAGCAGCAGGGTCACGCGATCCTGGTGGCCGGCTGCCCGTACGCGCTCGCGCGCCAGGTTCAGCTGCTCCTCGGAGAGGGTGGCGGTCACCACGTGAGCGCCACGGTCGGCGGCGCGCAGCGCCAGCTCGCCCCATCCGGTGCCGATCTCCAACAGGCGTGTGCCGGGGCCCACTTCGGCGAGGTCGAGCAGCCGGTCGATCTTGCGGTGCTGGGCTGCGGCGAGGTCGGGCCAGGCGGCGGGGAAGCCTCGGAAGAGTGCCGAGGAGTAGCTCATGGTGTCGTCGAGGAAGAGGGCGAACAGGTCGTTGGACAGGTCGTAGTGGTGGTGGATGTTCTCCCGCGAGTGGCCTTCCGTGTTGCGCTGCCGCGCGGGCCGGCGGCGCACCCACAGGGCACGCATCCGCTGCAGCCGCCGCGGCACGAGATCGCCCACGTGCCCTGCCAGGACGGTGAGCACGCCGACGAGGTCGGGCGCGTCCCACTCCCCCGCCATGTACGACTCGCCGAATCCGATCAGCCCGGAGCGGCCGATCCGGGCGAAGAAGGCGTCGGTGTCGTGCAGTTCGAGCAGCGGACCGCCCCGTCCGAGGACTTCGCCGTCGCTCGTACGAACGCGCAGCGGCAGCCGGCCGAGGGCGCGGCGCACGAGCCGTTCGGCGACGGCGGTGCGTATCCGCGCGGGCCGCGGCGGACGTGCCACGTCCGGCCAGCGCTGCGGGTCGGGCGCGGCGCGGGGCGCTGCTTTCGCTTCGTTCGAGGCCGGATCGGACATGGACCGCCCGTGTTTCGTCGATCGCTCGGGCTTCGTCGATTCAGATGGCATGTGCAGACTCACTCCAGACCCTCCTGGATCCGGTGGCGGGGACGGGGACGCACGGGCAGGCCGCGCAGTAACAGGCGGACGCCGTGCAGACGGATGGCCGCGGACACGGCGGCCGTCGGCCAGGGATGCCGGAGGGTCGCCCGGAGCAGGCCTCCCGTGGTGGCCGGCCGCCGCCGTCCGCGTACGGTCGCGGTGAACGGGCGCCCTCCGGCGCGGTCCAGGTGGACGGACAGCGCCAGCGTCACGCCGGGCTCCGGCAGCCGCATCCGGTACTCGCCGTCGACGGGGAAGAACGGCGAGACGTAGAACTCCTTGCCGGTGGTGGCCACTTCGGCGCCGTCGGTGTGGAGCAGGTAGCAGTGGCGCTCGCCGTAGGTGTTGTGCACTTCGGCCACCACGCAGGTCTGCCGGCCGTCAGCGCCGTGGCACCAGTAGAGGGTGAGCGGGTTGAAGACGTGCCCCAGCACACGGGCGTTGGTGAGCATGAGCACCTGCCCGGCGGGCGGGTCCATGCCGCGTGACGCGAGGAAGCGGTCGAGTCCGGCCCGGATGGTGGGAGCGCGGCCACCGAAGTGGTCGCGGCTCTCGAACCGGGCGAGAGGGCGCAACGGACGGGGCAGACGCGGCAGTCGGTCCACGTCGGCCAGCCACATGTAGGTGCGGTGCCGCACGGTGTGACGCAGCGGGTGGCTGCGTACGTGCGTCACGAGGCAGTCGTAGAGGGCGCCTTCACGCCTCGGCGCGGCGGGCCCGGCGCTCGGCTGGGGACGGGGCTCGGGCTCGGGCTTGAACTCCGTCACCACCGCACCCCCAGCGCGGCGGCAGCTGCCACACCCGAGCGGCAGCCGTCCTCGTGGAATCCCCAGCCGTGGTAGGCGCCCGCGAAGACAGCGACAGCGGAGTCGAGTTCGGGCAGCCGGTGCTGTGCGGCCACCGACTCCGGTGTGTAGACGGGGTGTTCGTAGACCATCCGCGCCAGCACCGCGTCCGGGTCCACCGATTCCTCCCCGCCGAGGGTGACGAGATGGCCGTCCGGAGCGTCCAGGCGCTGAAGCCGGTTCATGTCGTAGCTGATGCGGACCGACTCGGCGGACGTACGGCAGGAGGGCATCAGGTAGTTCCACGAGGCACGGGCGCCCGGCGCCCGTGGAAGCAGGGACGAATCCGTGTGCAGCAGCGTGGAGTTGCGGGAGTAGCGGAACGCGCCGAGGACCTGCCGCTCGGCCCTGGTCGGGTCGGCGAGCAGTCGGAGGGCCTGGTCTGCGTGGGTGGCCATCACCACCGCGTCGAAGCCGTGCGTGGTCCCGTCCTCGGTGAGGATCTCGGCGCCGTCGTCGTGGCGCCGCACCGTGCGCACCGGCGTGGAGGTGTGAACTGCCGTGAGCTGCTTGCCGATTCGCTCCACGTACGCGCGGGAGCCGCCGGTGACCGTACGCCACGCGGGAGACCCGCTGACGCTGAGCATCCCGTGGTGGTCGAGGAAGCGGAACAGGTAGCGCGCCGGGTGGCGCAGCGCTGTCGTGGGATCGCAGGACCAGACGGCGGAGACCAGCGGCGTCATGAAGTGCGAGACGAAGTAGGGCGAGAAGCCGCCGCGCGAGACGAACTCCCCCAGGGTCAGCGCCGTTCCGTCCGTCTCGCCGTCGCCCTTCTCGTCCTGTTCCAGCAACCGCCGTGCCCGCCGGTGGAAGCGTGGGATCTCCGCAAGCATCCGCAGATAGCGGGGGCGGGCGATGTTGCGGGGCTGCGCCAGCACACCGCGCGGGCCGCGCGCACCGGCGTACTCCAGGCCGCAGCCCTCGCACCGCACCGACATGCTCATCTCGGATTCCTGTGTGGGGACGCCGAGTTCACGGAAGAGCCGCAGCAGCAGCGGGTAGGTGCGCTCGTTGTGCACGATGAAGCCGGAGTCGATCTGCCGCACCCGGCCGTCGGCGCACGGCACGTCGTGGGTGTGTGCGTGCCCGCCGATCCTCTCGTCCGCCTCGAACAGGGACACCGAGTCGGTGTGCTGGAGTACGTGTGCGGCCGTCAGTCCCGCAACTCCGCTGCCGATCACGGCAATCCGGCGCTCCTGGGGGCCCCTGCCGCTGCCGTGTGTCATGCCGCTCCTCCGTACGCCTCGAACCGTGCCCTCTCTGGCGTCATTCGGAGCCGGCCGGCCCGCGGCTTGGTGGCGGAGCGGACTTTCTTCCCCCTGGCCTGAACTGCGATTTTTCTCGATGACGGACCAATCCCGCGGCCCCCGTGCCCCGAATGCGGGATGTGACAACGGACCGAGAACCGATCGCGAGGACCGCCCCCGACGGCAGCGACAGCAGCCGCCGCGCCCCGCGTGCGCTGCGTCCCGTCCTGGGCATGTCCGGCGGCCTGTCGGCGGGAGTCGCGGCGCTCGCCACCGCCGAACTGACGTCGGTGGCCGTACGCCCCGAGGCGAGCCCGCTGACAGCTGTCGGCGGCGCGGTCATCGACCGGACGCCGGCCGCGGTGAAGGACTTCGCGATCCGCACCTTCGGCAGCCAGGACAAGCTCGCCCTCCAACTGGGCATCGTGACGCTGCTGGTGCTGTTCGCCCTGTCGCTGGGCCTCTCATCCGGTTCGCCCCGAAGCGTGACCACCAGAGCCGTCAC
>NZ_JACBXA010000293.1 GCF_013870515.1 Streptomyces albidus (ex Kaewkla and Franco 2022) | reverse complement strand
TCGGACCGCCGCCGACGGTCTGATGTCCGTCTGACCGAACTCGCCTGTTCAGCCTGTGACTTCGGGCCCGGCCTCACATCGAGGAGCCGGGCCCGAGCTCACTTCTGGTTGTGCGCGGCGACGATGGCCTCTGTGCTTGAGCGACTCCGTGCCGTCCGTGGGTACATCGCCAAAGGGGCAGGCGGCGGACAATTACCCCCGCAACGTGGACAGTTCGGCACAACCCTGCATGATTGGCGGATTGTCGGAACCTCAACGTACTGTGCGTCTTCATCTGATGGGTCATCAACTGGTGGCGCGATGTCGGCGTTGAGGAGGACGTGCATGGTCGGACGAGAGCTGTCAGCGGCAGACCATCAGGACAAGGACGTCCGGCGGCTCCTCAAACAGCTGACCTCCGACGGGTGGGCTCTCCGCAAGGAAGGACACTGGGGCCGCCTCTACTGCCCATGCTTCTGTACGACCATCCCCGTCAGCGGTACACCCCAGAATGCGGCCCGTCACGCCAGCCGCATCGGGCGCATGGCCGCACGATGCCCGCTGCCTGAAGGCGATCCGCGCCGACCCCCACGAGCATGAGGCTCGTTGATACGGCAAACCTGGTGTTGTCGATTGACAACACCTACTGGAGTGGGTAACTGTGCTTGCCGGGGGTCCGGCACCGCGTGGAAACGGGCCAGCTGACAGGGGCTTGAACAATGGACTACGAGTTTCTCTTCGTCGTCGAGGGCGTCTCCGCTGAGAGCGACCTCGATGTCGGTGTCGTCTTCGACGAGTTCGACGGACTGCTCGCCTCACACAGGGGGCGGCAACTTCTGACTGTGTCCGGTGACGGTTCCGGAGCCGTGGACGCCGCGCACCGCTTGAGTGTTCGTCTGCGGCGCGTGCTGCCAGCTGTGCGGCTCGTGCGACTCGATCCCGACCTCGTCGGAGTCGCGGATATCGCGGAGCGTACGCGCCGGAGCCGGCAGAACGTTCTGCAATGGACCAAGAGTGAGCGCCGGCGCAGCGAGACCTTCCCGGAGCCGGAGGGAACGGCCGGACGTTCACCGGTGTGGCGCTGGGGCGAGGTCAACGCCTGGCTGAACGCGGTGGGCGAGGGCGACGACGTGCACGTACCGCTGCGGGAGGAAGCACTCGCAATCGACGTGATGCTGCCACAGTGGCAGAGGGCCATGGACGAAGGAAGGCCCGTGGTCGCCGTTGTGGTTCCGCAGGACGATCGCACCGACGAACGAGTCGCCATCGCTCAACTCCTGCACGGCGCCTTGCACGACGCCGCCGTCCTGAAGACGGTCTCCGCCTTGCCTCGTATGGAGCACAGTCGCCTCGTCGTGGCATGTGCGTTGCCGACCGACAGACTGCGGACGGTCCTGGAGCAGATCACGCCCGAGGACATGAGCGGTCTGCTTGCCACGCGCGTCGACGAGGGGGAACTCAAGCTGATCGGGGTGGCATCCCGAGCACTGCCTGGAACGCGTCCCATTGCGGAACTCGGACTCAGCCAGGAAGCAACGGTGGGCGATCTGCTCCTCCAACTCGCGCAAGGCGACGGTGAGGACTCATCCCCTACACCACTGGCTCTCGCCTGAGACCGAGCAGACTCCTGAGTGCGTGCACTTTGCCTTCCAGCGAGCAGCAGCGGCATCGTGCGGGCCTCTGGGCTCGCCGTCCCCGTGCTCAACTCGCCTGTTCAGCCTGTGACTTCGGGCCCGGCCTCACATCGAGGAGCCGGGCCCGAGCTCACTTCTGGTTGTGCGCGGCGACGATGGCTTCGAGTGCGCTGCTGATGTTCCCCTCGGCCGTCGCCTTGTCGATGCCGAGGCCGCTGAGCACGCCCTCGCCGTCCTCGAACTCCAGGAGCGCCAGCAGGATGTGCTCCGTGCCGACGTAGTTGTGCCCCAACCGCAGGGCCTCCCGGAAAGTGAGTTCCAGCGCCTTCTTCGCCTTGGCGTCGTACGGGATGAGTTCCGGCAACTGCTCTGAAGGCGCGGGCAGTTGCCCGGTGGCCGCCTCGCGGACCGCGTCCAGGGACACCTCCTGCGCGAGGATCGCCTTCGCCGCGAGCCCCTCCGGCTCGCTGAGGAGCCCGAGGGCCAGATGCTCGGGGCGGATCTCGTCGTTGCCCGCGGCGCGCGCTTCGTTCTGTGACTCGACCACGACGTTTCTCGCGCGTGGGGTGAAGCGCGCGAACCCCTGACTCGGGTCGAGATCCGACGCTTCGCCGGAGCCCTTCGGGACGAAGCGCTTCTGGGCGGCCTGCCTCGTGACGCCCATGCTCTTGCCGATCTCCGTCCAGGACGCGCCCGAGCGCCGCGCCTGATCCACGAAGTGGCCGATCAGATGGTCCGCCACGTCGCCGAGGTGGTCCGCGGCGATGACCGCGTCGGAGAGCTGGTCGAGGGCGTCGGTGTGCACCTTCTTGATGGCGTCGATCAGATCGTCGAGCCGTACCTGGTTGGTGGGGCGGGAAGGATTCGTCATGTGACAACCGTAGGTTGACAGTCAGGGATCGTCAACCCGAAGTTGACACCCGACCGTCCGTGCCGGAGCGGCCCGTGCCCGCCGTCCGTGTGCCAGATCGAGTCGGCACACAAGTCCGGCCGCCCCCCGCGTACGGGTGGACGGCCGGAGACTCACGTACCGGGCGGCCCCTTCGGCTCTGCCCGGCGGGCCTCAGCTGCCGTTCTCGGCCTGGAACATCCAGTGATGCTTCTCGAGGTCTCCGGTGAGCTGGATGAAGATGTCCTCCGTCACCGGGTCCGGCTCGCTCACGGACCGCATGCGCTCCCGGGCCCCGGAGATGACCGCCTCCAGGGCGCCGACCATCGTCCGCACGGCGTCGGTGTCCTTCTGCCAGCCGTCGGTGACCTTGTCGATGCGGCTCGCGGCGGAGACGGTCGAGGAGCGGCCGTCCGGCGGGAGGCCGAGTGCGGAGGCGCGCTCCGCGACCGTGTCCGAGTAGCTGCGCGCGGTGTCGACCACGTCGTCGAGCTGAAGGTGGATGGAGCGGAAGCGCGGCCCCACCACGTTCCAGTGGATCTGCTTGGCGACGAGTGAGAGATCGACAAGGTCCACGAGGGCGCCCTGCAAGGCCTCACCGACGGTCTTGAGGTCCTCGTCCCGGAGTGTGCTCTTCACTGCGTATGTCACAACTCTCTCGCTTTCTCTCGGGCGGCCCTGCATTTCCCATGGCCGGGTAACCGGAAGAGCCCGGGCAATTCATGCGTGCCGGGCGCGCGACGCGTCTCACCGAACGTGTCCGCCGGCATGCGCTCCGGCGTCCCCTCCACCCCTTGACCGCATGACATGCCCGACCGGAAGGGCCGAGAATGTGACACATGGCCGATGACTGGGTGAGCTCTCTCGACCGCACCTACGACAGCTCTTCCGGCGTCGTCCGCTGGGGCCGGCTCGGCCCGGCGGAGGGGCCGCCCGTCGTGCTGCTGCACGGGACACCCTGGTCGTCCTACACCTGGCGCAGCGCCGCTCGCGCGCTCGCCCGGCGGTTCGACGTCCACGTGTGGGACATGCCCGGCTACGGCGCCTCGGAGAAGTACGACGGGCAGGACGTGTCCCTCGCCGCGCAGGGCAAGATCTTCGCCGAACTGCTCGAACACTGGGGGCTGAGCGCAGAGGGCTCCCGCCGGCCGGCGGTGCTGGCCCATGACTTCGGCGGCTCCGTCGCCCTGCGAGCCCACCTGCTGCACGGCGCGGCCTACGAGCGCCTCGCACTCGTGGACCCGGTCGCGCTCGCTCCGTGGGGCTCACCCTCATACCGGCTGCTGGGCGGTGCGGCCGAGGTGTTCGAGCAGTTGCCGCCGACGCTGCACGCGGCGCTCGTACGCGAGTACATCAGCTCGGCCAGCGCGCACGGTCTGCACCCTCGGGTGCTGGATCAGCTTGTGGCGCCGTGGGTGGGCGAGACGGGTCAGAGCGCGTTCTACCGGCAGATCGCGCAGAACGATCAGCGCTTCACGGACGAGATCGAGGGACGCTACGGGGAGATCGACCTGCCGGTGCTGGTGTGCTGGGGCACGGACGACACGTGGATCCCCGTCGACCGCGCGCACAGGCTGGCCGGCCTGATCCCCGGCGCGCAGCTCCGCCTCATCGAAGGCGCCGGGCACCTCGTGCAGGAGGACGCACCGGCCCAACTCACCGCAGAGCTCCTGGACTTCATGCGCGGCTGACCAGCGCGACCCTCCGGGCGCACAGCTCCCGGCAGCCGCCGACCGTACCCTTCACACCGCCTTCACCCGCCGGGAAACGCGACTTCATACAGAAAATCCTCGGGCGACGGCTGCCGCTCCTAGCGTGCCGCAGATGCTGCAGGTCGGTATCGAGCGGGCGCCTCTCCCTCCGCTCAGCACTGAACCGGCCTCCCCCGCACGTGGGTTGCATGCGAGACCGCCCGGTGCGGAGCGGAGGACGAGGAGACGGAGGGACCCCTACCTCGACAACGCCAAGTACCTCACCATCGTGCTCGTCGCCGTCGGGCACGTGTGGGCTCCGCTGGCCGCGGACAGCCGCGTCACCAGCGCCCTCTACTACCTGCTCTACAGCTTCCACATGCCGGCGTTCGTCATCGTCTCCGGCTTCCTCTCGCGCAACTTCGAGGGCAGTCCACGCCAGGTGAGGCGGCTGATCACGGGGCTCCTCGTCCCGTACGCGGCCTTCCAGACGCTCCAGACCTTCTTCGCCCGCTGGACGGGCGCCGCCCCCGACCGTGAACTGAGCTTCCAGGAACCCGGGTTCGCCCTGTGGTTCCTCCTCGCCCTGTGCCTGTGGCGGCTGTCGGCACCCCTCTGGCAGCTGCTGCGCCATCCGCTCCCGGTCTCGGTGGTGATCGCCGTCGCCGCGAGTGTCACGCCGACCATCGACGACGACCTCGGCCTGATGCGGGTGGCGCAGTTCCTGCCCTTCTTCGTGCTGGGGCTCCAACTCCGGCCGGAGCACTTCCGGTTCGTGCGGCGACGCGCGGTGCGCCTGCTGGCCGTGCCGGTCGCCGCAGCCGCCCTGCTGGTCTCCTACTGGGCCGTGCCGCTGATCTCCGGGGCTCCGTTCCTGCACGACAAGAACGCCCAGGAGCTGGGCCTGCCTGCGTGGCTGGGCGCGGTGATGACCTTGGCCTCGTACGGCTGCGCGCTGGTGATGACAGCGTGCTTCCTGGCGTGGGTTCCCGAGAGGCACATGTGGTTCACCGCGCTGGGCGGCGGGACGCTCTACGCGTATCTGCTGCACGTCTTCCCGGTGCAGCTGTTCCAGCAATTCGGCAGGCAGGGAGCCGACTTGGCGGGGCATCCCGTCGGACGCGTCGTCGTCACGGTGGTCGCCGCCTGCGGCATGACGGCCCTGTGCACATCCCCGGTGCGCCGGGCGCTGCGCTTCGCGGTGGAGCCGAGAATGAGCTGGTTCTTCCGCCGGGAGGCGGACGGCCCGGTGGACGGAACCCGGCGCACGCCGTAGCAGGCCGGACGTCCCCGTACGTCCCGCCCCTTCTCAGTCCGTCTTGGCCCTGGCCAGCTGACGGGACTGCGCCACGAGCCGGTTCGCGCTGTCCCAGATCTGCACGTCCTCCTCCAGGAAGCCTCCCGCAAGGTTGACGGTGGTGACGGAGACACGCAGCGGTCCGGGCGCCGGGCGGGCCCGCACGTGCACGGTGAGTTCGACCGTGGGCACCCAGCCGCTCAGGCCCAACTCGAAGGCGGTGGGCGGCAACGCGTCGACCGCCATCAGCAGCGAGAAGGGGTCGGCCTGGCGGCCGTCGGCCAGCCCGAACCAGGCGCGCATCTCACCGCGTCCGCTCGGCGCACCGACTGCCCAGCCGCAAGTCGCCGGGTCGAGCCGCAGGTTCAGGCGCTTGCTGATCTCGGGCCCGGCGTCCGGGCCTTGAGGGTTGTCGTGAGCGCTGAAGCACTGCTCGAGAGGCGGCATCGCCGGCGGCTGAGCGCTCGTACGGACGTCGCCGGCAACGGTGTCCAGGTCGCCGTAGGACGCGAGTACGCGGATGCGCTCGACCTCGTGGCCGAGGGAGCCGGTCTGGAAGAGGCTCGCCGAACCGGTGGAGAGCGTACGGCCGTTGCGGGCCAGGCTCGTGCGAACGGTCGCCGGGCCCGGGGTGGTGGCCGAGAGGTAGTGGGCCGTGATGGTGAAGGGGTCGGGGTGCGGCAGCGCGTCGCTGAGGGCACGACCGATGACGGCGAGGAGGTAACCGCCGTTGAGGGCCTGGCCGATGGCCCAGCCCGGTGAGAGACACGTGACGTACACGCCGGGCTCGCGGAGTCTCACGGAGGTGTCCCGGTCGAACTCGCTCAGGGCGCTTTCGGCGGAGAGGGTTTCGGACATGTGAGCACCGTACACGCCTATGTTACTCACGGGTAGCCGAGTGCGCTGTCAGACACCTCACGCCGCAGACAGACGGCACACGCGGACGGCCTCGGCGTACGCGGAAGGCGCCGGTGCCGCCCGTCAGCTCCCCGGCTCGGCGTCGTCCACCATCGAGCGCCGGTGCCAGGCGCGCGGCGCCCGCCACCCGAAGTGCAGCGCCAGCAGCCGCACCACGAACGCGAGGGCCG
>NZ_JACBXA010000292.1 GCF_013870515.1 Streptomyces albidus (ex Kaewkla and Franco 2022) | reverse complement strand
GATGGCAGTGGGTGCGCGACCCCGCGGGGGGCGTGGAGGACGGGCGGTACGTGTGGCCCACCCAGGACGCCGAACTCCACAAGGCGACCAACACCGCCTCGCTCATGCTGCGGGACATGCCCGAGGGCGACTACACGGTGGAGACCAAGCTCAGCATCGACCTGGGCGAGGAGACCGAACGCAACTACCAGCAGGCCGGGTTGATCGTCTACGTCGACGACGACCGGTACCTGCGGCTGTCCCACACGGCGATCTGGAACACCCGGCAGACCGAGTACGGCAAGGAGCAGCCGTACGAGGGGAAGACGGCCTACGGCTCGATGTCCGTGGGGCCGCCCGCGGGAACCACCTGGCTGAGGCTCCGCCACACCGGATCACCGGGCGGCGAGGAGCGCTTCCAGGCCTTCACCAGCCGGGACGGCAGGAAGTGGATCGCCGGTGGCACGTGGACGCTCCCCGCGGGGAGCACGCCGCGCGTCGGGCTGGGTTCCATGGGAGGCGAGGGGGCGACGGCCGAGTTCGACTACTTCCGCGTCCATCGGCACTGACGCCTCCCCGGCTCCGTCAGGGGGGCAGTCCGGGAAGGGCTTCGTCCCGGGAAGGGGTTCGTGCATGAGACCGGGTCACACGGCTACTTGGTCTCTGCACGGCGCCCCGACCGGAAGGAGAGCGCTTTGATGGTCTCGGAGACGGTCTCCGTATCGGTGCCAGGGAGCGTGGAGCTTCCCGGCGACCTGGAGGTGCCCGCGGCCCCGCGCGGGGTGGTCCTGTTCGTGCACGGCAGCGGCAGCTCCCGGCACAGCCCCCGCAACCGGGCCGTCGCCGAGGGGCTGCGGCAGCAGGGGTGGGGGACGCTGCTGATCGACCTTCTCACCGAGGAGGAGGACCGGAAGGACGAGGAGAGCGGACAGCACAGGTTCGACATCGGCCTGCTTGCCGAGCGGACGGTGGCGGCTGTCGACTGGCTCGGCAAGCACCCGGCGACGGGCAGCTCACCGGTTCATCTCTTCGGTGCCAGTACGGGCGCCGCAGCTGCGCTTGTGGCTGCGGCCGACCGACCGGACCGCGTCGTGTCCGTGGTCTCACGCGGCGGCAGGCCCGACCTCGCCGGTGAGGCCCTGGGCCGGATCCGGATGCCGGTGCTGCTGCTCGTGGGCGGACTGGATCACGAGGTGCTGGAGCTGAACCGGCAGGCGGCACGAGAACTGCCGGCTACGCACCACCTCCAGATCGTCCCCGGGGCGACGCATCTCTTCGAGGAGCCGGGAATGCTGGAGAAGGTGGCCGAGGCGGCCGCCGAGTGGTTCGTCACGGCCTCGGAAGAGAGCTCGGAGGGCGGCCGGGGAGGCTCACCGCGGGCCTGAGAGGGCTTCCGCCACCGCATCCATCACGCTGAGCCAGTGACGGCGTCTGTCCTCGCGCTCCGCGGCGCCGGCGAGGCGTTCCTGGTGGAAGACCAGCACACAGGACCCGCCCCGGGATGTGACGGTGAACTGGACCGTGGTCTCGCGCTCCGCCCCCGGAGGGCGGTGCGTGAGCCGGAGCCGGGAGCCCTCCTGGTGGCCGCGCACCTCACCGGTGGTGCCGTCGCCGAGGGTGTACGGGGCGCCGCGGCGCGGCTCGATCCGGGCCTCGCCGCCGAGCCACAGGGCGAGCCCCTCGGGAGCGGTGAGGAACCTCCAGACCTGCTCACCCGGGAAGGGGAGGGTCCGGGAGACGCCGATCTGCCATCCGGCGTCCTTGGTCAGGCCCGTGGGAGGTGTCATGTCGGCGTCTCCTCTGCCTCACGTTCGCTGTGCTCCTCGGGTTCCCCACGCCGGGCACGAAGAGCCCGTACCTTGTGGCGGTTTCCGCAGCGCTCCATGGCGCACCACCGGCGCCGCCCCGGCCGGGAGGCGTCGACGAAGACCAGGAAGCAGTCGCCGGCCCCGCACTCGCGTACTCGGGAGACGAGTGGACCGGTGAACAACTCGACGGCATCCCGCGCGAGCGTGGAGAGCGCCTGACTTCCGGACGCCGGATATCGCCAGCCGCAGGCACCGTCGTCGGTGATCTGAGGGACGAGCGCGGCGCCGGCAGCCGCGCGGTTGATCGCCGCCACGTCCTGCCTCCGGCGCGGGCGGCCGTGCGCGGTGTCCTGGGCCAGGCTCCACAGCGCCTCCCTCAGCTGATGCGCGGCCTGCACTTCGGTGCCGTCGACCCGCAGACGGGCGGCGTCGAGGCGGAGCCGCGACCGGGAGAACCACTCGGCCAGATCGTCCGGACGGTGCAGGACCTCGAAGCGGGCGAAGGCGCCCGTACCGCCCGTGGTGAGGAACTCAAGACACAGGGCGCCCGGGTCGAAGAACCAACGGGTGCCCTCCGGCGAGCGGAGGAGGAGACCCGTTGCAGCGGCATTCATGTAACCACTATAAGTGGTTTCACCGGAGTGGGAACGGCTCCCGCTCCGCAGATGCTGATTCCGGAGGATCTGATGGCCGTGGACTGGAAGCTCGTCGTCGACTGCGCGGACCCGCTGCAGCTCGCCAGGTTCTGGGCGCGCGCCCTGGGCTATGAGGTGGAGGACAACAGCGTGCTCATCGAGAACCTCGTCGGCCTCGGCGCCGTCGATGTCGACGACTACACCGTCGTCGACGGCCGCAAGGCGTGGAGACTGCTCGCCGCCGTCCGTCATCCTGACGACCCGGTCGAGGAGTCCAGCGGCACCGGGCTGGGCAGACGCATCCTCTTCCAGGCCGTGCCCGAGTCCAAGCAGGTCAAGAACCGCCTGCACATCGACCTGCACATCGGCGAGGAGCAGCGCGAGGCGGAGGTGCGGCGGCTCACGGAGCTCGGCGCCCGGGTGCGGGTCCGGGTGGAGGCGCACGGCAGCACCCACGTCACGATGGCCGACCCCGAAGGCAACGAGTTCGACGTCCAGTAGGCGTGTCAGCGCGCTTCCCCGGCCTTCTCCCGAAGCACTTCGATGCCGTTACGATGACGCGGCCAGGGTCCCAAGTCGAGGAGAGCTGAGGGCGGTTGCCGAGCCGGGTCACCATCTACGACGTCGCCGCCGAGGCCGGGGTGAGCATCTCGACGGTCTCGCTCGCGCTGAACACTCCGGCGAGGGTCGGCGCCCTCACGCGGCAGCGCGTGCTGGCCGCAGCGGACACCCTCGGCTACACGCCGAAGACGGAGGCCGTCGCCAAGGCCCGTAAGGGTGTGGGACGGATCGGCGTCATCGCGCCGTACACCTCCTACCCTTCGGTGGCCCGCAGGCTGAGCGGCGTACTGCGCGCGGTCGGCGGCCAGGCGCTCGAAGTCGTCGTGTTCGACCAGGAGTCGGCCGCGCAGAGCACCTCTCCGCTCCTGGCCAGCCTGCCGCTGACCGGGCGGCTCGACGGGCTCATCGTCGTGAGCATCCCGCTGGAGGAGAGCGTGGCCCGGCGGATCACCGGCATGGGACTGCCCGCCGTGCTGGTGGACGTGCGCCACCCGGACTTCGACTCGGTGCACACCGACGACGTGGCCGGCGGACGCCTCGTGGCCGCGCACTTCACCGAGCGGGGCCACCGCCGCTTCGGGTTCGTCGGCGAGCGCCAGGAGTCGGACCGCTACGTCTCCCCCTCGGCCAGGCGGCTCTCCGGTTTCCGCACGGCGCTGGGCGAGGCCGGGCACGAACTCCCCGACTCCGGCGTGCACT
Source organism: Streptomyces albidus (ex Kaewkla and Franco 2022) (assembly GCF_013870515.1). Lineage (GTDB taxonomy): Bacteria > Actinomycetota > Actinomycetes > Streptomycetales > Streptomycetaceae > Streptomyces > Streptomyces albidus. Next base: position 2,973 of record NZ_JACBXA010000292.1, on the reverse strand, counting down.
TCGTCGAGCACGGGCTGGGGCCCGCCGAGACGGCGGCGAAGGCCGTGCTCGCCGGAAAGGACCGCCCGACCGCGGTGTTCGCCGGCGACGACACCCTCGCAGCCGGAGTGGTGCGCGCGGCGGCGGCACTCGGGCTCGACGTCCCCGGCGATGTCGCCGTGGCCGGCTTCGACGACAGCGAACTGGCGCAGGCGCTGGATCTGACCACCGTGCGGCAGCCCCTGGAGGAGTCCGGCAAGGCGGCGGCGGAACTCCTGCTGCAGCGCATGGCCGGGACGACGACCGTGCGGGAGGTCGCGCTGCGCCTCGATCTCGTCTCGCGCGGTTCCAGCTGAGGCCGGGTTGCTGGCAGGAAGGAGCGGAGAGCCTGGAGCTGTCGAAGTGCTTCGACCGATGCAGTTGACACGCGGCCGCGGAACCGGAAAGGCTGCCCGGAGCAGCGAGGAGGCAGACGGAATGAGCAGCTCCTACGTCGTCACCGGAGGAGGGCGGGGCATCGGACGGGCGCTGGTGGAGCGCCTTCTCGCCGACTCCCATACCGTCGTGGCGATCGACCTGGACCCGGACGCACTGGAGTGGACGGGCCGTCACCCCGCCGGGCACCGCGTCGTCGCACTTGCGGGCAGCGCCGGAGACGAGGCGGTCACCGAGAAGGCGGCGGACCTCGCGCAGGCCGCCGGCACGCTGGAGGGCTGGGTCAACAACGCGGCCGTCTTCCGCGACGCCTCCCTGCACACCGCCTCGACGCGGACGGTGCTCGATCTCGTGGACGCCACGATGAGGCCCGCAATCGTCGGCTGCGCCACGGCAGTTCGCCGCTTCCTGGCGGCCGGCACCGGCGGCTCCGTCGTCAACGTCTCCTCGCACCAGGCCCGTCGGGCCGTACCCGGCTGCACCCCGTACGTGACCGCCAAGGCGGCGGTCGAGGGGCTGACCCGGGCACTGGCCGTCGAGTACGGGCCGCACGGCATACGTGTCAACGCGGTCGCCCCCGGTTCGATCAGCACGGAGCGCTACGCCTCCCAACTCGCGGCGCTGGAAGGCGAGGACGCGGCGCGCGTGCAGGAGGAGATGCGCCTGCTGCATCCAATGGGCCGTGTGGGCACAGCTGTTGAGGTGGCGTCAGCCATCGCTCACCTGCTCTCCCGGGACGCCGGCTACATCACCGGCGCGACGGTCCCCGTCGACGGCGGCCGCACGATCCTCGGGCGCGATCCCGAAATGTGAACCCGTGCAAGGCCGTTCAGCGGGTGAAGCGGAGCACGTAACGGCGCTGCCAGGGCGTCTCGACGGCACGGGGGTCGTACTTCTCGCGTACGAAGGCGACCGCTTCACCGGCCGGTACGCCGTCGAGGACGGCGAGGCAGGCCAGCGCCGTGCCCGTGCGGCCGCGGCCACCGCCGCACGCGACCTCCACGCGCTCGGACTCCGCACGGGACCAGGCCTCGCTGAGCAGTGCCAGTGCCTGGGTGCGGCTGGTGGGCAGGCGGAAGTCCGGCCAGCGCAGCCAGCGGGAGTCCCAGGGGACCTCGGGCGGCTGCTTGCCGAGCAGGAAGACGGAGAAGCCCGGCTGAGGACCGGGCGGGAGTGGGCTGCGCAGCCCCCGTCCGCGGACCAGTCGCCCGGAGGGCAGCCGGACGACTCCCTCGGCGGACAGGTCCCAGGTGTCGGTCACGTTCGCAACCCTAGACGAGCGGATGTGCGCAGCGTTCCGAGTCGTTGGACTTCCTGCCGGCCGCCCCTCCCCGCTCGCCCGACTCAGCTCGCCGGGGCCGGCCCCGCACCGGGCGCGATCAACTCCGTGCGCAGCTCGTGGCTTTCATCGGGCAGCCGGGCTTCGTAGAAGAGACGGTGGCCTCCGCCGGGCAGCGGGAGTACGTCGAGATAGCGCACGTCGGCGACCGGTGCGCCGCCGACGGGATGCAAGCGCCGACCGGCGGCCTCCCAGGCGGCCAGCCCCGTGCGTTCGAACCAGTTCTCCTCGGCGCTCGCCCGTCCGTCGTAGCAGGCACGCCCGTCGGGCAGGACGCTGGTCAGCCGAGCACCTCTGGCGTCCCAGGCACCGTGCCGCCCGGTCAGCACCTCGCCGTGCCACTGCCATCGCAGCCCGTCACCGCTGGTGGCGTAGGCGGTGAACATCCGGTCCTCGTGGCCCGGTTCGGTCAGGATGTGGCAGCACAGCCACGCCTCCCAGCCGCCGTCCGGCGTACGGCGCACGACGGGGTCCTTAACGGCCGTGTCCCCGTCGCCTTCGAAGACCGGCCGGACCGTCGCTTCGGACAGCCCTTCCGGGGTCGCCGCCTCGAGCACACCGACCCACCAGTGCTTGGTGCCAGGGGTCGCGCAGCTCACGTAGAGGCGCCAGGCACCGCTGCCGGTACGCACGAGCGCGGGCCGCTCCACCATGGCGGCGCCGAAGTGGTCGCGGGTGAGGACGCCGAGGGTGGTGAAGGTGCGGCCGTCCACGGACCGGGCGACGACGTTGTAGTCCTCCTCGGCCCGCACGCGGTAGGCCAGGAGCAGCGAGCCGTCGTCGTCGACAAGCGAGCTGGGTGCTCCGGCCCACTGCTGAGGTCCCTTGCCCGGCGCCGGGACGGCCACGGTCGCGTGGCCCGTGCCGGGGAGCGGGAAGCCGGCGGTGGGGACAGGGGCGGGGCACTGTCCGTGCTTCTTGGTGCTGTTCATGCCCGTCATCCTGCTGATGCCCGCGTGAAGCAGACAGTGGCAGGACTGTCAGGCTGCGGGCATTTCCTGCCATGATGCGTGCGTGCCGCAGAACGTCGTCGCCCTCGTAGGGGATCAGGCCGCCGCATTCGAGCTGGGCGTGGTCGCCCAGGTCTTCGGGCTGGACCGCTCCGACGACGGGCTCCCCGTGCACGACTTCGCCGTGTGCGCCGCCCGCCCCGGCACCGTCATGTCCACCTCCGGCTTCGCGCTCCGGGTCGAGCACGGCCCCGAGCGGATTGCGGCAGC
>NZ_JACBXA010000291.1 GCF_013870515.1 Streptomyces albidus (ex Kaewkla and Franco 2022) | reverse complement strand
AACGCGGTCACCCTCCGGGCCACTCCTCGACGGCTCCCCGCGGACACACGCCTGCCCGTCCCGTGCATGCTGATCAACTCCCCCGCTCACGGCCGGACTCGATCTGCCCGGCGCCGTGATCAGGATGCTCGGGAACATCGGCCCCGCCAATGGATTCCCGTCCGTTTCACCAGGACAGGTGGCGAAGTTGTCCACAGGCCACGGGCACGCTCAAGCCGGACGCCACGTCGTCCCACGCGGCGGGGGCGGCCGGAGACGACGACGGGGCGGAACGGCTGGGCCGTTCCGCCCCGGTTCTCGATCGCGGCGCTCGTTCCCGAGGCTGCCGCGGCAAGGTCACACGTGCACGGACGGGCCCGCGTCGTTCGCACCGCGCTTGGTGAAGAAGGCGACTCCCGCGGCGAGGACCGCGACGATGCCGGCGCATGTGAAGGCGAGGCCCATGCCGGAGATGAAGGAGTCGTGCAGGACGCCCTTGACCGCATCGGCGATCTGCTCCGGAGTTCCCCTGGGCGCGGGCGGAGCCACTCCGACCTCGGCGGCGCTCTTCAACTGGTCCTCCTGGCCCGGCTTGAGCGGCGGCAGCTTGGCCTCCGCCCACTTCTCCGGCAGGACGGTGTCCACACGGGAGGCCATGACGACGCCGAGCACGGCCGTGCCGAGGCTGCCGCCGACCTGCATCGCGGCCTGCTGCAGCCCGCCGGCGACACCGGCGTGCTCCATGGGCGCGTTGCCGACGATGACCTCGGTGGCGCCGACCATCACCGGCGCGAGGCCGAGGCCCAGCAGCGAGAACCAGAGCGACGTGGCGGCGCCGCCGCTGTCGGCGTCCAGGGTGGAGAGCCCGAACATCGCGACCGCCGCGATGACCATGGCGCCGACCAGCGGGACGCGCGGGCCGATCTTGGAGATCAAAGCGCCCGCCAGCGGCGAGGAGACGATCATCATCGCCGTGAGAGGCAGCAGATGGATGCCGCTGTCCACGGGCGACATGCCGTGCACGTTCTGCAGATAGAAGGTGACGAAGAAGATGCCGCCCATGAAGCCGAAGGCCATCAGCACCATCAGGACGGTGCCGGCGGTCAGCGGGACCGAGCGGAACATGCTCAGCGGGAGCAGCGGCTCGTGGGCCTTGGACTCCCAGAAGCCGAAGACGAGGAAGGTGACCAGCGCGCCCCCGAGGAAGCCCAGGGTCGCCGTGTCGGACCAGCCCCACGTCGGTGCCTTGATGAGCGCCCAGATCAGGCAGAACATCGCGGTCGACAGCAGCAGGATGCCCGGGACGTCGAAGGAGCGCGGTGCGTTCTCGGCGCGGTGGTCGCGGAGGATCACCAGACCCATCAGCAGCGCGACGAGAGCGACCGGGATGTTGATGAAGAAGACCGATTCCCAGCTGACGTGCTCGACCAGCAGACCGCCGACGATGGGACCCGCGGCGGTCGAGGCGCCGATCACGGCTCCCCAGATGCCGATGGCCGCGTTCAGCTTCTCCGCCGGGAATGAGGCCCGCAGCAGGCCGAGAGCCGCGGGCATCAGCAGTGCGCCGAAGAGGCCCTGCAGCACGCGGAAGGTGACGACGAGGGAGACGCTGCCGCCCAGTCCGATGACACCGGAGGCTGCGGCGAAGCCGACGACGCCCAGGAGGAACGTCTGACGGTGACCGAAGCGGTCGCCGAGTTTGCCGGCCGTGATCAAGGCGACGGCGAGGGCGAGCAGATATCCGTTGGTGATCCATTGGACATCGGCGAGTGACGCGCCCAGGTCCTTCTGGATGGCAGGGTTGGCGATGGCGACGATCGTGCCGTCCAGGGCGACCATGGTGATGCCGATGGCCACCGTCACGAGGGTCAGCCAGGGGTGGCCGCGGACGCCGGTGCGGGGGCCCGATATGCCCGAGTCGCGCGAACCCGGCGGTTCTTCCTGGTCCTTGGCGAGGCTGGTCTGGGAACTCATGACGCGAGGCTAGTGACAGTCGCTGACAATTGACAAACCGAATTATTCGTCGGTAGATGTCAGGCTGCTCACATCCAGGTGAGCGACAGACCGACCGGGAGGTGGCCGAAGTGACCGGACTGCGTGAGCGCAAGAAGCAGCGCACGCGGGACGCCCTCGTCCGCGCCGCCCACGAACTCTTCGTAGAACAGGGCTACGAGACGACGACGGTGGACGAGATCGTCGCCGCGGTGGACGTCTCCCAGCGCACCTTCTTCCGCTACTTCTCCAGCAAGGAGGAGGTGGCGTTCTCGCTCCAGAGGCTCGTGTCCGAGCGGTTCCTGGAAGCCGTACGCCAACGCCCGCCCGGGGGCTCGCCCGTGGAGGTGCTGCGCAGCACCCTGGTCGAGACATGGGGAAGCATCGGCGAGGCCATCGAGGAGATCGCCCCCATCCAGCTGTACATGCGGATGTGGCAGATCATCGAGACGACCCCCTCCCTCATCGCCGTCCACCTGCGGCACTCCATGGAGATGGAGGAGCAGCTGGCCGCCGAGGTCGCCCGCCGTGAGGGCCTGGACCTGGACGACGACCCGAGGCCCAGAGTGCTTGTCGCCGCCTTCTCCGGAGTGATGCGCGCGGCCATCCGCTCCTGGAGCGGCGGAGAGGACATCAGCGTGAGCGCCGCCCGCCAGGCCGTCGAGTCCTACGTGGCCCAACTCGGCCCGGCCCTCAGCCAGGACTGGAGCACCGGCGGCACGAGCCCGAGCCACGTGGTGAGCGCCGCTGCCCTCACGGCCCGTCCCCCCGGGACGCCCTCCTCCAACTGACCCACGGGCGGGGTGACTTTCCCGGCGCGCTGCCCGAACGCCCCCTCAATGCGACGACGGCCGCACGTACGCCCGAACTGACCCAATCAGGCATGGTGAAACGTGAGATGGGTCACGGCGCGCACGAGTACTCGGCCGCGTCTCCTAGGGTGGCTGCCCAGTGACTTCCTTCTCCGCCCTCAGCCACCCCCTGTCCGGATCCGGCTTCCCCGCCCCGGGTACCCCGGGCGCCAACTTCTGGCGCGCGGTGCTGACGCTCGCGGTGGTACTGGTCCTCCTCGCGACGACCGGCTGGACCGCGATCCGGGAGGACAGCGCCCCCGGCCCCTACGCCGCGGGGCTGCTCGCCTGGGAGAAGGGCTCCATCGCAGGTCGTCAGCTGCCCGGGCCGGACGAGAAGCCCGGCACCGTCGCCCGCTTCCTCCGCTCGCTCAGCGCCGGCCAGCAGCAACGGCTCGCCGACCGCTATCCCCTGGTGGTCGGAAATCTGGGCGGCGCTCCGGCGGAGCTGCGCTACCGCGCCAACCACAAGGCGCTCCTCGAAGCCCGCGACGTGGAGCGCAAGCGCGTGACCGACGAGCGGCTCACCGACGAAGGACGCCATTCGGCGAGCCGCCGCATGCACCGCTTCGAGTCGATGCTCAAACCGGGGCGGCAGATCCTCGCCTTCGATCCGACGGGGCGCGGCCGCGCCGCCGAGGTCTTCGGCGATCTCGACGAGGCACGACGGGTCTCGGTCGTCGTGCCCGGCGTCGACACCGACCTGGTGACGTTCGAGAGGTCCGACCGCCCGTACTCGGCGCCCGCCGGAATGGCGCGCGCGCTCCAGGATCGGCAGCGGTCCGCGGCACCTGGCGTCCCGACGGCCACCGTCGCCTGGGCCGACTACACCGCGCCGACCGGCCTCGGGGTCGAGGCCGCCTCAGGACACCTCGCCGAGGACGGAGCGGAGCGGCTCACCGACTTCGTCCACGGGCTGCGGAACTCGCGCATCTCGCTGTTCTGCCACAGCTACGGCTCCGTCGTGTGCGGAGACGCCGCGGACGAGCTGCCCGGACGTGTCGGCGACATCGCGGTCTCCGGAAGCCCGGGTATGCGCGTGGACGCCGCGGCGGACCTCGGCACCAAGGCCCGTATCTGGGCGGTACGCGACCGCGACGACTGGATCGCGGACGTACCGCACATGGAGGTCGGCGGGCTCGGCCACGGTGCGGACCCCCTCTCGTCAGCCTTCGGAGCGCGCAGGCTCTCCGCGGACGGCGCGATCGGGCACACCGGTTACTACGTGCCGGGCACCGGCAGCCTGGACAACTTCGCCGACATCGCCACCGGTTCCTACTCCGCGGTCGACTGCGCCTCCAGCGACCCGGGGTGCCTCGGCTCCTCGAACCGCAGCGTCTAGCGAATTCCGCAGTTCACTCCCGTACCTCGGCTCTCACGCCGATGACGCCGCCGTGCGCGTACGGCCGCTCCCGAACAGCGCTGCGGCTCTCCGTGCCGGCCTGGGGGCGGTAAGTAATTACGCGCGTAGCGCTGAGGAGGGGGACGTGCGGGCAGGTCGCGCATACGATGGGCCGCATGGGTGACGTACTGGCTGGAATTCACTCCACCTGGGAGTTCGACACGGACTCCGTGCTCATCCGCTTCGAACGGGGGATCCGCACGCCGAAGCTGTTCCACGTGCTCGGGGAGCGGCGCGTCCCGTACGAGGCGCTGAGCGCTGTCGAACTCGCGCCGGGTGGCAAGCGCGGCACCGTGGTGTTGCGCGCCGAGCCGCGCCTGGGCGCCGATCCGCTGCTCGAGGCCGCAGCGGGGCAGCTGAAGGACGGCTGCGACCCGTATCGCCTGGTGCTGCCGGCCGAGCGCGAGACGCTGGCCGACTACTACGCCACGGAGCTGCGCGCCGTTCTGGGCGCGGACGCGGACAAGCCCGCCGAGCACCACCTCGTGGCCGCTCCGGCACCACCGCACAGCTTCAAGGCCTACGACGGCAAGGCCTCGTTCGACGGCAAGACTGTCTTCTTCCGCTGGTTCTGGACGGGAGCCTCGTCCACGAAGTGGAAGGCGGGCGACCAGAGTTTCCAGGTGACCGAGCTGGAGGACGTCGAGTGGCGTTCGCCCGAGGTCACCGGAGGCCACCTGCGTCTGCTGCCGCGCGGCGGCAAGGCACCCGAGGAGGGGGAGCCCGACAAGGACCCGGCGTCGGTGGTCTTCGGCATCGGCTACGGGCTGGTGCACGAGTCGCTCCCGTTCGCCGCTTCCGTCCTGGAAGCCGTACGGGCGGCGGGGCCGGAGGCGTCCCTGGAGGGTCCGTCCTCCCCGCAGGGGATCCGGCCTTCGCGCACCGCGCACCCCGGCCGCTCCGACCCGGCCGACATCGCGGAACGCATCCGGCACCTCGGAGAGCTGCACGAGGCGGGCCTCCTGACGGACGACGAATTCACGAAGAAGAAGACCGACCTGCTGGCCGAGCTCTGACCTGCCCGGGCTCCACCTGCCGGGACAGCCGTACGCACCGAGCGCGGGCCCTACTGCCGTAGGGGGTGCATCCGGTACCCGCGTATGACGTGAAGCCCCGCGAGAGCCCCATACTCTGAGCGCGCGATGCCCACCTCTCCCCCGGTCCCCCCGCCCGCCGAGCCGTCGCACGGGCAGGGCCAGCCGCAGACCGGGCCCATGCAGACGGCGCTGCGAGGGCTGCGCTCGATGGGCGCCGCCCTGACCACGCCGTCCGGCTTCGAGGGGCCGCCGCCCACGCAGGTCTCCGGGCTGCGGGGGCGACGGCTGGCGTACGCGCTCATGCTCGCCCTCGTCGCCGTGCTGATCCCGACCACGTCCAACGTGCTCAGCCAGGACTACGGTCTGCCGGGTGCCGTGGCCACTTCCTTGGGCTTCGCCCAGGCCGGACCGCTGCTCCTGGCGGTGACCCGGCCGCTTCAGGCGTGGTGGATCGTGATCACGGCGGACACCGTCGGCGCGCTGCTCGTCCTGTTCACGCCGCCCGGCGAGCTCTCCTGGCCGTGGACGGCGATGGTGATCCTCGGCTATCTGGCGCTCTGTCTGGCCCTGGCGGTACGGGAGAGCCGCCGCACGCTCATCGCCGTATGGGCGGTCACCGTCGTGCTCTCGCTGACGCTCGGCTTCCTCGCGCAGGACCGCAGCGACGGTACGAACGTGCTGCTGATCGTGCTCAGCGGCATCGTTCTGCTGCTGGGCGGAACGGTGCGCGAGCGGGCCGACGCGCAGCGGCGTCTGGCGGAGCAGGAGACGATCAGCGAGGCCGAGCGCTCCCGGCGCACTCTGCTCGAAGAGCGCACGCGCATCGCCCGAGAGCTGCACGACGTCGTCGCCCACCACATGTCCGTCATCACCGTCCAGGCGGACAGCGCGCCGTACCGGCTGAGCGGGCTGCCGCCCGAGGCGCAGGAGGAGTTCGGCTCCATAGCCGCCACGGCTCGCGAGTCGCTGTCCGAGATGCGCCGCCTGCTCGGCGTGCTGCGCAGCGAGGAGAACCACGGTGAACGCGCGCCGCAGCCCGGCCTGGACCGGCTCGGTCAGCTGGTGGAGGCGACCGTACGCGCGGGAGTGCCCACCGAGCTGTCGGTCGCACCCGGGACCGCCGGACTGCCGCAGGCCGTACAGCTCTCCGCCTACCGCATCGTGCAGGAAGCGCTCGCCAACGTCGTACGCCACGCGCCCGGCGCTCCCACCCGCGTATCGGTCACCGGGGACGGCGTACGCGGCAGCACGGGCGACGCGGAGACGGCCAGCGACAACGGCGGCCGCATCAGGAAACGCCTCTCGAAGGTCCGCGACGAGCGTGCCCGTTCAGCAGAGAACACGGACGGCAACGGTGATGCGGACGGCGCCGCCCACGAGCATGCGGCCGTCGATCCGGCCCCGGACGCCGGGGCGTTCCTGACCGTG
>NZ_JACBXA010000290.1 GCF_013870515.1 Streptomyces albidus (ex Kaewkla and Franco 2022) | reverse complement strand
CCGAGTCGTCGTCCAAGAAGTGATCAGGCTCCGGGGCGTCACGCGGGGCAGCAACTCGGGGGTGAGCCCGAGGTGTTCCAGCATGCCCAGGTCGTAGGCCTGCTGGGAACCCGCCCACCATCCGGTGCCCGAGGCGTCGCCCCGGTCGGTCGTGCCGTCACCCGTCAGCCGGCCGGTCAGATAGTCGTGGGGCAGCCGGACTGCCGCCGTGGCCGCTGCGGACTGCGGCTCGTTCTCGCACAGCCAGGCCCACTTGGTGACGGTGAAGGCGGGTGCCGGGACGCTGCCGATCCGCTCCGCCCACGCGCTCGGGCCGCCCAGCTGGTCGATGAGACGGTCGCTCTGCGGAGCGGACCGCACGTCGTTCCACAGCAGCGCGGGACGCACGGGACGGCCTGCCTCGTCCAGGGTGACGAGGCCGTGCTGCTGGCCGCCGACGGAGACGGCCGCGGCCTCCTGCGCCGCCCGGCCGCACTGTTCCAGGGCGGATTCGAGTGCCCCCCACCACTCCTCGGGATCGCTCTCGTGGCCGGGCCCCGCGGTGACCGTGTGCGGAGCCTGACCCCGGGCGACGACCTGCCCTGTCGCCGCGTCCACGACGAGCGCCTTGGTGGACTGCGTGGAGCTGTCCACGCCGATGACGAACGGTCCCTCTGGAGCGGACATGAAACCCCTCAGCTTTCCTCTTCACACTGTGCGGTCCTGGCCGCATACTAATTTGTCAACGGTCATGACGAATAGCTGCGTGCAAGCAGCACCCTGCGGAGAGGGGCCGCGAGATGAAGTACCAGCCGACGCCCGACGACAAGTTCAGCTTCGGACTGTGGACCGTGGGCTGGCTCGGGCGCGATCCCTTCGGGGAAGCGACACGGGCTGCTCTGGACCCCGTTCAGGCCGTGCAGCGACTCGCCGAACTGGGAGCGTACGGAGTCACCTTCCACGACGACGACCTCATTCCCTTCGGCGCCGCGCAGGCCGAACGTGAGGCCCACGTCAAGCGCTTCCGGCAGGCCCTGGACGCCACCGGAATGATCGTGCCGATGGCGACGACCAACCTCTTCTCCCACCCGGTCTTCAAGGACGGCGCCTTCACCGCCAACGACCGGGACGTGCGCCGCTACGCCCTGCGCAAGACCATGCGCAACGTCGACCTCGCGGCGGAGCTCGGAGCGCGGACCTATGTCGCATGGGGCGGCAGGGAAGGCGCGGAGTCGGGTGCCGCGAAGGACGTGCGTGCCGCGCTGGACCGGATGAAGGAGGCCTTCGACTTCCTCGCCGAGTACGTCACCGAGCAGGGCTACGATCTTCGCTTCGCCATCGAGCCCAAGCCCAACGAGCCGCGCGGCGACATCCTGCTGCCCACCGTCGGCCACGCCCTCGCCTTCATCGACCGGCTGGAGCGGCCCGAACTCTTCGGGGTCAACCCGGAGGTGGGGCACGAGCAGATGGCCGGCCTCAACTACCCCCACGGCATCGCCCAGGCCATGTGGTCCGGCAAGCTCATCCACCTCGACCTCAACGGTCAGTCCGGCATCAAGTACGACCAGGACCTTCGCTTCGGCGCGGGAGACCTCCGTGCGGCGTTCTGGACCGTGGACCTGCTGGAGACCGGAGGCTACGAAGGGCCGCGGCACTTCGACTTCAAGCCGCCGCGCACCGAGGACTACGACGGAGTGTGGGCCTCGGCCGCCGGCTGCATGCGCAACTACCTGATCCTGCGCGAGCGGGCAGCGGCCTTCCGCGCGGACCCCGCCGTGCAGGAGGCGCTGCGCGCCTCACGTCTCGATGAGCTGGCGCAGCCCACGCTCGGAGCCGGTGAGACACCCGCACAGCTGCTCGCCGACCCGTCCGCCTTCGAGGAGTTCGACATCGACGCCGCAGCCGAACGCGGCATGGCTTTCGAACGCCTCGACCAGCTGGCGATGGATCACCTGCTCGGCGCGTGACGCGCCCGTCCCTCAGCGCAGGGCGGCGTCGGCGGGGACGGACTCGGGAAGCCCGAAGGTCTGCACGAGGTGCTCACCGAAGAAGGCGGCCACCCTCTCGACCTCGCCGTCGCTGACGGTGAGCACATGCAGTTGGAAGAACAGGTAGTCGCCGCCCTCGTGCCGGCTGTAGAGCGCGAACGCCGGCTGGCCGTTGGCGGCGGTGGGCAGCATCAGGCCCTCGCCCGGACCTATAGGGCACTGTGCGTCCATGAGGCGCGCTATGGCGTCGCGACCGCGGAACCACTCGGGGAACGGAGGCATCTCCCAGACCGCGTCCTCCTTGAAGAGCTGGACGATCGCCTTCACGTCCGAGTTCTCGAAGGCCGCTGCGTAGCGGTCGAGCAGTTCGCGCTGTGCCGGGTCGGTGGGCTCGGACAGCTGCTCCTCCGTGACGGCGGCCTGCTGGAGCTGTGCCCGCGCACGCTGGAGGGCGCTGTTGACGCTCGCGGTGGAGGTGTCGAGCAGCTCGGCGACCTCCGCGGCGCGCCACTTCAGCACCTCGCGCAGCAGCAGCACGGCCCGCTGACGGGGAGGCAGATGCTGCAGCGCGGCGACGAGGGCGAGCCGCATGCTCGACCGTGAGACGACGACCGCCGCCGGATCGGTGGGCTGCTCACCACGGAACATCGCGTCGGGAACGGGCTCCAGCCACGGGACTTCGGGAGCCTCGACCACAGGCCGTTCGGGGTCGTCACTCGGGGCGCCCAGCCCGGACGGCAACGGGCGGCGGCCCCGGCTCTCGATGGCGGTCAGACAGGCGTTCGTCGCGATCCTGTAGAGCCATGTGCGCAGCGAGGAGCGCCCCTCGAAGCGATCGGCCGCACGCCATGCCCGCAGGTAGGTGTCCTGCACCAGGTCCTCGGCGTCGTGGACCGAGCCCATCATGCGGTAGCAGTGCGCGAGCAGCTCGCGACGGTAGGGCTGCGCACGGTCCAGAAGATCGTCACGGTCCAGCGTCGCCTCACCGGCAGGCGCGGGGAGGGAGTCGCTGAGGGTGCCGTCTGTCATGGGTCTCGCCTTTCGCCTTTTCCGACGCTGCCTGCGAGCTTTGCAGGTGCCGCACGCGCGCATCGCAAGAACGTGCGAATTCTATGAGAAGTCTCGGCTCATAGTGCTACCGATACGGACATTCTCTGCCCATATGGTGCCGGATCGGAATGGGGCGGGCGGTAAAGAAGGGAGGTGCGAGCGCGGCGTGTGAGGTGCAGGGGCGCACTCGTCCCCAGCCACCGTTCGCACTCCGGCAAACCGGAGGAATCAGTCCCGCGCGGCAGGGGCCGCACGGCGTGTCGCTGAGGGTCAGTCGCCCCGGCCGCGCCGACGCTTCCGTGACCTGCGCCGGCTCTTGCTGAAGAACCAGCCGGCAGGAGGATCGTCCGCACGCCACGGCTGGGGCTCGGGTGGCTGCTCCCGCCACCGCTCCCGCAGCATCCGCGTGCGCGCGGCGGGTTCGTTCACCTCGGCCTCCCGGATGAAGTCCTCATCCAGGACGAGCTCGTCCCAGCCCTCCCTCTCCTCTTCTCCGTCTCCACTGCGGCCCCTTGGCTCGCTGTCCATGGGTGCCTGCCTCCGTCCGCTGTCCCGCTGATCGAGATCTGGTAGGAGAACGCCTCGGCGAGCATGTGTGTTCCATGCGGTGTCTCTGTGTAAGGCCGTGGAGGGTGCTTGCCGGGCCGCGTCGCCTCGTAGGGACGGAATGTGCGACTCCGGGGGGTAGGTCCGCAAGTGCCCGGCGTCACTGAGCAGGCGGATGTTCACCCACGGTCACAGTGGCGCAGATCACATTGACCGGTTGCTGTTCCTGGGGTTCTAGTGGCCCACTGACTCAGTCCGCAGTGAATTCTTCAAATGAGCCTTCGAATAAGGCTCGGTTCGAGGAATTGCCCAAGGAACCGAAGGAAGTTGAAATGGGCATGCGACCATCGAATGTGACGGAGAGTGCGGATCGCGAGCACTCCGAGCATGCGACTTCCACCGGGCGGCCCGGCGATCAGGAGCCCCTGAAAGCAGGACTGAAGAACCGGCACCTGTCGATGATCGCGATCGGCGGCGTCATCGGTGCCGGCCTCTTCGTCGGCTCCAGCGCCGGAATCGCCAAGGCCGGGCCCGGCATCCTCATCTCGTACCTGGTGGCCGGACTGCTGGTCGTCCTGGTCATGCGGATGCTCGGTGAGATGGCCGCCGCGGACCCGTCCTCGGGTTCCTTCTCGACCTACGCCGACCGCTCTCTCGGGCGCTGGGCGGGCTTCACCATCGGCTGGCTGTACTGGTGGTTCTGGGTCGTCGTGCTCGCCGTGGAGGCGACGGCGGCCGCCACCATCCTTACCAGCTGGGTCCCGGCGATTCCGCAGTGGACGTGGGCGCTGCTGGTCATGGTGCTGCTGACGGTCACCAACCTCGCCTCGGTGGGGTCCTACGGCGAGTTCGAGTTCTGGTTCGCGGGGATCAAGGTCGTCGCGATCGCCGCGTTCATCGTCATCGCAGGACTCGCCGTCCTCGGCGTGCTGCCCGGTTCGGAGGCGGCCACGGGGGCCGGGAACCTGACGGAGCACGGCGGGTTCCTGCCCAACGGTCCGGGAGCGATCCTCTCCGGGATGCTGCTGGTCGTCTTCTCCTTCATGGGCAGCGAGATCGTGACACTGGCCGCGGGCGAGTCCGCCAACCCGGAGAAGATGGTCCGCCGCGCGACCAACAGCGTGATCTGGCGCATCGGCACCTTCTACCTCGGCTCGATCCTGCTGGTGGTCATGCTGCTGCCGTGGAACTCCAAGGCACTGGCGGCCGACGGTCCCTATGTCGCTGCGCTGAACGAGATCGGGATCCCGCACGCGGGCACGATCATGGACGTGATCGTGGTGACCGCCGTGCTCTCCTGCCTCAACTCCGGCCTCTACACGGCCTCCCGCATGGCCTTCTCCCTCGGACGGCGCGGGGACGCGCCCAAGTCGTTCTCCAAGGTGAACAAGCGGGGCGTGCCGGCGATCGCCATCTGGTCCTCCGTGGCCTTCGGCTTCGTCGCCGTGGTCTTCAACTACACGTCGCCGGACACCGTCTTCGAGTTCCTGCTGAACTCCTCGGGTGCCGTGGCGCTCTTCGTCTGGCTCGTCATCTGCCTGTCGCAGCTGCGCATGCGGAAGATCATCGAGCGCGACATGCCCGAGCGGCACACGGTGCGGATGTGGCTGTACCCCTACCTGACGTACGCGACGATCGGCCTGATCCTCTTCGTCATCGGCTACATGTTCTACGACGAGGAGGGCCGGCAGCAGATGGTGATGTCGGTCGCCGTCGGAGCGGTGGTGCTGGTCCTCGGCATCTGGCTCCAGCGCAAGCACACGCGACGGGACGACGAGCAGCTGACGACGAAGGGCTGACCACGGGGAGCGGAGGGGAGACGGCGGGCGGTCCGGTTGTCCGGACCGCCCGCCGTTCGTCGGTCAGCGGCCGGCCCGCGCGCCGTTGCCGGACCGGCGGACCGTGACGGTGAGCACGAGCAGTCCGAGGAGGACCAGCGCAGTCCCCGTCCAGGCCCAAGCGCCGAGCCGCTCACCGACGACGGCGACACCCAGGACGGCGGCCACCACAGGTTCGAAGAGCGAGAGGGTCGTCGCGGAACCCGCCGATACGCGGGCCAGCCCCGCCCCGAAGAGCACGTACGCCAGGCACATCGGCACCACGGCCAGATAGGCGCCCACGAGCAGCCCGCTCGGTTCGCTCAGCAACGGGCCGCCCGTCACCGCCAGTACGGGAAGCAGCGCCAGGGAACCGAGACCGAACAGGCTGCCCATCGCGGCACGCGAGGAGTGCCCCGCGTGTATCACGCGGGAGCCGTAGCAGGTGAAGACGGCGTACGACGCACCGGCCAGCAGCGCCAAGGCGACACCGCCGGGGACGTCCTGACCCGACGCACCGTCCTCGCCCGTCAGCGTCAGCAACGCGCAGCCGGTCCCGGCGCACACGGTCGCGGCGAGCCAGCGGAGCGTCAGCCGGACCCCGACCAGGAAGCGCTCCAGCAGGGCGGCGAAGACGGGTGAACAGCCGATGGTCACCACCGTGCCGGTGGCGACTCCCGCCTTGGCCATCGAGGTGTAGAAGGCGAGCGGATATACGGCTACGGCGATCCCGCCCAGCACGGACCAGACCAGCACGGGGCGGCCCGCGCGGAGGACGCGCAGGGCCGAGCGTCCTGCCAGCAGGAAGGTCAGCAGGCCGCCGACGCCCATGGTGACCGCACCGACGGAGAGCGGCGAGGCGGCAGCGGGCGCGAAGCTCGCAGCGGTGCCCGTGGTGCCCCAGAGCGTCGCCGCAGCGAGTACGAGGACGGCGCCCCGGGTGTGGTGGGCGGCTGCGGAGGGGGAGGGGCCTGGGCTCGAGGCCCAGGCCGAAGTCGCGCGGTCGTCGTGCGAACGCGCGCGGGAAGCGGGACTCGATGAAGAGGAAGACATGCGGAGTGCGTCCTGATCCGTTGAAGGCCGGTGATGACGGTCATCGGAAGGGCGCGACTGCGGCGGACGGCGAGGCGGGACTCATCACGGCGCCGCGGTGACCGCGGTCCGGTGGAGATGCCTCGGAGTGCCGGGAGGCGTGCGGCGTGACACCGCCGCTCAGAAGTGCGCCCTCAGCGGGACGCCGGGGGCGGTGTGACCGCGTGCCAGTAGGTGCTGTCCATGCCGGCCAGCGTAGCGGAACCCCTCTCGGGCCG
>NZ_JACBXA010000029.1 GCF_013870515.1 Streptomyces albidus (ex Kaewkla and Franco 2022) | reverse complement strand
ACCTGCCTGACCGCATTTCAAGTGCACCCTCCAGCAGTACAGTTGAGGTGTGAGCGCGGTCGCTTCCCGCCACAGTCCACCCAAGGAAGGGAAGTCTGTGAGCAGTCTCAACAAGGGACTCAGAAAAGTCGAAGTCGCACTCAAGTGGGACCCCAGTCCCATAGGTGCGCCGGTGCATGATCTCGACCTCATCGCTGCCACGTACCAGGCGGAGGATCCGTACGGAGAGCCCGCGTACCTCGTCCACTTCGACAGCCGCTCACCGGACGGCACCATCACCCTCAACAGGGACAGCCGTACCGGCCAGGGCTTCGGTCCCGACGAGGCGATGACCCTCGAACTTGAGCGGCTCGCCCCCTCGTACGCGCGTGTCGTCGTGGGCGTCGTGATCCAGCAGAGCGGCGGGCGCATGACGTTCGGCGACATCGCGAACACGGCCGTCTCCGTCTCCGAGGGGTACACCTCCCTCGCGGACGACGACTTCGCGGGAGTCGCGGGCTCCACGGCGGCGACCGTCGCAGAGTTCACACGCTCCGAGGCGGGCGAATGGGAACTCCAGGAGGGCGTGGCCGGGTTCGACACCGAGCCGGAGTCCTTCACGGACGTCATGGGGAAGAAGAGGGCCTGAGCGCTCCCGGACGGCCCACCCGGGCCCGCCCGTCCCCCGGGGCCGCCCGCGCCGGTACGTGAGCACGCACTCGCGACGCACGACACGAGGTGCTGGGCCACGCCCCCGCCCCTGGGACAGACTTGCGAGATGACCGAGTCCCAGGGGCCCCGCACTCAGCTGACCGGCCGGACGCCCTGGGGGAATCTCCACGGGCCGCTGCGCCGGTTCCTCCGTACCGAGACCGGCAGCGCCGCGGTGCTCCTGTTCGCGACACTCGCCGCGCTGGCCTGGTCGAACATCGACTTCGCCTCGTACGAGCGCCTGTGGTCCACACAGCTCTACATCGGCGTCACCGACGACCGGATCTCGCTGGACCTCCACGACTGGCTCAACAGCGGCCTGATGACGTTCTTCTTCTTCGTCGTCGGCCTGGAGGCACGCCGCGAGTTCGACATGGGGGACCTGCGGGAACGCCGCCGGGTCACCCTGCCCGCGCTCGCCGGCGTCGGCGGGATGCTCGTCCCCGTCGCGATCTACCTCGCCTTCAACGCCGGCAGTTCCTCAGCTCAGGGCTGGGGGGCGGCGATGTCGACGGACACGGCGTTCGCACTGGGCATGCTCGCCCTCGTCGGGCCGCGCTTCCCGCGCCGGCTGCGCGCCTTCATGCTCACCTTCACGGTGGTCGACGACGTCATCGCCCTCGCCGTCATCGCGCTCGTCTACAGCGAACAGGTCTCCACCGTCCCGCTGTTGACGGCCTGCTCCCTCTTCGTGCTGGTCCTCGTGCTCCGCGGGTTCCGCGTCACCTCCGGGTTCGTCTACGCCGTCCTGGGCGTCGCCATCTGGGTGGCCATGCTCAAGTCGGGTGTCGACCCCGTGGTGACGGGACTGGCGCTGGGGCTCCTGACGTACGCCTATCCGGCGACCCGCGACGACCTCGAACGCGCCAGCGGCCTCTTCCGGCTCTTCCGTGAACAGCCCACCGGGGAACTGGCGCGCTCGGCGCGGGTCGGCCTGACGGCGGCGATCTCCCCCAACGAGCGTCTCCAGGAGCGGTTCCACCCGTGGACCAGCTATGTGATCGTGCCTCTCTTCGCGCTGGCCAACGTGGGACTGCCGATCACGGGTGAACTGCTCTCCCGTGCCTTCTCCTCACCCGTCACGCTGGGCATCCTCTGCGGATTCGTCCTGGGCAAGCCCGTCGGCATCGTCGGGGTCTCCTGGCTGGTGACGCGCCTCAGCCGTGGTCGGCTGAGCCCTCCGGTGGGGTGGGTGGCGGCCGCGGGCGGCGGAACGATCGCGGGCATCGGCTTCACCGTCTCCCTGCTGATCGCCGGAAAGGCCTTCCACGGCGAGCAGTTGGACGAGGCGAAGATCGGCGTGCTCAGCGCGGCGCTGTGCGCCTCAGCGCTCACCTGGGTGCTGTCCCGGGTGACGGGGATGCTGCCGCACCGCCTGAAGGTTCGCGCCCTGATGGGCGCGTCCGAGCCCGTCGTCGATCTCGTCGCCCTGGTCGACGACGAGCGGGACCACGTGCACGGCCCCGTCGACGCGATCGTCACGGTGCTGGAGTACGGCGACTACGAGTGCCCGTACTGCGGCAGGGCCGAACCCGTCATCCGTGAACTGCTGCGGACGATGGACGACGTCCGTCACGTCTGGCGGCATCTGCCCCTGACCGACGTGCATCCCAACGCGCAGCTCGCCGCCGAGGCGTCGGAAGCGGCAGCCGCGCAGGGCGCGTTCTGGGACATGCACGACCGGCTGCTGGACAACCAGGACGACCTGCGGGTGCCGGACCTCGTGGAGCAGGCGGAGTCGCTCGGTCTGGACACCGACCGGTTCCTGCGGGACCTGCAGGAGCACATGGGCGCCGACCGGATCGAGGAGGACCTCGCCACCGCCGAGGAGAGCGGCGCCTCCGGCACACCCACGTTCTTCATCAACGGGCGGCTGCACCGGGGCGGCTACGACAAGGAGAGCCTGCACGCGGCGGTACGGGCCGCGCGGGTACGGGCGAACCTCAACCCGTAGGCGTGTTCCACCGCGGGCGCCCCCGGACGCCTGCTTAACCTGCGAGGACATCAGCCCCGACGCAGGGAGAGACAGTGCGACGAGACGACCTGCCCGCCCCGGAGACCGGCATGCTCCTCACCCACTTCATCACCGTGCGGGACGTGGCTCGCTCACGAGCCTTCTACTCCGGCGTGCTGGGCGGAACGGTGGTGCTGGAAGAGAACCCGTGCATCGTGAAGCTCGCCAACGGCTGGATCATCATGAACCCCGGCGGCGGCCCCACTCCGGACAAGCCGGGTGTGACCCTGCACGCGCCCGAGGAGCCGGACGACGTCTCCAGCTTCCTCAACCTCCGCGTGGCCGACATCGAGAAGTGCCACCGCGAATGGAGCGCGAAGGGCGCCGAGTTCCTCACTCCGCCCATCGACCGCAAGGCGGAGGTGCGCTGTTACGTGCGGGACCCCGACGGATATCTCATCGAGGTGGGACAGGCCACGGGGATGCTGGAGGGGATCTTCGCCGACAGGCCGGGCGCGGCCGGTCAGTAGGGGCTGCCCGCCGGGGCCGTCAGTAGGGACGGCCAGCAGGCAGGTCAGCAGGGGCCGGACGGGCATCCTCCGGGGGGGGGATCGCCGTCACCCGCTGTCCAGGGGAATCTTCGGCGACCTCATCGAGGGCCGAGCCGTGTGCCCGTCCGCAGGTTCCAGCGTGCGGAGCGGCCGCTGAGCTCGGTCGCGGTCAGGGGTTCCACATCGGCCCGCCACAGGCTCCGCGCCGGGGCGCCCAGAGCGCAGACCACCGCCGCACGCACGACATCCGGCTCGACGACGGCCACCACCCGGCCCTGCTGCGCGGCCAGTTGGGCGAGCCAGGCCTCGATCCTCGCGCACAACTGCCGTACGGACTCCCCTCCATGGGGTGCGCTCGCGGCATCCGAGAGCCAGAGGCCTACGCCTTCCGGCTCGTCGGCCGTCACCTCTTCCAAGGACCTCCCCCGCCAGCGGCCCATGTCGCACCCGGCGGCCTGGTCCGCCGTGGTGACCGCCTCCAGACCGAGCGCTTCGGCCGTCTCGGCACAACGCGCGGAGGGCGAGACGAGGTTGCTTCCGGCGATCGGCAGCGACCCGGCCGCCGCTCGCGCCGCCCGCAGCCCCGCGTCGCTCAGGGAGTTCCCGGCGTCGAAGCGGATCCCGTCGGAGGCGTCGTTGCGGGCGGGCGAGATCAAAGTCACTCGCGTCGTCATGGGCCCCTCCTGCCCCGTGAACAGCTGCTTTCCGTACGGGAATTGATCACGCCGTCCCCTCTGTGCGCAGCTGTGCGGCCTTGGCCTGGAAGGCAGTATCGCGGTACGTTCCGCACGTATCGACGACGGCATGGCGGAAGCCGGTGAGATCCCGGCACGGTCGCGCCACTGTATGTCCCCTCCGATCCGCCGCCGCGTGCGGTGTACGGGCGGGGCGAGTCAGACCCGCAGTGCCGTCACGAGCTCCACCGACAGGGACGCGAGTTCCCAACAGGAGGTCCTGCCATGGCACAGTCCATCGCCCCGCCGAGCACCGGCACCGCAGTCCCGGCAACACTGCCCGTGAAGGCGATCCTGCCGTGGGCGTTCTTCTTCGGTCTTCTGATGCTGGTCCTGCTGTACTTCGTGGGTGCGGAGCAGGGGGCGACGTCCCTCATCTCCGGCACCGACGTCCACGAGTGGGTCCACGACGGGCGCCACCTTCTCGGCTTCCCCTGCCACTGACAGGGGAGGAACAAGCACCGATGAACTCCGCGACAGTTCGAAATCTGCTCGTGCGCGGCATGCTGGCCGGTCTCATCGCCGGCCTGTTCGCCCTGGTGGTCGCCTCGTTGCTCGGCGAACCGCAGGTCGATGCCGCCATCGCCTACGAGGAAGCCCATTCGCACGAGCACGGCGGCGTGGAGGTGGTCACTCGCTCCATGCAGGCGACCGCGGGTCTCGCCACGGGCGTCCTGGTCTACGGCGTGGCCATCGGCGGCATCGCCGCGCTCGCCTTCAGCTTCGCCCTGGGGCGGGTGGGCCGGTTCGGCCCCCGCGCCACTGCGGCGCTGCTCGCGGGCGCCGCCTTCGTGACCGTCTACCTCGTGCCGTTCCTGAAGTACCCGGCCAACCCGCCCTCCGTGGGCGACCCGGACAGTCTCGACAAGCGCACCGCTCTGTACTTCCTGATGGTGCTGCTCAGCGTGCTGCTCGCCGTCGCCGCGACGATCGTGGGCAAGCGCCTGGCACCCCGCCTGGGCAACTGGAACGCGAGCGTCGTTGCCGGTCTCGGCTTCGTCGTCGTCATCGGGCTGGCGTACGCGTTCCTGCCGTCGCTCAGTGAACTCCCCAAGCATTTCCCGGGGATGCTGCTGTGGCGGTTCCGGATCTCGACGCTCGCCGTTCAGCTCGTCCTGTGGACGGCCTTCGGTCTGACCTTCGGTCACCTCGCGGAGCGTGCGCTGGGGTCCGCCGTGCGCGGCGGCAGCAAGGAGGAGCCGGCGTCGACGGCGAGTCCCGCCGCCACCAGCTAGGCCGGTCCGAGCGCCGTACGGACAGAACGCCGTACGGCCAACAACACCGCCGCTGCCCCGGAGTCCTCGAAGGGACCCCGGGGCAGCGGCAGTTCGCGCGGGGCGCGTCACCGCCTGAGCGGCGTCAGCGCCCGGCCACCTCCGACCGTACGGTGACGGCCGCAGCAACCAGGTTCTCCAGCGCGGAGCGCACCTCCGGCCAGCCGCGGGTCTTCAGACCGCAGTCCGGGTTGACCCACAGCCGCTCGGCCGGGATGGCCGCGAGCCCCTTGCGCAGCAGTGACGCCACCTCGTCGGCGTCGGGCACGCGCGGCGAGTGGATGTCGTAGACGCCGGGCCCGACTTCGCGCGGATAGCCCGCGGCCGCCAGCTCGTCGGCCACCTGCATGTGCGAACGGGCGGCCTCCAGCGAGATGACGTCCGCGTCGATGTCGTTGATCGCCGAGATGATGTCGCCGAACTCCGCGTAGCACATGTGGGTGTGGATCTGGGTGTCCGCACGCACCGAGGCCGTGGCCAGCCGGAAGGACTCCGTCGCCCACCCCAGGTACTCCGCGTGGCCGTCGGCCCGCAGCGGAAGCGTCTCGCGCAGCGCGGGCTCGTCGACCTGGATGACCGCGGTGCCGGCCGACTCCAGATCACTCACCTCGTCGCGCAGGGCGAGAGCGACCTGCCGTGCCGTCTCCGCCTGCGGCTGGTCGTCCCTCACGAAGGACCACGCCAGCATGGTGACCGGTCCGGTGAGCATTCCCTTGACGGGCCGTGAGGTCTGCGACTGCGCGTAACGCGTCCACCCCACCGTCATCGGCTCGGGCCGCGAGATGTCACCCGCGAGGATCGGCGGACGCACGTAGCGGGTGCCGTAGGACTGGACCCAGCCGTGCTGCGTGGCGACGTAGCCGTCCAGGCGCTCCGCGAAGTACTGCACCATGTCGTTGCGTTCGGGCTCACCGTGCACCAGCACATCGATCCCGGCCTGCTCCTGGAAGGCGAGCACGTCGCGGATCTCCGCCGCGATGCGCTCGTCGTAGCCCTTCGGGTCGAGGCGTCCGGCACGCAGATCCGCGCGGGCGGTGCGCAGTTCGCCGGTCTGGGGGAACGAGCCGATGGTGGTGGTCGGCAGGAGCGGCAGGCCGAGCCGGGCGCGCTGCGCGGCGGCCCGCTCCTGATAGGGCTGCGAGCGCCGCGCGTCGGCGTCGGTCACCGCCTGGCTCCGAGCCCGTACGACCGGGTCACGGGTGAGCTGGGAGGACGAACGGGAGGTGAGGGCCGATGAGTTGGCCGAGAGCCCGCCCGCGATGACTTCGGTGCCCTCGCTCAGTCCCTTGGCCAGGGTGACGACCTCCTCCGCCTTCTGCCTGGCGAACGCGAGCCAGCGTCCGACCTCCGGGTTCACCTCTCGCTCGA
Organism: Streptomyces albidus (ex Kaewkla and Franco 2022); assembly: GCF_013870515.1. GTDB lineage: Bacteria > Actinomycetota > Actinomycetes > Streptomycetales > Streptomycetaceae > Streptomyces > Streptomyces albidus. Next base: position 35,092 of record NZ_JACBXA010000029.1, on the reverse strand, counting down.
CGGCCGCGTTCAGCGGTACGTGCAGCAGCGAGCAGGACGGCGCGACGTCCACCCGGTCGGCGAAGCCGAGCAGGGAGGCCAGCGTCCCCAGCGACTTCTTCAGGTCGTTGATCCACACGTTGCGTCCGTCCACCACACCGGCGACGAGCCGCTTGCCGGGCAGGCCGCCCACACCGGCCAGGTCGTCCAGGTTGGATGCGGCGGGACCGGTGAAGTCCATCGCCAGGCCCTCCACGGGCGCCTTGGCCAGGACGGGAAGCGCCTCGCCGAGACGGTCGAAGTAGGAGGCCACCAGCAGCTTCGGCCGGTCCGTCAGAGCGCCCAGTTCGCGGTACGCGCGTGCCGCGGCGTTCAGTTCGGCGGCGCTGCGGTCGGCGACGAGCGCGGGCTCGTCGAGCTGCACCCACTCGGCGCCCGCCGCGCGCAGGTCGGCGAGCACCTCGGCGTAGACGGGCAGCAACCGGTCCAGGAGGGTCAGCGGTTCGAAGTCCGCGGCGACCTCCGGTGCGGGCTTGGCGAGCAGCAGGTAGGTGACCGGGCCGACGAGCACGGGACGCGCGGTGTGACCGTGGGAGACGGCCTCGGTCAGCTCCGCCTTCTGCTTGGCCGAGTCGGCGGAGAAGACGGTGTCAGGCCCCAACTCCGGGACTAGGTAGTGGTAGTTGGTGTCGAACCACTTGGTCATCTCCAGCGGCGCGACGTCCTGGGTGCCCCGGGCCATGGCGAAGTAGCCGTCGAGCGCGTCGGCTTCGACTGCCGCGCGGTGACGGGCGGGAACTGCGCCGACCATGACGCTGGTGTCCAGCACGTGGTCGTAGAGGGAGAAGTCGCCGGTGGGCACCTCACGTACGCCGGCTTCGGCGAGCTGCTGCCAGTTGTCCCGGCGCAGGCCCGCCGCCGTCGCATGCAGTGCGTCAGCGGTGACGCGGCCCTTCCAGTAACCCTCGATGGCCTTCTTCAGCTCACGGTCGGGCCCCTGGCGCGGGTAACCGTGAACAGTGGCCCGGGACGCCGCGGCTGCGGACTTCGTCGTCACTCAACTCTCCTTCGCGAGTTTCGCCGGTGACCTCGGGGAGGCGTTGAGCGAACAGGAGAGGCGACGCGGCGGCACGCGTCGTGCGTGTTCACCGCTACCGCCGACCCGCCCTCGAGGTCACCGAGATCGCCGCGCACGACCATCGTGCGCGGGCAGTGGCAGGTCTTCGGACTCGTGGGCGCGCCTCGTCCTGACGGACGGGCTCCTACTTGCCGTCGCTTCCCGGGCCCGCTCGGGCCCAGTGCGTATGACGGCGTTCGTTCCCACTCACCGCTGCGGGGCAGCTCCGGATTCACACCGGATTCCCTCTTGCGACGCACATGCCTGGCGGGCAGCGCGAACCGACTGCTCTTCCAGCGTACGGGCCCGCGCACTCGCCGACAAAGGTGCGCGGTGAGGGCTTCCTCATTCCCGAAGCCCGTTTACGGGCCCCTCGGCCCGCTTCCGGTCATGCCGGCGCACCCGCTGTTCGCGCGCCCGTTCACATGCGGCGGCGGATGCACCGGTCGAGGCAGGAAGGCCCCTCGTCCGGGGGCGTGCGGCGGTGTGGCACACACCCCCGCGGGACGGTCCCGATCCAAGCTGCTCCCGAACGGGACGACGACGTCCGTCGAGAAGCACAGGAGCGATCACCATGTCACTGCCCGCACAGTCCGCCGCCTCGGACGACGGCCTGCCGCCCGAGGCGAATCCCGCAGATCCGCGGTTCTGGCAGCTGCCGCACGAGAAGCGGCTGGAGGTCTTCGCGATGCTGCGCCGCCGGGAGGCGCCCGTCTTCTTCTCCGAGCCGCAGAACGCCTTGCGCAGGCGGCAGCCGCAGGGCTTCTACGCGCTGGTCAGGCACGAGGACGTACGGGAGGCGAGCCGCAACGCGGCCGTGTTCGGCAGTGCGCCGGGCGTCACCACACCTCAGCCGGCCCGCTGGGTGGCCGCGCTGTTCGGGCACTCCATGGTCAACCTGGACGGGCGGGACCACGCCCAGCTGCGGAAGATCGTCTCGCGCGCCTTCAGCCCCCGGCTGCTGGCCGAGGCGGAGAAGGACATCCACGAGGTCGTGTCCCGAGTGGTCGAGGACGCGGTGACGCAGCCGTCCCGGGAGTTCGTGACCGCAGTGGCCTCCCTGGTGCCCTTCGAAGTCGTGTGCAACATGATGGGCATCCCCGAGCGGCACCGGCCCCGCATCCTCGACCAGCTCAACGACGCATCGGAGAACATCGGCGTGGAGCGCGGTGCGGGCGCCAAGTTCCGCATCCCGGGGAAGGGGCTGCGTGCCCTCGCCCGCATGCACGTCATGATCGCCATGCTCGCGCGGGAGCGCCGCCGGCGCCCGACGGACGACCTCATCTCCGCCCTGATCAACGCCGACGTGGACGGGCAGTGCCTGGGGAACCGTCAACTCGGGGCGTTCTTCACGCTGTTGATGGTCGCCGGCGTGGAGACCACTCGTAACGCCATCTCGCACGGCCTCGCGCTGCTCAGCGACCACCCCGACCAACGGGCGCTCTGGGAGAGCGACTTCGACAAGTACGCCGACTCGGCCGTGGACGAGATCGTGCGTTGCTCCACCCCCATCATCCAGTTCAAGCGGACGCTGAGGACCGACCACGTCGTGGGCGGACGTACGCTGCGGCAGGGCGAGATGGTGGCTCTGTACTACGCCTCCGCCAACCGCGACGAGGCCGTCTTCGCCGACTCCGGCACCTTCGACATCACCCGCGACCCCAACCCCCATCTCGGATACGGCGGCGGCGGGCCCCACTACTGCCTCGGCGCCCATCTCGCCCGCCAGGAGCTCAAGGCGCTCTTCAAGGTGCTGCTCAGCGACCCGGTCGCGATGCGTGCGGTGGGGCCGCCCGAGCTGGTGCCCTCCAACTTCGACAACCGCATCCGTTCGCTGCCGTTCGGCCTCGGCCGCCCGGCCGGCGGCGGTCCGTCCGTAGTGGGGGACGCCGCGGCCAAGTCCCCGGCGGCCGACGGGTGACGGTCACGCCGAACCCGTCTCCGGCGGCTTCGGGGCTCTCCGTTCGCGGAGGGTCCCGAAGCCTGCTGCGGCGACTCTCCGCGGGGGACGTCTGCGGGGACGTCTGCGGGGGCCGCGCTTCGGGAGCACGGCGGCGCGAAATCCCGAAGTGCGGGCAGACCGTGTGCTTCTGAAAGGCCGTTCGCGGGACTGTTCCTCGCGGCGCACCGCCGTACGATGAATTCCATGAATGTGGTGGTGTTTCTTCTTGCACTCGGCATTACTTGTCGTATAACCCGATTCATAACCAAGGACACTCTCGCCGCGGGATTCCGGTCATGGACGGCCGACCGTTTCGGCGACGACTCGAAGTTGGCGTATGTGGTCACCTGCGGGTGGTGCACGAGCATCTGGGTCTCCGGCGCCGTCGTCCCCCTTGCCTATCTGGCGGGATCCACGGTCGCCTTCCAATCCGTCGCACTGGTTCTGACGCTGTCGTATCTCACCGGAGTGGCATCCAACTGGCTCGACTGAACATCCGTGAAATGAGCGGGGGTTCAGGGTGTGCTCAAGCGCGCAGGTGTCGGCCGGGGAAGAGGCGGGGACAATCGGTACGGAGGGGACCGGCCGGCACTCCCCCACTTGGCGTTCACCGATTCTTCGACACCGACTGCTGGACGCGGCGTGAGATCTCGGACCCGGGCAGTCGATCCGCACGTACGGCATGCCGCGGGAGCGGTCAGATTCCGGCCTGCTCAGAGCAGGCTCGGCCGAAGGAGGAATGCGCTATGGGATGCAATTGCGGCGGGCGGGCCCGCCGAACCGTCACCGTCTACAGGCTCATCCAGCAGAACGGCGTCATCCGTGACTACGCCACCCTGCAGGAGGCGCACGCGGCGAAGAACAGACAAGGGGGAGCCGGGAGGATAGTCGTCGTCAACCGCTAGACGGAGCCCGGGAGTCGGCCTCCCCGGCCAGCCCGTCTCCCTGCGAGGAGGACGGGCCGTACGCAGAGGCAGACCCCGATGAACCGCCGACGTGCCGCAGCTCAGCGCACGTCGGCGCTCTTGTGAACGAAGCCGGGTCGGACCGGCTCAGCCCTACCGCCCGCCTCCTTGGCTTCCGCAGCCGGTTCACCGCGGGGATCGAGAGTCCGACGCGGCCGCCGAGGTTCATGGCGTCGCTCCTCTCCCTGCCGCCCGTCATCGCCGGGTGCTTCGCCATGCCCGATTGCGCACCCTCCGGGGAGAGTTCACAGCTGACTCAGCTTGCTCCTCCCCTGTGGCCGGATGGCGGCTGCCCATTTTCCGGACACGGCGCACAAGCGGGACGGGACACCAGCGTGCGCAGCATTCCCAGTGCGCCCCCATTCCCCGTACCCCCGGGTTGACAAAGGCCGCAGATTTCTCTGCGCGCTTCCCGCTACGAAGAGCGACCGAAACGCGGAACTCCGAACGAGGACAAGGGACTCGGCGGACTTCTCAGAGCGAGCGAGAAGAGACGTCAATCCGCAAGCGGGGGAACTGATCCGCCTCTCCGGATCGGGGCGCACAGAAGTCGCACGGCCCGGGCGCGGGCGGCGCGAAAGAATTTCCCGGCACACTCGATCACTGCGACTCCCCGGTCCCGTCCCGCCGCGATTCGGTGTCGGCAGAGCCGAAAGGCCCCACACTTCGACGAGTTCCGGTCTGATCCGCACGATTTTCGGTCGTTCAGGGCTGTGCGCGGGAGTGCCGGCGATGTGGCGGATTCGCGCCCTCAGACCTCGGGTGCGCTCCGCCAACCGGGGGTCATCGCGTCCACTCACCTGGCCCAAGGGGGTACAAGAGGCGCTTACTTGACAGGCCATCAGGTGCTTTTCACCGAACTGCCCGTGCAAGGAACGGACATGAGCGATGCGCGGCTGCGGAAAGCCGCGGCGCGACTCGTGTACCGAGCCTTTCCAACGGGAGGTGAGAACACCGGATTCCGTCCACGGATTCCCCTGAAAGGGGTCTCAGCATGGCCAGTTCGACCACCTCGATAACCTCGGCTCCCGACCCGTCGGTGTGCGGCCAGGACGTCGTCTTCACCGCCATCGTCAGCCCGGTGCCTCCCGAGACGGCGACGCCGACTGGCGACGTCACCTTCATCGTCAGTGACGACGGACCCTCGATCGTCGTCCCGCTGGACGGCGCCGGCCAGGCCCAGGCCGTCTTCAGCGGCCTCGGCGTCGGCGTCCACCAGGCCGTCGCCGTGTACAGCGGCGACGGCACCTTCGACCCCTCGTCGTCGCCGCTGGACAACCACACCGTCAACCTTGCTGACTCGACGACCACCGTCGTCGCCGACCCGAACCCGTCGGTCTGCGGGGAGCCCGTCGAGCTCTGCGCCGTCGTCGTGATCGACTCCCCCGGAATCGGCATTCCGACCGGGACGGTCACCTTCACCGGCCCCGGCGGACTCAACCAGACCGCCACTCTCGACGTCGCCGGAGAAGCCTGCATCAGCACCGCCGTCCTGTCCGACGGCACCGTGACGGCCACCTACAACGGCGACGACTGCGCCGCCGGCTCGATCGGCACCGTCACTGTCGCGGTCGACCCCGCGCCGACCACGACCGTCGTCACCGCCGAACCGGATCCGTCCGTCTGCGGTGAGTTCGTCGAGATCTGCGCCGTCGTCACCGTCGATCCGCCTGGTGCGGGCCTTCCGACCGGGACGGTCACCTTCACAGGGCCCGGCGGCCTCAACCAGACCGTCACCCTCGACAACACCGGTCAGGCCTGTCTTACGTACAACCTCCTGGCCACCGGCACCATCACCGCCACCTACAACGGCGACGCCTGCGCCGCCACTTCGACGGGAACGGTGGGTGTCACCGTCAACCCGGCGGACAGCACAACGGCCGTCAGCGCGGACCCGGACCCGTCGGTCTGCGGCCAGTCCGTCGAGATCTGCGCCGTCGTCACCCCGACCGCGCCCAGCTCCAGCACGCCCACCGGAACTGTCACCTTCACCGGCCCGGGCGGACTCAACCAGACCGTCACCCTCGGCGGCGGCCAAGCGTGTCTCAACACGACCGCGCTGGCGACCGGCACCGTCACCGCCACGTACAACGGCAGCCCCTGCCACAACGGTTCCGTCGGTACGACCACGGTGACCGTCGAAGCGGCGGACACCACGACCGACGTCACCGCGACCCCTGACCCCTCCGTGTGCGGCCAGTCGGTCACCGTCTGCGCGACGGTAGCCGTCATCCCTCCGGGCGGCGGTACGCCCAACGGGTCGGTCACCTTCACCGGACCTGGCGGCTTCAACCAGACCGTCGCCCTGGACGGCATGGGTCAGGCCTGTCTGACGACGACCGCCCTGGCGACCGGCACCGTCGTCGCCACCTACAACGGCGCTGCCTGCTTCAACAGTTCGTCGGACACGGTCGCCGTGACGGTGAATCCGGCGGCGAGCACGACCGTCGTCAGCGCCGACCCGAACCCCTCGGTCTGCGGCCAGTCCGTCGAGATCTGCGCCACCGTCACCACCAACCCGCCCGGCTCCGGCACACCCACCGGGTCGGTCATCTTCACCGGACCAGGCGGACTCAACCAGACCGTCGCCCTGGACGGCATGGGCGAAGCCTGCCTCACCACCACCTCGCTGGCGACCGGCACCGTGGTCGCCACGTACACCGGCGACGCCTGCCACACCGGTTCGACTGGAACCTTCGGCGTGACCGTGGACCCGGCGGAGACCACGACCGTCGTCACGGCCGACCCGGACCCGTCCGTCTGCGGTGAGTCCGTCGAGATCTGCGCCACCGTCACCACCGACCCGCCGGGATCCGGTACGCCCACCGGGTCGGTCATCTTCACCGGGCCGGGCGGACTCAACCAGACCGTCCCGCTGAACGGCGCCGGCCAGGCCTGCCTGACGACGAACGTGCTCACCGACGGCACGGTCACGGCCACCTACAGCGGCGAGAGTCCCTGCTTCGCCGGCTCCGTCGGCACCGTCGCGGTCACCGTCGATCCCGCCGACACCACCACGACGGTCAGCGCCGACCCCAACCCCTCGGTGTGCGGCGAGTCCGTCGAGGTCTGCGCCCTCGTCACCACCAACCCGCCCGGATCAGGAGTTCCGACCGGCACGGTCACCTTCACCGGCCCCGGCGGACTGAACCAGACCGTCCCGCTCGACGGCGCCGGCGAAGCCTGCCTCACCACCGCGTCCCTGACAGACGGCACCATCACCGCCGTCTACAACGGCGACGCCTGCCACAACACCTCAACCGGCACACTCGCCATCACCGTCGACCCGGCGGCAACAACGACCGTCGTCACCGCCGACCCCAACCCCTCCGTCTGCGGCCAGTCCGTCGAGGTCTGCGCGCTCGTCACCATCGACGAACCGGGGTCCGGGACACCCACCGGCACGGTCACCTTCACCGGACCCGGCGGACTCAACCAAACCGTCCCACTCGACGGCAGCGGCGAAGCCTGCCTCACCACCACCTCGCTGGCCACCGGCACCGTCACCGCCACCTACAACGGCGACGCCTGCGCCGCCACTTCCACGGGGACCGTCACCGTCACCGTCAACCCGGCGGCGACGACGACAGTCGTGACGGCCGAACCGGATCCGTCCGTCTGCGGCGAGTCGGTCGAGCTCTGCGCGCTCGTCACCACCAACGCACCCGGCTCTGGCACACCCACCGGAACGGTCACCTTCACCGGACCCGGCGGGCTGAACCAGACCGTCCCGCTGAACGGCGCCGGCCAGGCCTGCCTGACGACGACCGTCCTCGCCGACGGGACCGTCACGGCCACCTACAACGGCGACAGCCCCTGCTTCGCCGGCTCGGTGGGCACGGTGACCGTCACCGTCGATCCCGCCGACACCACGACCACGGTCAGCGCCGACCCCAACCCCTCGGTGTGCGGCGATACCGTCGAGATCTGCGCCACCGTCACCACCAACCCACCCGGATCAGGAGTTCCGACCGGCACGGTCACCTTCACCGGCCCCGGCGGACTCAACCAAACCGTCCCGCTGAACGGCGCCGGCGAAGCCTGCATCACCACCGCGTCCCTGACAGACGGCACCGTCACCGCCGTCTACAACGGCGACGCCTGCCACAACACCTCAACCGGCACACTCGCCATCACCGTCGACCCAGCCGACACCACCACGACGGTCAGTGCCGACCCGAACCCCTCCGTCTGCGGCCAGTCCGTCGAGATCTGCGCCCTCGTCACCACCAACCCACCCGGCTCCGGCACACCCACCGGCACCGTCACCTTCACCGGCCCAGGCGGACTCAACCAGACCGTCGCCCTCGACGGCGCCGGCCAGGCCTGCATCACCACCGCGTCCCTGACAGACGGCACCGTCACCGCCGTCTACAACGGCGACGCCTGCCACAACACCTCAACCGGCACACTCGCCATCACCGTCGACCCGGCGGCAACAACGACCGTTGTCAGCGCCGACCCGAACCCCTCCGTCTGCGGCCAGTCCGTCGAGGTCTGCGCGCTCGTCACCATCGACGAACCGGGGTCCGGGACACCCACCGGCACGGTCACCTTCACCGGACCCGGCGGACTCAACCAGACCGTCCCACTCGACGGCAGCGGCGAAGCCTGCCTCACCACCACCTCGCTGGCCACCGGCACCGTGGTCGCCACCTACAACGGCGACGCCTGCGCCGCCACTTCCACGGGGACCGTCACCGTCACCGTCAACCCGGCGGCGACATCGACCGCAGTCAGCGTCACGCCGAACCCGTCGGTGTGCGGCCAGTCCGTGACCGTCTGCGCAACGGTGACCACCAACTTGCCCGGATCGGGGATTCCGACGGGGACAGTCACCTTCACCGGACCCGGCGGACTCAACCAGACCGTCACCCTCAACAGCGCCGGCGAAGCCTGCATCACCACCACCGTCCTCGCCACCGGCACCATCACCGCCACCTACAACGGCGACAGCCCCTGCTTCGCCGGATCCGTCGGCACGGCCGCGGTCACCGTCAACCCCGCCAACACCACCACGACCGTGTCCGCGTTCCCCAACCCGTCGGTGTGCGGTCAGTCCGTGACGGTCTGCGCCATCGTCGCCACCAGCCCGCCCGGATCAGGAGTGCCCACCGGAACGGTCACCTTCACCGGGCCAGGCGGACTCAACCAGACCGTCGTGCTCGACGGCTCGGGTCAGGCCTGCATCACGACCACCTCGCTGGCCACCGGCACCATCACCGCCGTCTACAACGGAGACACCTGCCACAACACCTCAACCGGCACCCGGGCGGTCACCGTCAACCCGGCCGCAACGACGACCGTCGTCACCGCCACACCGAACCCTTCCGTGTGCGGCCAGTCCGTGACCGTCTGCGCCACCGTCACCACCAACCCGCCCGGATCAGGAGTGCCCACCGGAACGGTCACCTTCACCGGACCCGGCGGACTCAACCAAACCGTCCCGCTGAACGGCGCCGGCCAGGCCTGCCTCACCACGACCTCGCTGGCCACCGGCACCATCACCGCCGTCTACAACGGAGACACCTGCCACAACACGTCGACGGGCACGGTCGCCGTCACCGTGAATCCGGCCGCAACGACGACCGTCGTCACCGCCACGCCGAACCCGTCGGTGTGCGGCCAGTCGGTGGAGCTCTGCGCCGTCGTCACCACCAACGCACCCGGCTCCGGCGTCCCGACCGGCACGGTCACCTTCACCGGACCCGGGGGACTCAACCAGACCGTCGCCCTCGACGTCACCGGCGAAGCCTGCTTCACCACCACCGCCCTGACCGACGGCACGGTCACCGCCACCTACAACGGCGAGAGTCCCTGCTTCGCCGGCTCCGTCGGCACCGTCGCGGTCACCGTCGATCCGGCACCGACGTCGACGGTGGTCACCGCCACACCGAACCCGTCCGTGTGCGGTCAGTCGGTGGAGCTCTGCGCCACCGTCACCGTGAACCCGCCTGGCGCGGGGCTCGCGACCGGGACGGTCACCTTCACCGGGCCCGGCGGACTCAACCAGACCGCCACTCTCGACGGCACCGGCGAAGCCTGCATCACGACGACGGTGCTCTCTACCGGCACGGTCACTGCCACCTACAGCGGAGACGGCTGCGCGGCGTCTTCGGCGGGGACCACCGCCGTCACCGTGAACCCGGCGGCCACGACCACTGACGTCACCGCCACACCGAACCCGTCGGTGTGCGGCCAGTCCGTGACGGTCTGCGCCACCGTCACCACCAACGCACCCGGCTCCGGCACACCCACCGGAACCGTCACCTTCACCGGACCCGGCGGACTCAACCAAACGGCCACCCTCAACGGCGCCGGCCAAGCCTGCATCACCACCACATCGCTGGCCACCGGCACCATCACCGCCACCTACAACGGCGACACCTGCCACAACACCTCAACCGACACCGTCGCCGTCACCGTCAACCCCGCCAACACCACGACCGCTGTCACCGCGACCCCCAACCCCTCCGTCTGCGGCCAGTCCGTGACGGTCTGCGCCACCGTCACCACCAACGCACCCGGCTCCGGCACACCCACCGGCACCGTCACCTTCACCGGACCCGGCGGACTCAACCAGACAGTCACCCTCAACGGCGCCGGCCAGGCCTGCCTCACCACCACCGCGCTGGCCACCGGCACCATCACCGCCACCTACAACGGCGACACCTGCCACAACACCTCAACCGGCACGGTCGCCGTCACGGTCAACCCCGCCAACACCACGACGGTCGTCACCGCCACGCCGAACCCGTCGGTGTGCGGCCAGTCCGTGACGGTCTGCGCCACCGTCACCACCAACGCACCCGGCTCCGGCACACCCACCGGAACGGTCACCTTCACCGGACCCGGCGGACTCAACCAGACCATCGCCCTCAACGGCGCCGGCCAGGCCTGCCTCACCACCACCGCGCTGGCCACCGGCACCATCACCGCCGTCTACAACGGCGACACCTGCCACAACACCTCAACCGGCACCCGGGCGGTCACCGTCAACCGGGCATCCACCACGACCGCTGTCACCGCCACACCGAACCCGTCGGTGTGCGGCCAGTCCGTGACGGTCTGCGCCACCGTCACCACCAACGCACCCGGCTCCGGCACACCCACCGGAACGGTCACCTTCACCGGACCCGGCGGACTCAACCAGACCGTCACCCTCAACGGCGCCGGCCAGGCCTGCTTCACGAGCACATCGCTGGCCACCGGCACCATCACCGCCGTCTACAACGGCGACACCTGCCACAACACCTCAACCGGCACGGTGAGCATCACCTCCACGGTCACCGCCACCACGCTGACGGCTCCGCCGGCGCAGGTCCGCCTGCGTACGAACGGTCAGTTCGTCATCCCGGCCATGAGCGCCACGCTCAAGGAGTCGGTGTCGGGCAACCCGATCGCGGGCAGGACGGTGCTCTTCACGGCCAACAGGCCGGGCGTACCGATCGTGCTCGGATCGGCGGTGACCGACGCCAACGGCGTGGCGACTCTCGCTCCGCCCAACTTCCCCGTGTCACCGACCGTCATCGCAGCGCCGACGTACACGGCCTCCTTCGCCGGAGCCGGCTGCCTCGGTCCGTCCTCGGCAACGGCATCGCTGACCTACGTGCCGATTCCGCTGCTGCCCTGACCCCTACGCCCATCCCCGCGACGACCACGCCGGGCCGCGTTTTCGCGGCCCGGCGTGGCCATGCCAAAAACATTCTCGGCGTTTCCGACGTTCCCAACGTTCTCGAAATATCCGGCTCTTTCGGCGGCGGGATCACCCTCCCCGCGCTCTTTGCGCATTTTGACTCGAACGCCCGGAGAGAGGCGAGAGGTTAACAGTGGTGCCTACGGACAGAGATTTTTTGGTCGCATTCCGCCACAACCGTTTTCCAGCCGAAGACACTCCACTACGTTGTCAGGCGCGAAACACCCCGCGAACCGGTCGGGTCAGACCAGCCCGTCTGACGGTTCTCCCGTTACGGGTCGGAGCTGCGCCGTGGAGCGCCACCCGTACGGAGAGGCAGCATGCGCTCACTGGAGACGCCCGCCCAACGCTCGTCCTCGCGTGGCGAAGACAGTTGAACAGCGAGTTCCGGCACCGCTGCGGAGCAGGCGTCCGTCCGTTCCACCCGCGCCTGTCCTGTTGCGACTGCTATGCGACAGCACTCCCGGCTCCACTGCGACCTCGGTGGATCGACGACTTCAGCACCCGCGAAAGCTGCCTTGAAAGAGAAATCATGAGAAACCCTCGAACTACGGCAACACCTCTGGCCGCCACCGTGCTTGCCCTGGCCATCACGGCAACGGCATGCAGCGGCTTGAACAGCTCCTCAGGCGATCAGGAGTTCAGCGGCAAGACGCTCCGGGTTGCCGGCACCTGGGACGGAGGGGAGGGGAAGGCGTTCAGGAAGGTGCTGGACGGCTTCACCGAGAAGACCGGCGCCAAGGTGAAGTTCGAATCGAGCCGGGCGACAGGTGTAGACGATTTCGCGGCTTTCATCCAGGAAAAGATCAAGACCAAGAAGGAACCCGACGTCGCGATGGTGCCGCAGGTCGGCGTGCTCCAGGATTTTGCCAAGAAGGGCTGGCTCGAGCCGCTGCCGCCGGAGGTCGAACTCGAGGCAGCGCGCAACTTCGCACTGGTATGGCAGAACTACGGGAGTTTCAGACGGATCTTCTACGGTCTGTACTTCAAGGCATCCCACAAGTCCACCGTCTGGTACAACCCGAAGACCTTCGACAAGGCCGAGGTGCTGCCTCCCACGAGCTACAAGGAGATGCTGAGGGTCGGCGAGAGGCTCGCCGCGACCGGCACTCCCGCTTTCTCCGTCGCGGGCAAGGACGCCTGGCCGCTCACGGACTGGTTCGAGAACATCTACCTCTCGCAGGCCGGCCCCTCCAACTACGCCAAGCTGGCCACCAATGAGATCGGCTGGACCGACCCCTCGGTCGTCAAGGCTCTGAAGACGTTCGGCGAGCTGTTCAAGGGCGACGACCTGGTCGTCGGCGGCGGCACGGAAGCGCTGCGTACCGACCTGAACGAGTCCGTCGGCGCGGTCTACGGCAAGGACCCCAAGGCGGGAATGGTCTACGAAGGCGACTTCGTGGCCGGGATCATATCCGGGGAGTTCAAGAAGAACGTCGACGACGACGCCAACTTCTTCCCCTTCCCCGCCATCGGTGAGGGCGAGCCTCCGGTACTCAGCGGTGGTGACGCCGCGGTCGCCATGAAGGGCGGCAAGAACAAGGACATGGCGATGTCCTTCATCCAGTACCTGGCCAGCCCCGAGGCCGCCGAAGTCTGGGCCAAGCGGGGAGGGTTCCTCTCCCCCAACATCAACCTGAACCTGGACGCCTACCCGGACGAGACCACTCGCAAGGTCGCCAAGTCCCTTGTCGACGCAGGCGAATCCGTGCAGTTCGACATGTCCGACCAGGCCCCCGGTGCGTTCGGCGGCACGCCGGGCAAGGGCGAATGGGCTCTCCTTCAGGACTTCATCCGCGACCCCTCCGATCCGGAGAAGACCGCGCGCAAGCTCGACGCGGCAGCGGCCAAGGCCTACCTCGACGCGTCGGCGTCCGGCACCGGGTGACGTTCCGGGCCGCAGGGACCCGGGAGCCCTCCCTGCTCGGCTGACCCTCCCCGACCCGACGGTCGGCCGATCCCAGCAGGCACGCCGCGGCTGAGCCGCGTGCACGCGCCTGCCCGACCACGCCAGGGGAAGTCACGTACCTCTCGCGGGAGTTCGCCGGTAGGGACCCGGCAGACCCTCGCGCCCTTGGCATGTCCGGCCGCGGCTGGAAAAGTCGCACCGCCACCGACTGTGACGTCCGACGTGTGGCGTGTCACAGACAACCAAGCGGCGCTGTGACAGCTTCAACTGCGTTACTCCTCAGTAGAGTTGAAGAGTTCCGGAGAGGATCGGATGAGCACTTCGGAAGCCATGGCCCTGGACGAACTGGTCGACACAGCGCGCTATCCCCTGTCGGATCTCGAGAGCTCAGCCGGAGCAGCGGTCGTCGACCGTGCCCGGCGCGAACTGGCGGCCGACGGCTGCACCGTGCTGCCGGACTTCGTACGCCGCTCGTTGCAGGAGACCCTCCAGCAGGAATGCGCGGCGATCGCCCCCAGGGCCCACTTCGACGTCGCGACCGTCAACGTCTACAACATGGCCGTGGATTCGGACCTTCCCGAGGACCACCCGGGTCGCATGGCCTTCGAGCGTGGCAACGCCTTCGTCGCCCGGGACCGCGTCCCCGCCGACTCCCTCATCAGCCGGCTCTACTCCCACACGCTCTTCCAGCAGTTCGTGGCCCGCTGTTTCGAACTGGACGAGCTGCACGAACTCGCCGACCCGCTCTCGGGGTTGGTGCTCAACGTCGTCCAGCCGGGGATGGAGCACCCCTGGCACTTCGACACCAACGAGTTCACGGTCAGCATGCTCACCCAGGAGGCCGAGGACGGCGGCATCTTCGAGTACTGCCCGAACATCCGCTCCGCCGAAGACGAGAACTTCGGCGACGTACGGGACGTACTCCAGGGCCACGGCGAGCAGTTGACGAGCCGTCTCCATCTGCGCCCGGGAGACCTCCAGCTCTTCAAGGGCCGGTACTCACTGCACCGCGTCAGCCCTGTCGCGGGCCGAGTGGCCCGCCATTCGGCGATATTCGCCTACAGCGAGCGCCCCGGCGTCATCGGGAGCATCTCCCGGACCGAGCAGCTCTTCGGCCGTGTCCTGGCCGAGCACCGGCTGGCCGCGGGACAGGCGGTGCGCGGCGACCGGCTGCTGGACTGAGAGCGAACAGCGTGACGGCACGGCTCGTCCGCGCTGCGAGTGATTCCCGCCGCGATCTCCATTGCGATCCCGACTGCGATCCCCACAGGAGCAATCCACGTGCGCTTCGACGCCACCGGAAAAGTCTCGCTCGACCACATCTACACCCAGCCCGATCCGCGCGCGTATTTCACGCAGTTGAGCCGCCTGGACTACTGCGTCCCGCAGCAGGCCAAGCCCTGGTTCGTGAAACTCATCGAGGAGTACCGCGAGTCCGAGAACGTCGCGGTTCCGAAGGTGCTGGACATCGGCTGCTCGTACGGAATCAACGCCGCCCTGCTGAAGTACGACGTGAGCATGGACGCCCTGTACGCCCGCTACTGCGACGACGGCACCGGGAGCGGCCCCGAGGAGACCTCCGGCGCCCTGCTGGCGCGGGACCGGAAGCTGGCACGCTCGCACCAGCCCGCGCGCCGCACCCGCTTCACCGGTCTGGACACCTCTGCCGCCGCCCTGGCGTACGGACTCGAGGCGGGATTCCTCGACGACGCCGTGCACGCGGACCTGGAGCGGGACGAGCCGACGGAGCGTCAGCGCGCCCAGTTCGCCGGGACCGATCTGGTGATCTCCACCGGGTGCATCGGCTACGTCACCGAGAGGACTCTTACGCGTATCGTCCGCTCCATGGGTGAACACCGGCCCTGGATGGCGCACTTCGTGCTTCGGATGTTCCCGTTCGATCCGGTCGAGCGCGCGCTCGCGGAGCTGGGTTACAGCACCATCCGGGTCGACGAGGTGTTCAAGCAGCGGCGGTTCGCCTCGGAGCAGGAGCAGGCGCTCGTACTGGAGACGATGAAGGAAGCCGGAGTGGATGCGCGGGGTCTGGAGTCCGAGGGCTGGCTGTACGCGCAGCTGCACCTCTCCCGGCCGGCCGGCACATCCGCGACGTAGCCCGGCCCGCAGGCCTCGCAGCGGGACGGGAAGCCCCACAGGTATCGACGAACTGAAGTGGAAGACGAATTGAACACCAGTCAGGGCAACGCCCACACCCCGACGTTCTCCCAGGAGGACCAGCTGCCGCGCGTGCCGCTGCCCACGCTCGAGGACAGCTGCGAGAGGTTCCTCACCTGGTGCGCGCCGCTGCTGGACGCCGACGAGCGGGCGGCGACGGAGGCCGAGGTGGAGGCGTTCCTCCGCCCGGGCGGCTGGGGGCAGGCACTGCAGTCCGCGCTGGAGGAGTACGACTCCAGGGAGGGCGTGCACAGTTGGCTCGACACGTTCTGGCCCTACCGCTACCTCGGGCGCCGGGACCGCATCGCGCTCAACGCCAACTTCTTCTTCCTCTTCCAGGATTCCGGCGAGTCGCAGGTGGAGCGGGCGGCAGGGCTCATCGCCTCGGCCGTCGCCTACAAGCGGCAGATCGACGAGGAGCTCATCCCGCCGGTGGCGCAGCGCGGGATTCCCCAGTCGATGGAGCAGCACAAGTACCTCTTCTCCAGCACCCGGATTCCCGGGCCGGAGCAGGACACCTGCCGCACGCCCTATTCCGAGGAGTGGCCCGGCCCGTCCCGGGCCCGGCACATCGTGGTCCTCTTCAGGGGCAACATGTTCCGGCTGGAGGTGCTGGGGGCGGACGGCGTCCCGCACAGCCTCGAGGACCTCGAGGCGGGGCTGCGCGCCGTGATGAAGGCCGGTGCCGAACCGGCCGCCCCCGACTCCTCGGTGGGCCACCTGACCACGATGGCCCGGGCGGAGTGGGCGGCGGCGCGTCAGTCGCTGATCGCGGGCCGCCCCGGCAACGCGGAGTCGCTCGAGGAGATCGAGACCGCGCTCTTCTGCGTGTGCCTTGAGGACTTCGCACCGGCGGACACCCAGAACGCCTGCGACGAGCTGCTGTACGGCGACCGGGGCAACCGCTGGTTCGACAAGGCGGTCTCGCTGGTCGTCTTCGAGGGCGGCCGGGCCGGTCTGAACGTGGAGCACTGCCAGCTGGACGGGACCACCGTCCTCAGCTTCACCGACGCCCTGCTGGGCACCCCAGCCGAGGAGCAGTCCAGGCAGTCCGGTGCGCGCTCCCAGGGCCAGCCGGCGCTGGAGCCGCTCGAGTTCGAGCTCGACGACACGCTGCGGACCCAAGTGCGCACCGCTGCCGACGCGTTCGCCGCGTACGGGCAGAGCACGGCGACGCGCACCGTCTCCTTCGACGACTTCGGCAGCAAGGCCGCCAAGGCGCTGCGGGTCTCCCCCGACGCGTTCGTGCAGGCCGCCTACCAGCTGGCCCACCAGCGGGCCAAGGGGCACCTGGGTGCCACGTACGAGTCCATCGCGACGCGTCAGTACCGCCACGGCCGGACCGAGGCGATGAGGGTGGTCACCCCCGAGATGTTCGACTTCGTGGCGGCGATGGACGACCCGGGAGCCGACGGGGACACACGCCGTTCCGCGTTCAGGGCGGCCGCTGAGAAGCACGTGGCCCGCGCCAAGGAGTGCCAGGCGATCCAGGCTCCCGAACAGCACCTGTGGGAGCTGGAGTTGATCCAGAAGCGGCGCGGCGACGATGTGGGCGTGCCGGAGCAGCCCTCGCTGTTCCGTACCCCGGGCTGGCTGACGATGCGGGACGACTACCTGAGCACCAGCTCCGCACCGTCCGTCAACATCCAGTACTTCGGCTTCGGTTCGACCAGCAGCCGCTGCATCGGCGTCGCCTATGTGCTCCTGCCGGACCGCTTCAACCTCTACCTGAGCACGCCGCTGAAGGTGGCGGACCAGATGCACACGTTCGCCGACCGCCTGCGCGAGGCGGTCTCCGAGCTGCGCGAGCTGCTCGCCGGAGAGCGCCCCGCGGACTGAGCTCCCCCGCTGCCGGACCGGCTGAGGCGCGGCCTCCCGGTCCGGCGGCGGAACGGCCTCAATCCCGTCAACTTCACCCGGGGCTCCGTCCGGCGCCAAGACGCTGCCCGAGCCCGGTACGACGACCGGCTCCGTCTCGACCGGCCCTGCCCCAACGGGGCACGGCTTCCGCTGCCCACGTGCGCCCCTGAATACGCGGGGCCCCTCGCCAGTGGCGACACATCCATACAAGTCGTATGCATCCACGGCATTCTGAGCCTGCTTTGCCCTGCCCTTCTGCACTTCTATTGACCTCCTGAAACCGGACTGCCAACATCGCCCATCACAGAGCGGCACGCGCGTTTCACCAGGCGGACCGCAAGGGCTTCCGGAGGGAAGATCAGGGATGTGGGTTCGCCGGATCCGTACGTCGGCGGTCGTAGCCGGGTGTCTCGCCATGACCGCGTGCGGCACCACGGGGACCGGACCGCACGAAGCGCTCGTGGTCGCAGACCTCTACACGCCCAGCCACTCCATCAGCGAGGCGGGGTTCCAGCCGTACATGAAGCAGGTCGAAAAGCAGTCCGGGGGACGGCTGAGCTTCGACTACCGCGACTCCGAGCAACTCATAGCCGTCGAGGACAACCCCTGGGCCGTGCGCACCGGGGCGGCCGACGTCGCGAACATCCTGTACATGGACAGCCAGATGCCGTTGATGTACGTCCCGCAACTTCCCGGGCTCTTCGAGGACCGGAACGTCGTGGGTGCGTCGAAGGCCTTCTGGAAGTACGTGCAGTCGAATCGGCGGATCCAGTCGGACTTCCGGAAGTGGAACATGAAGCCGCTGTTCTGCTTCACCACGACGAATTACCAGATGCAGTTCTCGGACAAGTCCGTCGACTCGGTCTCGAAGCTCTCCGGAAAGCAGATCCGTGCCGCCGGCACCATCCTGCCGCATTCGATCGAGGCCACCGGTGCCATCTCCACGGACCTCAACGCCGCCGAAGCCTATGACGCGTTCAACCGCGGGGTGATCGACGGGCTGAGCCTCTCGGTGACGAGCATGCGGGACTACTCGTTCTACGAACTCATCGAATCCGCGGTCATCGGAGTGGATCTGGGCGCGTTCCCGGTCTGCTACACGATGAACCTCGACCGCTGGAACGCCCTCCCCCGGGAGGACCGGCACACCCTCGAGGAAGCGGGCGACCGGGCCGTCGTGAAGGCGTCGACGCAGCTGCGCGACCAGGTCACCTCGGAGATCGAGCAGTGGAAGCGCGACGGGATAGACGTGCACACCGCGGAGCGGAGCCCGCGGCTCAAAGCGGAACTGGCGGACGTGGAAGGCGAATGGACTGACCAGTTGGTCGGCGACGGGATGAAGCGCGAGACCGTCGAGGACGCCATCGCCCAGTGGAAGCGGTTGCTGTCGCGAGAAACGAAGAAGTGAAGCCTGGCTTCGAGTCGGCACATCTCGAGAAGAGGGACCATGGCCAATCACGACGCACGTCCACCTGAGAAACGGGCCGCCGTCGACAGAGTTCACGATCTCGCGGCGAACCTCGCCGGCGCGGTTCTCATCGTCATCGCGCTCATCGTGCTCGCGGGCATCGCCTCGCGGGCTCTCTTCGGGCGGCCGATCCCCTCGAGCAACGAATTCATCAACAGCTGCCTGATGATCGCGCTCATCTATCTCTCCTTGTCGGCGGCCAGCCATCTGCGCATCACCGTGTTCACGAGGCGGCTCCCCCCGAAATGGGCGGTACCCGTGGAACGCGTCGTCCTCGGCGTCTGCGTCGCCGGCCTCTCGGTCACAGCGTGGGCGGCGCTCACGACCGCCGTCATGTCCGCGCGTACGGAGGAGTCGACCGTCGGTCTGTACACCTTCGACATCGCCCCGTTCAGGTTCCTGATCTTCGCCGGAATCTGCCTGCTGCTGCTCCGGGTGGTGCGCGAGGGCCGGGCCTGGCTGGCCGAGGAGAGGCCCCAGACCGGCGAAGCGATCGACGAGGACTCCGGTCGCGGTGGGCGCGACGAATCCCCTGCCGGGGCCGGCAACGCCGCGAAAGACACATGACATGGAAACCCTCGGCATTCTGACCAGCCTCATCTCCCTGATCGTCCTTCTCGGCATCGGTACGCCTGCCGGCCTCGCGATGCTGGTTTCGGGAACGTGCGGTTCGCTGCTGGCCTTCGGGCCCGACATCGCGATGACCTACCTGGGCACCTCCGTCTACCGCGAATCGGCGAACTTCGTGCTGCTGTCGATTCCGCTCTTCGTCTTCATGGGCGCGCTCGGGACACAAGGCGGCCTGTGGGGACGGCTGTTCGCCTGGGCCTACTCCCTCGTGGGGCGCATCGGCGGTGGGCTCGCCATGGCCATCGTCGGCGCCGGAGCGGTGCTCGGCGCAGCCTCCGGGTCCTCGACGGCCAACGCCGCCGCCCTCGGCAAGGTATCGATCAGGGAGTCCAAGAAGTACGGCTACGAACAGCGCACCGTCCTCGCGTGCATAGCGTCGTCCGGAACCATCGCGGTGATGATCCCGCCCAGCATCACTCTCATCGTCTACGCGCTGCTGACCGAGACATCAGTGGCGCGGCTCTTCGCCGCCGGCGTCGTTCCCGGACTGCTCACGGCGGTGGCACTGATCGGCGCGGTGGCGGTCATCGCCAGGGTGCGTCCCGAAAGCCTCCCGAAGGGACCCAGGTTCACCGCGCGGGAGCAGCTGACCGCGACGGGGCAGGCCGCTCCCATCCTGGCGGTGATCGGCCTGGTGATCGTGGGGATCTACGCCGGTCTCTACACGCCCACCGAGGCCGCGGCTGTGGGCGTGCTGGGCATCGGCATCCTGGCGCTGGTCTTCGGAAAGATCCGCTTCCCCCACCTGTTCGCCGCCGCCCGTGAGGCCGCGGAGACCACCGGCATGATCTTCATGATCATCGTGGGCGCCTTCATCTTCGGGCGGTTCATGTCGGCGACCAGGATTCCGCAGAGCTTCGCCGACACGGTCGCGGGGCTGCCGCTCGGCCCCTACCCCATCCTGGTCATCCTGCTGTGCGTCTACATCGTGCTGGGCGCCTTCATGGACCAACTCGCCATCCAGGTGCTCACCATCCCGATCGTCTTCCCGCTGATCGAGACCTTCGGATTCGATCCGTACTGGTTCGCGATCATCTTCGTCAAGACAGTGGAGATCGGACTTCTCACTCCGCCCCTGGGGCTCAACGTCTACGTCGTCAGCGGAATGGCGAAGGTCCCGGTTGCCGAGGCCTTCCGCGGCATCTGGCCCTTCCTGGCGGCGGACGGGGTGATGCTCGTCGCCCTCGTGGCGTTCCCCGAACTGTCGCTGTGGCTCCCCGACCTGCTGCTGGGAAAGGCATGACATGAAGCTCGCCGTAGCACTTCACGGGGGAACCCGTGCGAGCGGCGCGGAACTCGCCGCCGACGCGCTGCGCACCGCCCACACCGCCCACGACGAGGGGTACTCCGCGGTGGTCGCGGGCCAGCACTTCCTCACCGGGCCGCGTGCCTATCTCCAGCCGCTTCCACTGCTGTCCCGGCTGATCCCGGAGACCGGCGAGATGCAGCTCGTGGCAGGGGTGTTGCTGCTGCCCCTGCTCCACCCGGTGCAGCTCGCCGAGGAGTTGGCGACGATCGACGCCATGTCCGGAGGGCGCCTGGTCGTGGGTGCGGGGCAGGGCTACCGCGACGTCGAGTTCGCCGCGTTCGGCGCTCCCTGGAAGTCGAGGCTCCAAGCCCAACTCCAGGCCCTGGACAGCATGATCGCGTGGTGGAGCGGCGCTGCCGTCGGAGACACGGACGCCACTTTGGCCATGCGGCCGATGAACGAGCCGCACCCGCCCGTCTGGTATGCGGCCGGCAACCGCCGCGCGTTCGGCCGCGCGGTCGACCGCGGCTTCACTCCTTTCATCGGCCCGCAGGCACCGCCGTCGCGCATAGCGGATCTGCTGTCACAGGCGCCTCGCCCCGGGCGGGTCGCCCTGCGCCGTGACGTACTGGTCACCGACGTGACGGGCCGGGATGCCGCCGACCGCGCGGTGCGTGAACGCACCGCGCTGTACGGCGAATGGGGATACGGCAGCGGCGCGGCCGGACCTGGCGAGCACCCCTATCTCGTCGGTACGGCCGAGGAGTTGCGCGGACAGATGCAGGAGCTGTCGGCCATGGGGATCACCGACCTCGTCATCCGTACGAACTGGCCCGGGATCAGCAACGACGCGAGCCGGGAGATGCTCACCGCGGTGGCGCGGTCCGCCCCCTCCCCCTCGCCATAGGCGCAGCAACACCGCTCCCTCGGCCGCCCGGCTCGGACGCGGGAGCGTAGACCACAAGGACCACTCTACGGAACGTTTGATCCGTAGAACGAAACACTGTTAGGCTCCGGCACATCCCGGAACCGACGCCACGTAAGAGGAGACCGCCCTGGACACCGCGTACTTGCTGCGTCGGGCCGCACGCAGTCACCCGAACTCGGTCGCGGTGGACGACGGCCGCGTCTCCTGGACGCTGCAGCAGCTGCTGGCCCGAGGCGAACGGCTCGCCAACGCCCTCGACTCACTGGGCGTCCCGCCCGGCGCAGCGGTCGGCATCCTGTCGCACAACCGCACGGCCTACGTCGAGGCGGACGTCGCCATCGCCCTGGCCCGGCGGGTCCGGGTCGCGCTCAACGCCCGGCTGCATCTGGAGGACTTCCGCTACGTCGCGGCCGACGCCGGCCTGCGAGTGCTGTTCCACTCCGCGGAGTTCTCCGAGCAGGCCGCCGCGCTGCGCGAGGAGTTCGGGATCGTCACCATCTCGTTCGATCCCCCGCTCCCCGACGAGATCTCCTTCGAGCAGCTCGTCGAAGACGGTTCCGGGGAGGTCCGGGTCCGCGAGATGGACCCGGAGCTGCCCGCCTGGGTCTCCTACACCTCGGGCACGACCGGCCGGCCCAAAGGCGTGCAGCTCTCGCACCGCGCCGTGCGCGAGGTCGCCTTCAACCTTCTGCTGGAGCTGGGCCCCGTGGTGCCGGGAGAGCAGATCGTCCTCACCCAGCCCGTCTCACACGGCGCCGGCTACTTCACGCTCCCCTACCTGCTCAGCGGTGCCGGCGTGCACGTACAACCGAAGTTCGACCCCGAAGAGGTGTGGAGTCTCTCGACGCGGGAGCGGGTCAGGACCCTCAAGCTCGTTCCGGCCATGCTCGAGCCGGTGCTTGCGGCGGAGAAGGGCAGTTGGGGCTACGAGACGATCGTCTACGGAGCCTCGAGCATTCCGGCACCCGTACTCGACCGCGCCGTCGAGCGCTTCGGCCCGACACTCGTCCAGGACTACGGGCAGTCCGAGGCGCCCATGACGATCACCTGCCTGCACAAGGACGACCACCTCGACCCGAAGGCACGCCTGTCTGCGGGGCGGCCGTGGAGGACGGTGGCCGTGGAAGTGCGCGACGAGGACGGCGGTGCCGTCGGCGTCGGCGAGACGGGTGAAGTCTTCGTCCAGGGCTCGCACATGATGACGTGCTACCTCAACAAGCCCGCGGAGACCGCCGAGGTGCTGCGGGACGGCTGGCTGCGCACCAAGGACCTGGCCGTCGTGGACGAGCGTGGCTTCATCCATCTGCGTGGCCGCCAGGACGAAATGATCATCTCCGGCGGGTTCAACATCGCGCCCCGCGAGGTGGAAGAGGTGCTCTGCACGCACAGTGCCGTGGACGAAGTAGTCGTACTCGGAATGCCGGACGAGCGCTGGGGGGACGTGGTGACCGCGGTCGTGCGTCCCCGCGCGGGAGCCGCTCTGACCGAGGAGGAGGTCCTGCGCTTCGCCCGTCCGAGGCTCGGCATGCGCGCGCCCAAGCAGGTGGCCGTGTGGTCGGAGATCCCCCGCAACTCCTACGGCAAAGTCGACAGGCAGGGCATCAAGTCCCTGCTGAGGCAGGAGGTTCGCTGTGACCGATGACGTGGTGATCGCGGGTGTCGGGATGCATCCGTTCGGCCGCTTCCCGGAGTTGTCGCTGAAGGACCTCTCGCGCGTCGCGACCGTACGGGCCCTCGTCGACGCCGGGATCGGCGTCAAGGACGTACAGGCCGCCTACAGCGCCAACGCCATGGCAGGGTTGCTCCAGGGGCAGGAAATGGTGCGCGGGCAAACGGTGTTGCGCGAGACGGGCATCGACAGGATCCCCGTGGTCAACGTCGAGAACGCCTGCGCCAGCGGATCGAGCGCACTGGCACAGGCGGTCATGGCCGTACGTGCAGGCGCGGCCGACGTCGTGCTGGCGGTCGGCTTCGAGAAGATGTTCGTCTCCGACCTCTCCTCGACACTCGACGCTCTGGAGTCCGCCGCCGACCTCGATGTGGTGCAGGGCCTGGGCATCCAGTTCACCGCCATCTACGCCATGCGTCTGCGGCGCCTCATCGCGGAAGGTTCGCTGAGCCTGGACGACATCGTCGATGTCGCCGTCAAGAGCCACGCCAACGGGGCTCTCAACCCGTACGCACAGCACCGCAAGGAGGTCACACCCGAGCAGGTGCGGGAGGCGCGCGTCATCGCCGATCCGCTGACGCTGCTGATGTGCAGCTCCATCTGTGACGGGGCGGCAGCGGCGGTCGTCGCGCGCGAGGGCGCGCTGCCGGCCGGCAGCCGGGCGACGGTGAAGGTGGCCGCCTCCCAGGGAGCCTCCGGTTTCACCGCGGACCCCGACGGCGAGAGCTCGCTGTCCACGATGTGCGCCGAGAAGGCCTACGGCGAGGCCGGGTTGGGGCCGGGCGACATCGACCTGGCCGAGGTCCACGACGCCATGGCGCCCGCGGAACTGCTTTACGCGGAACAGCTCGGCTTCTGCGATTCGGGACGCGCCGCCGAGTTCTTCCGCAGCGGAGCGACCAGGATCGACGGTTCCATGCCCATGAACACCAGCGGCGGGCTCTCCTCACGTGGCCACCCCGTGGGAGCGACCGGGCTCGCCCAGATCTGCGAACTGGTCTGGCAGTTGAGGGGAGAAGCCGGTGAACGCCAGGTGGCACGTCCCCGGTTCGCCCTGGCGCAGAACAGCGGCGGCTGGCTCGAAGGGGAGTCGGCGGCGGCGAACGTACACATCCTGGAGAGGGCGGAACCATGGGACTAGAAGAAGCGCTCGCCCGGACGCCGACCGGTGAACGCCCACGATTCGACACTTCCCGCGGCTCCCTCGTCGGGAGCCGGTGCACCGGCTGTTCGACGACCGTGTGGCCCGGGCGGGCCGTGTGCCACCGCTGCGGGAGCTGGGACGTCGAGGACATCGCCTTCGCGGGCACCGCTTCGCTGCTCACCTTCACCGAGGTGCACGTCGCACGGCCCGGGCTGGAAGCGCCGTACACGCTCGGACAGGTCAGGGTGGACGAGGGAGGGCCTCTCCTGTTCGGGCGGGTACGCGGGCTCACCGAAGCCGTTCGACTGCCCTGCCCCGTACGGATCGTGGTGAGCGGAACGGGGAGCGGGAAGCCGACATACTGGTTCGAACCGGCCGCCTGAGCGAGGGTGTTCAGTTCGGGCGCGTACGGCCGGTGATCTGCTCGGCCGTCTCACGGACGAGCTTCTCGAACTCCTTCAGCCGCGCGTCGCCGAGACGGGAGGCGGGCCCGAGGACGCTGAGCGCGGCGACGACGAATCCGGCGCCGTCGAAGACAGGAGCGCTCACCCCCACGGCCCCCGAGACGCGCTCACCGGAGCTGAACGCCGTGCCCCGCCGTGCGACCTCGTCGAGCTGCTCACGCAGGACGTCCATGTCGGTGATCGTGTCGGGCGTCATGGCCCGCGGCTCCAACGCGCGCAGCAGCGCTTCGCGTTCGGACGGCGGCATGAAGGCGATCAGCACCTTCCCCGCCGACCCGACGTGGATGCCCGCGCTCACTCCGAGCCCCGCCGTGTACCGGATCGCCTGAGGGCTGGGCAGCTCCTGGATGCAGATGCGCGAGTAACCGGCACGCACGTGCACGGTCACGGTCTCCTGGGTCTGCTCGCGCAGCTGCTCCAGGTTGAGGTCCGCGTCGAAGGGAAAGCCGGCACGCCCGCTGACGACGCTGGACATCACATGGAAGCAGGCCGGCCCGAGCCGGTATTCACCGCTGGTCTCGTCCTGCAGCACCATGCCCTTCTGCCTCAGCGTGGACAGGATGCGGTACGCGGTCGTCTTGGAAAGGGCGGTCTCGCTGCTGACGTCCCCCAGCCGGCGCGGACCGTTCCCGAGCGCCATGAGGATGTCGATCGCGCGCGCCACCGACCGTACGGGTGTCGCGGCGGATGAATCGGCTTCAGGCTCCACTGGACTAGCACCCTCCTGGCGTCGCCGCCCAATCTAACAAGGCCCCGGGTCCGCACTCCCGGCCCTGGCGTCCCGCGCGGAGACGAAGGCCTCGACGACCTTCTCCCTGCTGGAGCCGGGGCCGAGATGGCGATGGACGCCCGCGCTCAGCATCTTCTCGATCTCGCCCGGCTCGTCGATACCGCCGGCGATGACGGGGATGTCGACGCCCTCTTCGCGGAGACGCTCGACCACGTTGACGGCGAAGTGGCCGAGCCCTCCGCTCAGGCAGCTGACTCCGATGAATTCGGCGTCCTCGTCGACGGCCGTACCGACGATCTGGTCCGTGGAGACCCGCTTGCCGAGGTAGACGACCTCGAACCCGGCGTCGACCAGGGTCTTCGCGACCAGATTGACACCGACGTCGTGTCCGTCCAGGCCCACCTTGGCCAGGATGACGCGCCCCATCGCCCCGGTCATCGCCCGAACCCCGCGCGGGTCGCCGTGACCAACTCCTGCGACGTGGCGCCCGCCTTGAGAGCGGCGATCGTCGGCGGGAGGAGGTTGTCCGTGCCCGCCGCCGCACGCTCGAGAAGATCCAGAGCAGCACGCACCGCCTCGTTGTCCCTGCTCTCCTTGTGGAGCTTGAGCCGCTCGCGCACCTGCTGCTCGACGGCTGCGAAGTCGACCTCTCCCGCGCTCCGTCCGGCGAAGAGATGCCTGTGCTGCGGACTGCTCAGTACGTTGCCGCCGACCATGTCGCGTTCTCCCTCCTCGAGTTGGCGCTGCCGGATGCCCCGTCCGTCGTCGATGCGCTGACTGATGTAGCCGTTGCGCAGCGCTTCGAGGGCGCCGCCGTTGTCCTCGATCCGGAGCATCTCCTCCTTGACCTGCCGCGCGAGCGTTTCGTCGAGGGCGGCGAGCTTCTCGCTGCCGGCGAGCGGGTCGTGCGAGGCCGTCGCGCCGTGCTCGTAGCCGACGACCTGCATCGTTCGGAGGGCCAGGGCAGCGGCGTCGACCGAGGGGATGCGCAGTGCCTCGTCGTAGCCGGTCGCACAGAGGTAGTCGACCCCGCCCATCATCGAGCCGAGGACGCTGAGGGTGACGCGGGGGACGTTCACCAACGGTTCGTCGGCCGATTCGAGACCGTGGGCATAGCCCATGACCGTCATCACTGGCTGGCGTTCGACCGCGAGGCCGTAGCGGTCCCGCACGAGCTCCGCCCACAGGACGCGGGCGGTCCGGAACAGCGACGCACTGACGAACACGTCGCTGCGCTCGTTGAGGAAGAACATCATCTTCCCGAGCACGTCGGCGACTTCGTACCCGCGCCGCACCAACTCGTCGACGTAGACGAGTCCGTTGGCGAAGGCCAGAGCGACGGCTGCCACCGGGCCGGCTCCTGCCACGTCGTAATGGTTGGAGCAGACCGTGATCGCGGCTCCGGGGATGTCTTCGTCGATCGCGTAGGCGACGCAGTCGCAGGCGATCCGAAGAGCCTGCTCCGGGGTATGGATCTCGGTCCCCCGCGCTGTGAACTCCTTGAGCGGATCGTTCTGCATGACGAGCCGGACGCCGGTCGCGCCTCGGTCCCGAAGGACCGAGACCACCATCGCGAGGCCGATGTGCCCGACGGAGTTGGCCAGCATTCCGAGGCTGTCGGCGGCGTCGAGGTCGAGCCGGGAGGCGATGGTGGCGAAGTCGTCGAGCGTCGTGCACGAGACGCCGGCCCTGCCGACCTGGGCGAACGCCAGCTCGTGATCGGCGTCGTACCCGAGCTGGGAGGGCAGGTCGGCCGCCAAAAGGAAGGATTCGGCGCCGAGTTGCTGGAGCACGGACAACCGCTCGGCGGTCGCCTCCGGTGAACCGAGCCCGGAGTAGACCATGAACCTCGGACGGTAGGGCCCCGGTGATCGCGTGCGCTCCTGGGACCAGGTGCGCAGCGGCAGCTCCCCCGGCGAGTCGTACGACGCGTAGGTTCGCATGATGGGGACTTGGGCGTCGTTGGCCCACGTCCCGGGGTCGGGCGGCTCAGCCATGCTCGCGTCACGCTCGCTTCGTACAGAGTTCTTTCCGAGCGAGTTTCACACCATGGCACCGCTATTTCAATAGGTGGTCTCGGGGAGTGAAGCCCCCCTCGTCAGCGAGAGGTCCCGGCCCGGCGCCGCCTCGCGGCGGCGTCCGCGAACGACGCGTGCAGCGGTTCGAGGCCGGAAAGCAGGCAGCCGAGGGCGAGTTCGAAGCTGTCCTCGTCGATCTCCTCCGCATGGTCCGGGATGAGGTGGGCCTGGACCAGGTTCGGGTAGCGGTCGAGATAGACGCGGGTGTCGTCGGCGAAGCCGCTGCCGAACGGCGTGGTGGCCGCGCCGATGACGAGGTACTTCACCGAGGCGGCGATCATCGTCGCGTGGCGCGGGGGCCAGCCGTCACCCACGAGGCCGCCGTGTACGGCGTCCGCCATGGCGAGGAAGTCCTCACGCCTGCCGGTGCCGGCGGCCACCACGGGTGCGGCGCGGGGATGGGCGCTCAGCGCGGCGTAGTAGGACCTGCCCCACGTCTCGAGACCGGCACGCCAGCCGCTCCTGAACCCTGAGGTGTCCACCCGCTGGGTGAGGAGGTTCGCCACCGCGTCCAGGACGGCGTCCTTGTTGGGGAAGTGGCTGTAGAGCGAGGCGGCCTTCACATCCAGCTCCAGGGCCAGCTTCCGCATGGAGAGCGCGTCGATGCCTTCGGCGTCGATCAGCTCCAGGGCGGTGTCTCGGATGCGTGCGCGGCTGAGCAGCGGCGACCTGGGACGGGCCATGTCCTCACCGTCCTCCCTTCCCTCGAAATCCCCCGGCCCCGGCCGCCGGGTGGCGTCCTTGTCAAACCTAACGCTGTCAGGTTAGCGTCCCGGAGACCTGACGTCGTACGGTGACGAGGAGATCTTCGTGCCCCCCGTGACACCCCAGACCCCGCTCGGACTGTTCGGCACCGACTCGCTGATCGGCGAGGAGGACCGCGCCATCCGGGACACCGTCCGCCGGTACGTCGAGGACAAGGTGAAGCCGAGGCTTGCCGACTGGTACGAGGCCGGCACCGTCCCCGCCCGGGAGCTGGCAAGGGAGCTGGGCTCGCTCGGTGTCCTCGGGATGCATCTGACGGGGTACGGCTGCGCGGGCACGAGCGCAACGGCATACGGGCTGGCCTGCATGGAGCTGGAGGCGGGCGACTCGGGGCTGCGCTCGCTGGTCTCCGTACAGGGGTCCCTGGCGATGTTCGCCATCTGGAAGTACGGCAGCGAGGAGCAGAAGCAGCAGTGGCTGCCGGCGATGGCTGCCGGCGAAGCGATCGGCTGCTTCGGCCTGACCGAACCGGACTTCGGCTCCAACCCCGCGGGCATGCGCACCCGCGCCGTGAGGGACGGCTCGGACTGGGTGCTCAACGGCAACAAGATGTGGATCACCAACGGCTCGGTCAGCGACGTGGCCGTGGTCTGGGCGCAGACCGACGAGAGGGTCCGCGGGTTCGTCGTGCCCACGGACACTCCCGGGTTCTCGGCACCGGAGATCAAGAAGAAGATGTCGCTGCGCGCCTCGGTCACCTCCGAGCTGGTGCTCGAGGACGTACGGCTGCCGGAGTCCGCGGTGCTGCCCGGCGCGGCGGGGCTCTCCGGTCCGCTGTCCTGCCTGAACGAGGCCCGCTACGGCATCGTCTTCGGCTCGCTCGGCGCCGCACGCGACTGCCTCCAGACCGCCGTGGACTACGCCCGGCAGCGCGAGATCTTCGACAAGCCGCTTGCCGCGTACCAGCTCTCCCAGGCCAAACTCGCGGACATGTCGCTGGAGTTGGGCAAGGGCATGCTCCTGGCGCTGCATCTGGCCCGGCTCAAGGACGAGGGCTCGCTGCGGCCCGAGCAGGTCAGCCTGGGCAAGCTCAACAACGTGCGTGAGGCGATCGCCATCGCACGGGAATGCCGCACGCTGCTCGGAGCCGCCGGCATCACGCTGGAGTACCCGATCATGCGGCACGCCAACAACCTTGAATCCGTGCTCACTTACGAGGGCACGTCCGAAGTGCACCAGCTGGTGATCGGCCAGGCGCTGACGGGCGAGGCGGCCTTCCGCTGACGGCTCGGTCGGCGATCGCCCTCTCCGGGGACGGCAGTTGAGGGCGGACTGCCCGAGTTGGCTGACGAGGGGCTGTCGTCCGCAACACATGTCGCGGACGGCAACCCTCATCCCTCGCACAGGGAAGTGCCCGAGCCGGAACAGGCGGGTCCGTGGCTCACCCCTCTGTCGGCCTGAAGGCGAAGAAGACGGACACCGCTGCTCCTAGGGCCTGTCTGACAAATGGCGTCGTCCGCCGCGCAGGCGGCGCTCGCGGCGGATGGTGCGTGCAGCCGCAAGGCGGAGGATCGCCCTCGTAGTGCGCTACTCGGTCGATGCGACAACTGGGGGCACCTCCCGCGAAGCGGGGGAGGATGAGTCGTCGCGAGCAAGGCGAGATTTGTCAGACAGGGCTTAGGGCCGGTTCACCCGTCGTCCTCCAGCTCGCCCTCCGTCTCCAGGAAGACCTCGCGCAGCTCCTCCAGGACCTTCGGGTCCGGCTTGGCCCACATGCCGCGGGACTCCGCCTCCAGCAGGCGCTCCGTGATGCCGTGCAGCGCCCAGGGGTTGGCCTCCTGGAGGAAGGCGCGGTTGTCGGCGTCCAGGACGTAGGTCGCCGCGAGCTTGTCGT
Source organism: Streptomyces albidus (ex Kaewkla and Franco 2022) (assembly GCF_013870515.1). Classification (GTDB taxonomy): domain Bacteria; phylum Actinomycetota; class Actinomycetes; order Streptomycetales; family Streptomycetaceae; genus Streptomyces; species Streptomyces albidus. The sequence continues at coordinate 4,493 of NZ_JACBXA010000029.1, read as the reverse complement.
ACATCCAGTCGGCGATGACGCCGGTGGTGGCGTCGTAGCCGAAGAGGTAGTCGACGGTGGCGGCCAGTTCGAAGGCGCCCTTGTAGCCGTGGCGCTGCATGGCCGCGATCCAGCGAGGGTTGACGACACGTGCACGGAAGACGCGGGAGGTCTCCTCCACCAGGGAGCGGGTGCGCACGGTCTCCGGGCGGGTGGAGTCGCCGATGTACGCCTCGGGTGCGGTGCCGCGCAGCGCACGTACCGTCGCGACCATGCCGCCGTGGTACTGGAAGTAGTCGTCGGAGTCCGCGATGTCGTGCTCACGGGTGTCGGTGTTCTTGGCGGCGACGGCGATGCGCCGGTAGGCCGTCTCCATCTCCTCGCGCGCCGGGCGGCCTTCGAGCTCTCGGCCGTAGGCGTAGCCGCCCCACGCCGTGTAGACCTCGGCCAGGTCGGCGTCGGTGCGCCAGTCGCGGGAGTCGATGAGCTGGAGCAGGCCCGCTCCGTACGTGCCGGGGCGGGAGCCGAAGATCCGTGTGGTGGCGCGGCGTTCGTCGCCGTGCTCCGCCAAGTCGGCCTGGGTGTGCGCCCGTACACGATTGTCCTCGGCCGGCTCGTCCAGGCCCGCGGCCATGCGCACGGCGTCGTCCAGCAGCCCGACCGCGTGCGGGAAGGCGTCCCGGAAGAATCCGCTGATGCGCAGCGTGACATCGACGCGCGGGCGGCCCAACTCCTCGAGCGGCACCGGCTCCAGACCGGTGACGCGCCGCGAGGCGTCGTCCCGGACGGGCCGGATCCCCAGCAGCGCGAGGGCTTCGGCGATGTCGTCACCGGAGGTGCGCATCGCGCTGGTCCCCCACAGGGACAGTCCGACGGAGGCCGGCCATTCGCCGTTGTCCGCGCGGTAGCGCTCGAGCAGCGAGTCGGCGAGGGCGACACCGGTGTCCCAGGCGAGCCGGCTGGGGACCGCCTTGGGGTCGACGGAGTAGAAGTTGCGCCCGGTCGGGAGCACGTTGACCAGACCCCGCAGCGGCGAGCCCGACGGGCCCGCCGGCACGAATCCGCCGCGCAGGGCGTGCACGACGTGGTCGATCTCCTGCGTGGTGGACGCCAGCCGCGGAACGACCTCGCGCGCGGCGAAGTCGAGGATGTCGGCCACGGGACCGGCCTGTTCGCGCCGCTCCTCGGGAAGTCCGGCGACCGCGGCGGTCACCGATTCAGGGTCCCAGCCGGCTTCCTCCATCGCTTCGACGAGCACGCGGGCGACTCCTTCGACGGCGTCGGCGTCTGTACGCACCGCCGCCGACTCGTCCAGCCCGAGGGCTTCGCGCAGCCCAGGCAGCGCGGCCGTCCCGCCCCAGATCTGCCGGGCCCGGAGGATCGCGAGGACGAGGTTGACGCGTTCGGGGCCTGTCGGAGCGTTGCCCAGCACGTGCAGGCCGTCGCGGATCTGCGCGTCCTTGACCTCGCACAGCCAGCCGTCGACGTGCAGCAGGAAGTCGTCGAACCCGTCGTCGTCGGGACGTTGCTCCAGGCCCAGGTCGTGATCGAGCTTGGCCGCCTGGATGAGCGTCCAGATCTGGGCGCGGATCGCGGGCAGCTTCGCCGGGTCCATGGAGGAGACCGCCGCGTACTCGTCCAGGAGCTGCTCCAGACGCGCGATGTCCCCGTAGGAGTCCGCGCGCGCCATGGGCGGCACGAGGTGGTCGACGAGAGTGGCGTGCACGCGGCGCTTGGCCTGCGTGCCCTCACCCGGGTCGTTGACCAGGAAGGGGTAGATCAGCGGCAGGTCCCCGAGGGCGGCGTCGGGCGCGCAGGCGGCGGAGAGACCGGCGTTCTTGCCGGGCAGCCACTCCAGGTTGCCGTGCTTGCCGAGGTGGATCATCGCGTCGGCGCCGAAACCTCCCCCGTCCCGCGGAGCGGAGAGCCAGCGATAGGCGGCCAAGTAGTGGTGGGAGGGCGGCAGATCGGGGTCGTGGTAGATCGCGATCGGGTTCTCGCCGAAGCCGCGCGGCGGCTGGATGAGGATGATGAGGTTCCCTCGGCGCAGGGCCGCGAGCACGATGTCCCCGTCCGGGTTGCGGCTGCGGTCGACGAACATCTCCCCCGGTGGCGGCCCCCAGTGCTCCTCGACCGACTCCCTCAGTTCGGCGGGGAGTTCGGCGTACCAGCGGCGGTAGTCGGCCGCCGGGACACGCACGGGGTTACGGGCCAGCTGCTCCTCCGTCAGCCACTCCTGGTCGTGGCCGCCCGCCTCGATCAGCGCACGGATCAGCTCGTCGCCGTCCCCCGACTCCAGGCCCGGAACGGGCTCGGCCTCCGGGCCCTCGCCCGCGTCGCCGAAGTCGTAGCCCTCCTCACGCAGCCGTCGCAGCAGAGCGACGGCGCTGGCCGGGGTGTCGAGGCCGACGGCGTTCCCGATGCGGGAGTGCTTGGTCGGATACGCGGACAGGACCAGCGCAATTCGCTTGTCCGCGGGGGCCGTTCGCCCGAGCCAGGCGTGGCGTACGGCGATCCCCGCGACCCGGGCGGCGCGTTCGGGATCGGGGATGTACGCCGGGAGACCGTCCTCGTCGATCTCCTTGAAGGAGAAGGGCACGGTGATCAGACGGCCGTCGAACTCGGGCACCGCCACCTGGCTCGCGGCGTCCAGCGGCGAGACGCCCTCGTCGTTGTCCTTCCAGGCGCTGCGCGGGCTGGTCAGGCAGAGCGCCTGCAGAACCGGCACGTCGAGCGAGGCGAGCGCGCCGGCGTCCCAGGCCTCGTCGTCGCCTCCTGCCGACGCCTCGGCCGGCTTCGTCCCGCCGGCTGCGAGGACGGTCGTCACGACGGCGTCCACGGGCCGCAGCGCGTCGAGCAGTTCGGGCTCCGGTGCGCGCAGCGAGGCGACGTACAACGGGAGCGGCCGGCCCCCCGCCTCCTCGATCGCAGCGCACAGGGCGTCGACGAAGTCGGTGTTGCCGCTCATGTGATGGGCCCGGTAGTAGAGCACCGCGACCGTGGGGCCCGTCACGTCCGGCTTCGCCTCGCGCTCCAGCGGCCCCCAAGTGGGCGCCGGTGAAGGGGGCTCGAAGCCGTGACCGCTGAGCAGGACGGTGTCGGAGAGGAAGCGGGCGAGCTGTTCGAGGTTCCCGGGGCCGCCGTGTGCGAGGTAGGCGTGGGCCTCGGTCGCGATGCCGATGGGGACGGTGGAGTTCTCCATCAGCTGTGCGTCGGGCGCCTGTTCACCGGTGAGGACCACGACGGGACGGCCCTGCTCCAGGACCTTCGCCAGGCCGTCCTCCCAAGCGCGGACCCCGCCGAGGAGCCGGACGACGACGAGTTCGACGTCCTCCAGCAGAGCCGGGAGGTCCTCGAGTTCGATCCGGGAGGGGTTGGCGTACCGGTAGCCCACCGGACCGGCCGCGGAACGCGCGCTGAGCAGGTCGGTATCGGACGTGGACAGCAGCAGGATCATGCGGCAGGCCTTCCTCGGGGTCCGCGCCCCAGGCAGTGAAGAGAGACGGCGGGAGTTCCTGGCTCGCCCGGCCGTGCCGGGCTCACAGTGGCGGGACCGCGCCGGATTCACACCGGCTTCCTCCCCTGACGCCGTCGCTGACGGTGGCGGGCCCGGGGGGCCCACCGCGGAACATAGTAAGGGTCACATCAACGGCGCAGGTGAGGCCGGTGCGCGAGGCCGTCGGTATGCTCCGGCCATGCCGCAACTCACCTCGACCGGTCCAGATCGGGCCGAACCGGCGATACAGCCCGTACGTGACCGCGGCGACGCCTGCCCCGGGGCGCTGCGCCTCCACCCCGCCGACGACGGCGCGCTCGCCCGCATCCGCATCCCCGCAGGTCTGTTGAGCGCGCGGCAGGCGCTGGCACTCGCGGACGTGGCCGAGGAGCTGGGCGACGCGCACCTCGACATCACCTCACGCGGCAACCTCCAGCTCCGGGGCCTCGACGAGAGGGAAGCGCCACAACTGGCCTCCGCGCTCGACGGCTTGGGGCTGCTGCCCGCCCCCCGCCATGAACGCGTCCGCAACATCGTCGCCTCCCCGCTCAGCGGGCTCGACGGTGCGGGGAACGCCGAAGTGGTGCGCTGGGCGACCCGGTTGGACGAGCTGCTGTGCGCGAGTGAGGCCGCCACGCAGTTGTCGGGACGCTTCCTCTTCGCCCTCGACGACGGGCGCGGCGACGTGGCGGCGCTCGATCCGGATGTGACATTGATCGCTCTGCCGGGCGACGAGGCTCTGCTCCGCGTGGGAAGCGAGACGGAAGCGGTGCTGGTGCCGGCGGCGGAGGCCGCGTCCTCGGCCCTGCTCGCCGCCGACGCCTTCCTCGCCGTCGCCGCAAGGGAGAGCGACGAGCCCGCGTGGCGCGTGCGCGAACTGCCGCACGGGAAGGGCCTGTTCGCGCACGGACTCGCCGAAAGGCTCAGCAGCCGCGGTGTTCCCGCCAGGTGCGTGTCCGAGATCCCGGTGCCCGTCGGGGCGGCGCCCGCGCCGGGCGTCGTCGAGGGACCGTCGAGC
>NZ_JACBXA010000289.1 GCF_013870515.1 Streptomyces albidus (ex Kaewkla and Franco 2022) | reverse complement strand
GAGGTCGATTGAAACCCCCTCCGCACCGAACGCCCTGAGCATGGGAAACGGTGTGCCGCCTGCGGTGCACGCGCACTCCCGCACGCTGCTCCACCGTGCGCCACACGCGGCTGTAGGCCTCGTCGGTGCGCCAGGCCGGATAGTGCGGCAGCCCCGCCAGCACGTGCACCTCGAACTCGGGCTGCTGCGCCCAGTGTTCGGCGATCTGCGTGGCGTACGGGCCGATCCCGGCCTGCTCCGGCGCGTAGTTGGTGGAAACCAGCAGCACCCGTCTGTGCGGGCGCGCATCATTCATCTCCGGCAAGACCGGCCCCTCCCCGACAATTCCCCTCCTGATCCCCACCGGCACCCTAACGGCAATTCCCGATTCATCCCCACAACATCCGCAACTCGTCCTCATGTTGTGATTGGATCGGCGCCACCGACGGTGCACTGGGGGGTGTCCCGTCACGTTCGTGACTGGGGGGTTCCGGATGAGACAGACGGTGGGCTATGCGCCCGGCGCGTACGACCTGTTCCACGTGGGACATCTGAATCTGCTGCGGCACGCCCGCAGCCGCTGCGACTACCTCGTCGCGGGTGTCGTCTCCGACGAGATGGCCGAAAGGGCCAAGGGGCGGACGCCGGTCGTGCCGCTGGTGGAGCGGCTGGAGATCGTGCGGAGCATCCGCTTCGTGGACGCGGCGTTCGTCGAGACCGTCCCCGACAAGCTCGACACCTGGCAACAGGTCCGCTTCGACGTGCTGTTCAAGGGCGACGACTGGCGCGGCACCCCGAAGGGGGAGCGCCTGGAGGCCGACTTCCGCACGGTCGGCGTCGAGGTCGTCTACTTCCCGTACACGATGCACACCTCCAGCACCCAGCTGCGCCGCGTGCTCGACACCCTCGACACCTCGGGCGCCCCCGTCAGGCCGGCGGCGCGGACAGCTCCCGGAACCACTTGACGAGGAAGGCGCCGAGCAGCAGCACGTGCGCCGCGAAGAAGAACACGTAACCGGCGAAGAAGAGTTCCTCGTCTCCGAGCAGCAGGAAGACGGCGCAGAAGACGCCGTAGTCCACGGGGAGCAGGGCGACGGCGCGGAGCCGGGACGGCGGGGCGGGAGCGGGCGCACCCGGGCCTGCCTTGGCCGGCTTCGGCAGCAGCTTCGCGGTGAGCAGCCCGCCGAAGAAGATGAGGACCGCTGCGAACTGGAAGCCCAGCGGCAGCAACAGCCATGTCTCGGAGGGCAGTTCGAAGAAGCGCTGGAAGGAGATGAGCACGGCCGCGTGCAGCGCCGTGATCTTCGCGCAGTCGACGACGTGGTCCAGCCATTCCCCGGCGGCGCTGCTCTCCTTCCGCAGACGGGCCAGCTGCCCGTCGGCGGAGTCGAAGGCGAAGCCCACGGCGAGAGCCGCGTAGACGGCGACGGCCAGCGGCCAGGAGGGTTTCAGCACGGCGAGCGCCGCGATCCCGGCGAAGCTGAAGCCCGCGCTGATCAGAGTGACCTGATTCGGGCTCAGCCCCGCCACGTGGGCGGCCGCCGCCAGTACGCGTCCCGCCGGACGGTTCACGTGGCGCGAATAGAGCGAGACCCCCTTCGCGGTCTTCTGCGCCCCCCTCAACTCGCGCACAGCTACGCCGAACCTGCCACGGTGCTCCACCAGGCCCCCCTGAGATCCACCCCGTTTGCCGCGCATGATGTCATACGGGCCCCGACCTCGGACGCGAAGGCCGTGGGCAGGGAGATAAGGTGCGTTACCGCGAGGCGGGGCGGGGAGGTCACGAGGATGAGTGCGCGACGGGCGCGACAAGTGCGACTGCTGGCGGCGGCGACGACCACGGCGGTACTGACGGGGACGCTGTCGGGATGCGTGACGGTGCACGGCGAGACAGCCGTGGTGCCGGCGGTGTCCAAGTCCGAAGCGAGGAAGGTCCTCAAGAAGTTCAACAGGACGAGCAACAAGGCCAATCGGGCCTACGACGCCGAGTTGAACACCACCATCGAGACCGGCGCGCTCGGCGCGATAGACCAGGCGGGTCTGAAGTCCCGGAAGAGTGTGCAGGCCGGCGGCAATCCGAACTACGCTCCCCTGCGCCTGTCCGACCCCCGCTTCCTCATCCCCAAGCAGGCGGGGTGGCCCAAGTTCTTCGTCGCGGACACCCGCAGCAACCGTACGCCGAACGGCCGTTGGCTCTTCGTCTTCCAGCGCGCGAACGCCGACTCCAAGTGGAAGGCGTCGTATCTGGCCGTGCTGACCAACTCCGAGATGCCGCAGTTCGTCACCGGCAAGGGCGGCTATGCGAAAGCGGTTCGCGGCACCGGCTCCAAGCTCGTCCTCTCTCCGGACGAGCTGAGCGACGCGTACGTGAGCTATCTCGGCGAAGGCACGGGCGAGTTCGAGCCGGGTGAGCACACCAGCCAGCGCCGTGAGAAGCGCAAGGGGTCGGCGAACCGCCCCGGCAAGCGGACCGAGTTCGCCGATCAGCCCGCACAGCCACCGCAGTTCGCGCCGTTCGGGCTGCGCACGCGGGACGGTGGCGCACTGGTCTTCTTCGCCTCGCACCACCACACCAAGGAGACCTACGCCAAGGGCTACAAGCCGCCGGTGAAGGACGCACTGGTGAAGGCGCTGATGACCGGCACGCCCGAGCAGTCGGTGACCTACATCCGCGTCTCCGAACAGGCCGTCAAGGTGCCGCCGAAGAAGAGCGGGAAGAAGATCACCTTCCTCAACCGCATCGACGGCCTGACCTCCGCCAAGGGGGAGTGAGCGGCCGGCCCGCTCCGAAGTCACCCGTCGGGCGGGCGGGACCGCACCGGGCCCTGCGCCGGGTGCTGAGGGCGTCAGCGCCTCAGCGCACCGGCCAGGGGGCCTTCTCCTCGCCCACGTACGCCGCGCACGCGTCGGTGAGCGCCTCGAGCAGCGTCAGCGGTTCGGGCAGCGCCTCCGTGCCCCCGTCACCCTCTTCCGGTGCCCGCACCCACCGCACCTCGGCGTCCTCGCCCTCCCCGGGCAGCCGGGCCGGCGGTACGAGTACGTAGCTGCCGCGGCAGTGCCAGCGCAGGCCCGGGTGTTCGTCCATCGTCTCCGGGTGGCAGTCCAGCTCGCAGGGCCACCACTCGTCCTCGTCCTCAGGGGTGCCGCGGGTGGCGGTGAAGAAGAGCATCCGGTCGCCGCCCGAAATCGCGACCGGGCCGACCGGCACGTCCTGGGACTCGAGCCTCTTCAGCGCCGCCCATCCGGCCTCGGCCGGCACGTCGAGCACGTCGTGATCGCGCCCGGTGGCGGTGATGAAGTTCGCCTGAGGCTCTTCCTCCGCCCATCGCTCGACCAGGGCGGCGTCGGTGGTGGCCTGGGTCTGCCAGGCGAAGGAGACGGGGTGACGTCCGGGGGTCGGGCAGCCGATGCGTACGCAGGAGCAGCCGTATCCCGATGGGTGAGCGGCTATCGCGAGGGGGAAGCCCGCGTTGGCGGCGGCCAGCAGGAGGTCCCTTCGGGCGCGGGCTGCGTCGGCCTGAGCCTCGGCGCCCCTGGTCCTCGCCCTGTGACCGGGCCGCGTGATCTGTCGCAGCAACCGGTCGAACCTGCTCTCGCGTTCCATCTATCGCCTCACTCCGCCTTCCGCGACCGCACCGTGGATCTCCGAGGGTACGCAGCGGAAAGCCTGCTCTGCGGCGAATCCACGGATCGTGGCTGACCCACCGTCATTCTCGCGGCACCGGCGGCGCGCACCCGCAGCGGGGTCCACGGCTTCCTTTACGCGCCATCACGCCCGCATGCCCCGTATCGCCCCTTCTGGGCGGCATGTTCGCGAATGTGAGCCTAGCTTGTGATCCATGGTCATGGTCACGCTCAGTATTGCGCTCAGGGCCGCCAAGGCTTTCCTCTCCTCGCTCTCGCCCCTCTTCCCCCTGCTGATCCTCGTGCCCGTCGCGCTCGCCCCCGCCTGCGCACCCGCCCGGATCCGCGCCGACGACGGCCCCCGCGTCCGCGTGGACGGCCTCCCGAAGACGGTGAACGCGGCACACCGCGGCGGTGCGATGGAGGTCCCGGAGAACAGCATGGCCGGCCTGCTGGCCACCTACAGGGAGCACACCTCCGACGTGCTCGACGTCGACGTGCGCACCCTGCGCGAGGGCACCCTGGTCGCGATGCACGACCGGACCCTGGACCGTACGACGGACCACAAGGGCCCCGTCTCCGCACTCACTCCGGACGAGTGGAGCAGGGTGCGGATCCAGCCGTCCCCCGGCCTGCCCGGCAGCTGGCATCCGGAGCGCCCCCCGACCGTGGCGGCGGTGCTGGACCGCTTCGGCGGGCGGACCGTTCTGAACATCGAGGTCAAGGACGGGAGAGGGCTGAAGCGGCTTGCCGGCATGGTGCGCGGGAGAGGGCTGGCGGACTCGGTCTACGTGCAGTCCAACAGCCTGTCGCTGGCGTCGAGGGCGCACCGGATGGGTCTGCTGACCTCGGTGTGGCGGTCGGTGGAGCAGGCGCGTACGGACCGCCCGGAGAAGTGGCGCCGTACGGTCGACATGCTCAGCGTGGACTACCGCGCACGCGACTCCGACATCCGCCGGGCCGTCGCCTCGGGGGTTCCGCGGGTCTGGTCGCACACCATCCTCACCCCGGCCGCGCGGGACCGGGTGCTGAAGCTGGGATGCGACGGCGTGCTGACGGACGCCCCAAGACGGCTGGCGCGCACCGAGGCGCACTGAGTTGCCCGCACACGGATCCGTCGCGCCCCCGGCTCAGCGCGGCGCCAGGCCGCGCAGCACGAGTTCGACCAGGGAGTCGGTGAACTCGTACGTGAGGCCGCCCATCCGGTTGAGCCAGCGCTGCTGGAAGGGGCCGACCAGCATCTCCACGGCCAGCCCGAGGTCGACGTCCTCCGCGATCTGCCCGGCCTCCTGGGCGGAACGCAGCCGTCGCGTGTAGACCTCCAGGCCGGGCTCCATCAGCCGCTCGACGAACTCCCGCGACAGCTCGGCGTCACCCGCTCCCGCCACGGCGAGGGCGCGGTAGGGAGCCTCGAAGGAGTCGTCGGTGAACTCGTCGACGGTCGCGCGCAGCACCCGTTTGAGGTCGGCCTCCAGATCTCCGGTGTCGGGGATGCCCGCCTCGTAGTCCGGATCGGTGACGACGGTGGTGAACGCGTCCAGAAGGACGGCGGCCTTGGAGGACCACCAGCGGTAGATGGTCTGCTTCCCGACTCCTGCCCGGGCGGCGATGGCCTCGATGGTCAGCTTGTTGTATCCGAGCTCGCCGACGAGCTCCATGCTCGCGTCGAGAATCGCGCGCCGGGACTGCTCGCTGCGGCGGGAGGCGTCGGGCGTACGGAAGTTCCTGGCGGCTGGCTTGGAGGGCATGCCCCGAATCTAGCAAGCCTCAGAGACGAGACGAACCGTCTTGACAAGACGAACCGTCTCGCCTCACTCTGGAGCGGTCAGCAGAACCGTGCTCGGACACGAGGAGGCGAGGGCATGAGCAAGGGACGTTCCGGAAAGATGCTCGGCGTCGGCGGCACCCGTTCACACCTCTCCCGGAAGCAGCTGCGCGGAGGGCGCGGCGCCGGCGGCGGGCCCGGCGGGACGGGGCGAACCGACCCCCAGGCACAGAAGCGCGAACTCCTGCGCAAACTCCAGGAATCGAGGGAGAACGGGCCGAAAACACCAAGGCAGAGCGGCTGATCGGGGGCCGGAATCCGCAGCGTGACAAACATTCCGTCCACATCTCGGCGGGAACGGCTCCTCACACCGCACCATGGGCTCAGCAGAGTGCGCGTCGACCCCGTGAGGAGCCTTCGTTGTACGGACCCGGCTACACCCCGCGCCGCTTCCTGATGTGCCCACCGGCACACTTCCGCGTGACGTACTCCATCAACCCCTGGATGGATCCCGAAAAGCCCGTGGACATCCCGCTCGCCCTCGCCCAGTGGGAGGTGCTGCGGGACCGCTATCGCTCCCTCGGCCACACCGTCGAGGAACTCGAACCGCTCCCCGGGCTGCCCGACATGGTGTACGCGGCCAACGGCGCGACCGTCGTCGACGGCCGCGTGCTCGGCGCACGCTTCGCCTACCGCGAGCGGACCGACGAGGCGGCGGCCCACCGCGCCTGGTACCGGGCGAACGGCTTCTCGGAGGTGCACGAGCCGGAGCACATCAACGAGGGCGAGGGCGACTTCGCGGTGACCGACTCCTGGCTGCTCGCCGGGCGGGGCTTCCGCAGCAGCCCCCTCTCGCACGGCGAGGTGCAGGAGTTCTTCGGCCGCCCCGTGATCGGTCTGGATCTGATCGACCCGCGCTTCTACCACCTGGACACCGCCCTGTTCGTGCTGGGCGGCGACGAGGTCATGTACTACCCGCCCGCGTTCTCCCCGGGCAGCCAGGCCGTCCTCGCCCGGCTCTTCCCCGACGCGCTCATCGCCTCGGAGGCGGACGCCGAGGCCTTCGGCCTGAACTCCGTCAGCGACGGCCACCATGTGCTGCTGCCACAGGCCGCGGTCGGCCTCCTGGCGCCCCTGCGCGACCGCGGCTACGAGCCGATCCCGATCGACCTCACCGAGCTGCTCAAGGGCGGCGGCAGCGTGAAGTGCGTGACGGCTGAGCTGCGCATGGCGGCCTGACCCCGCCGGGACGCGCGGGGCCCACGGCTCTCCCCCGGGCCTCCGGTCCGGGCGGATGCCCACCCCGCGCGCTCCCACCCCGGCCCGCCCCCGGCCCGTGGCACCGGCGCCACGTGA
>NZ_JACBXA010000288.1 GCF_013870515.1 Streptomyces albidus (ex Kaewkla and Franco 2022) | reverse complement strand
GGCGGGCGCGTCTCGTCCTCCCGGGCCAGCGCGCTGCCCTCGACGTACGCCTCGTACGCCTGCGGGCTGGTGAACCACACCGCCGGGTCCTCGCCGAAGACGGCGGCCCTCTTCGCCAGCACGTAGCCGTACTCCTCCGGCGTGAGATAGCCCAGTTTCTGCGAGGTGACCTCGTCCTGCCGGAAGGCGTCCAGCAGCAGCCAGCCCGCACCGAGATAGGCCGCCGCCGTGTCGGTGAGGATCTCGTTGTCCCGGGTGCCGTGGAAGGCCAGGCCCAGGCGGTGCAGGTAGACGTGCATGACCTCGTGCGCGAGGGCCGCCCCGATGTCGCGGCGGTGACGCTTGAAGCGGGAGTTCAACTCGATGAAGTACTCGGGGCCCGCGGCGAGTTCGACGTGTGCGGCGTTCTCCATCTCGCGGAAGCTGACGATCATCCGCGCATCCGGCAGCCGGAGGTGCTGGACCATGACGCGCGCCACGCGCTGCACACCTGCGTAGAGGTCCTCGTCGTCGGAGAAGGCCACGTCGCTGGGCACGACGCTGCTGTCGAACTGCTGCACGGTGTCCCAGGTGACCGCCTTGTAGAGCGCGGTGATCGCGGCGCGGACGGTCTGCAGATGCGGGAATCCGCGCTCGACGGGGTCAGCGGCGGGCCGGCCCTGCGCGTCGCGTGCCGTCATCGACACCACCCCCGGTTCTCACGGTCACTGTCACTGTACGTTCGCGACAGCCGGTCCCGGCGAGGAGGAAGCGACGCCGTCGGCGACGTCGGCATAGGCTCGCACCGCCCGGCACCACCACTCCCACCTGGAACGGCAGCATGGCGAAGACCCACGGCACCCCGACCGGCCCCAGCGGCGGCGGCGCGAGCGAGAGCACAACCGAAGGCATCGAGGATTCGGTACGGGCCGAGCTGGTCGAACTGCGCGACAGCATCGACAACATCGACGCCGCGGTGGTGCACATGCTCGCCGAGCGCTTCAAGTGCACCCAGCGCGTAGGCCGCCTCAAGGCCGACCACGACCTGCCCCCGGCCGACCCGGCCCGTGAGGCGAGTCAGATCGCCAGACTGAGGGAGCTGGCCGTCAGCGCGAAGCTCGACCCCGCCTTCGCGGAGAAGCTGCTCAACTTCGTCATCGCCGAGGTCATCCGCCACCACGAGACGATCGCCAGGACCTGACAGCCCCTCGGGCAAAGGCGGCCCCTGGCCACGGCCCGTCACCTGTCACGGCCGCGTCGGGACCTGACAGCCCGAGCCTTCGGCCGGCTCCTGGCCACGTCCCGTCGGGCTCCCGTCACGCCCTCGTCAGTCGTGCCTGGTCAGGTGGTGCCTGGTCAGTGGGCCCCCGTCACGGCTTCGGGGAGTCGTCCTCGCCGATGTGGTGGACGCGGACCAGGTTCGTCGATCCGGGAACCCCGGGAGGCGAGCCCGCAGTGATGACGACCAGGTCGCCCTTCTCGCAGCGCCCCAGCTTCATCAGCTGCTCGTCGACCTGGTCGACCATCTCGTCCGTGCTCAGCACCGTCGGACCCAGGAAGGACTCGACCCCCCACGTCAGGCTGAGCTGCGCACGCGTGGCCTCGTCCGGTGTGAAGGCGAGGACCGGGACGGGCGAGCGGTAGCGGGACAGGCGGCGCACGGTGTCGCCGGACTGGGTGAAGGCCACCAGGAACTTCGCACCGAGGAAGTCGCCCATCTCCGCTGCCGCTCGCGCCACCGCACCACCCTGTGTGCGGGGCTTGCTGTGCTCCGTCAGCGGGGGCAGGCCCTTGGCCAGCTCGTCCTGCTCCGCGGCCTCGACGATGCGGCCCATCGTCTTCACCGTGTCGACGGCGTGCTTGCCGACGCTCGTCTCGCCGGAGAGCATCACCGCGTCGGTGCCGTCCATCACCGCGTTCGCCACGTCCGAGACCTCGGCTCGCGTCGGCCGTGAGGCGTCGATCATGGATTCCAGCATCTGCGTGGCCACGATGACGGGCTTGGCGTTACGCCTGCAGAGCTTGATGGCACGCTTCTGCACCAGCGGCACCGACTCCAGCGGCATCTCGACGCCCAGGTCGCCGCGCGCCACCATCACTCCGTCGAAGGCGTCGACGACGGACTCCAGGTTCGTCACGGCCTGCGGCTTCTCCAGCTTCGCGATGACGGGGAGGTGCCGGCCCTCCTCCGCCATGATCCGGTGCACCTCCTTCACGTCGTGCCCGCTGCGTACGAAGGAGAGCGCGATGACGTCGGCGCCCGTGCGCAGCGCCCACCGCAGGTCCTCGACGTCCTTCTCGGAGAGGGCGGGCACGGAGACGGAGACCCCCGGCAGGTTGAGGCCCTTGTGGTCGGAGACCATGCCGCCCTCGATGACGACGGTCTTCACGACGGGGCCTTCCACCGAGACCACTTCCAGCGTCACGCGGCCGTCGTCGACGAGGATGCGCTCTCCCGCCGAGACGTCCGCGGCCAGCCCGTCGTAGGTGGTGCCGCAGCAGGAACGGTCGCCCTCCATCTCCTCGACGGAGATGGAGAATTCGTCGCCGCGTTCAAGCAGTACCGGTCCCTCGCGGAACCTGCCGAGACGAATCTTCGGACCTTGAAGATCAGCGAGGATGCCGACGCTGCGGCCGGCTTCCTCCGAAGCCTTGCGCACGTGGTGGTAACGCTCTTCGTGCTCGGCGTGAGAGCCGTGGCTCATGTTCAGGCGGGCCACGTCCATACCGGCGTCGACGAGCGCTTTGATCTGCTCGTACGAGTTGGTGGCGGGGCCCAGTGTGCTGACGATCTTTGCGCGGCGCATGCTCCGAGCCTACGACTTACCCATGGGTAGAGACCGGCGCGCAAATGACTCGTCAATGCCCTTTGGCGGAAGGGACATTGACAACTAATAAAGTGGGCAACCGCTCGCTCTGATGAGCGGGGCCGGCCATTGCTCTCGCACCGGCACCGATGCTCTGCGCCACCGCCTCGTCACAGAGCGGGGCGGGTCATCAGGAAGCGGGCGTTCACCTGTGCCTGCACCCTCTGTCGCTTCGGCTCCAGGTCCAGTGCCGGTGCGGCACCCCCGGCGGGCGGCCCGCCGTAGGAGGCGGAACGCATGCCGGCCGGAGCCGGGGGCGGCGCGCTCTCCGCGCCGAGATCCGCGAGCTCCAGCAGTGCCACCAGCTCGGCGCCCAGTGCCCCCGCGTACTCCCTTGCCCGGGTCACCGCCTCGCGCACCGCCTGCTGCCGTGCCTCCCGGTGGGCGGGGGAGTCGGTGCGCAGTGCCCACCACGGCCCGTCCACCGTGGTCATGTCCATATCCGCGAGCCGCGTCGTCATCTCGCCGAGCGCGGTGAAGTCCGCCACCGTCGCCGAGATGTGCACCCGCCCGTTGTAGGTGCGCACGCGCTCCCGGCGGCCCTTCTCCGAGAGTTCCGGCGAGACGGAGAACGCGCCGGTCGACAGCTTCTCCACCGCTTCCCCGTAGCCCTTGAGTAGCTCCAGCACCTCGGAGTTGCGGCGCGTCAGCGACTCCAGTGCCTCGCGCCGGTCGGTGCCTCGCACGCTCACCTGCACTGCGATGCGGGCGATCTCCGGGTCGAACTCGAGGCTGGCCTCGCCGCGCACGGCGACTCGCGGCTCGTCCGCGGTGCCGTAGGGGAGAGGGCCGGTGACGGAGGGGTCGGACGTACCGGAGTCGTAGGTCATACGGTCACTCTTGCAGACCCGCACCGGCCCTCGCCGGGATCAGGCAGGGCTGTGGCAGACCGCCTCGACGTTGTTGCCGTCCGGGTCGCGGACGAAGGCCCCGTAGTACGTCTCGTGGTACTCGGGCCACACCCGCGGCGCGTGCAGCACCTCGGCGCCGGCCTCGACGGCCGCCTTGTGGAAGGCGTCGACGGTGGCACGGTCGGGGGCGGCGAACGCGATGTGCGTTTCGCGGGCGCGCCCCGCTGGGTCGGCGGGGCCCAGCCAGAAGGCGGGGGCCTTGCTGCCGTAACCGATGACGTCGCCGAAGTCGAGAACCCGGCCCGCGCCCAGGGGCGCAAGCACGGCGTCGTAGAAGGCCGCTGCGGCGGCGGGGTCCTGCGTCTGAATCGAAATGTGATCGAACATCCCTGCAGTCTTCCACCACGGCGCAGGCTTGTCAGCTGCTTCCGGCGCCTGCTCGCCGACGGCCTCAACTCATGCGCAGCGGACGGAATTGCGCATCCCCCCGGTCCGCACGCACCGCCACGCCGGGAGCCCCGTCGGCGAGCGAACCCTCAGGGCGCAGCCCGAACGTCGTGAACGCCGTACGCCGAGGCAGGCGGTAACGCTCCTGCCCGGAGACGGAGTTGAGGATCACCGCGCTGCGATGTGCCGCAAGCCCCAGATCCGGGGCACCGACGCCGTGACTGTGCCGCTCGGCGTTCTGTACATGAACCGCCCCTGTCACCGACCGGTCCGTCACCACCCGGTAACGCTCGTCCACGACGATCCGCCCCGACGCGTCCCGCCGCAGCCACGGCTCCAGCGAGGCCAGCACGCCGTCCAGCGGACGCTCGCGGTAACCCGTCGCCAGCACGACGGCATCCGTCACCAGCCGCGTCCGCACGTCCTGCTCCAGCTGCTCCAGATGCAGCTCCACCCTCGTGGCGCCCACGCGCCCGGCCGTACGGACGGCCACACCCGGCGTGATCACCGCATCGGGCCAGCCCCCGCCCAGCGTGCGGTGGTACAGCTCGTCATGGACGGCGGCGAGGGTGTCGTGATCGACCGCCTTGTGCAACTGCCACTGCCGCGGCACGAGAGAGTCCCTCACCGGCTCGGCCAGCCCGTGGAAGTAGCGGGTGTAGTCCGGCGTGAAGTGCTCCAGGCCCAGCTTGCTGTACTCCATGGGTGCGAACGCGGCGCTGCGCGTGAGCCAGTGCAGACCCTCCTTCCCGGAAGGCCGGCGCCGCAGCAGGTCCAGGAAGACCTCCGCCCCCGACTGGCCCGACCCGACGACCGTGACATGGTCGGCCGCCAACAGCCGCTCACGGTGGTCGAGATAGTCGGACGAGTGGATGACCGGCGCACCTGCTCCCGTCGAGGCCGCCAGGGAACGCAACGGCTCCGGCACGTGCGGTGCGGTGCCGACCCCGAGCACCAGATTGCGCGCGTACGAACGGCCGGGCGGCGCGGAATCCTCAGCGTCCAGCCGCGTGAAGTCGACCTCGAACAACCTGCGTTCAGGGTTCCACCGCACGGCATCCACCCGGTGACCGAACTGGAGGCCCGCACCGGCCCCCAGACCCTCACTCACCCAGCGGCAGTACGCGTCGTACTCGGCGCGCTCCATGTGGAACCGTTCGGCGAAGTAGAAGGGGAAGAGCCGGTCCTGGGACTTGAGATAGTTGAGGAAGGACCAGGGCGACGCCGGGTCCGCGAGGGTCACCAGGTCGGCCAGGAACGGCACTTGGAGCGTCGCACCCTCGATGAGCATGCCGGGATGCCAGCGGAAGCCCGCACGCTGCTCGTAGAAGGCGGTGCGCAGACCGGGAACGCCGTCGGCCAGGGCCGCGAGGGAGAGGTTGAACGGCCCGATGCCGATGCCCGCCAGATCGAGGGGCTGCCGCACCGAAGCACCCGTAGCCCCCGTTGTCGCAGCCTTCCCGCTCGTCCTGGCCGTCCCGGCCGCAGTGCGCTGCCCGGGCAACGCGTGGGAACGCCCCGCCTTCCCGGCCCCGTTCCGGGCGACGCCGTTCGTACCGTGATCGTCGGCTGTGGTCATGAGCGGCGGCTCCTCGCGGCTTGGGCGGCGTCAGGGGCGGTTGACACGGGAGGTGACGGGGGCGCGGCCGGGAAGCTGGCGCGGGACGCGCCGGCAGGGCTGGTTCGGGACGCGTCGGGGGAGCCGTCGGCAGGGCTGGTGCGTGGCGCGCCGGGAGGGCTGGTTCGGGAGCCGTCAATGGGCGCGGCCGGGATGCTGGTGCGGGACGCGTCGGGGGTGCCGTCAGGAGGGGCGCTGCGCGAGCCGTCAATGGGCGTGGCCGGAGCGGCGGTTCGTGCGGGCCAGGCGTCGTGCACGAGCTTGAGCAGGGCGTCCAGATCGCTCGGGCCCGTGTGCGGGTTCAGCAGGGTGGCCTTGAGCCACAGACCCCCGTCCTCGTCACCGGCACGGCCCAGCACCGCGCGCCCCTCGACCAGCAGACGACGCCGGATCTCTGCGACCGCGTCAGCGCCCGCACCCGCCGGGCGGAAGAGGACGGTCGACAGCTCGGGCATGCCGAACAGCTCGAACCGCGGGTCAGCATCGACCAGTTCGGCGAGCCGCACAGCCACATCGCAGGTCTGCTCCACGAGTGCCGCCAGCCCGGCACGGCCCAGGGCGCGCAGTGTGACGGCCACCTTGAACACATCGGGACGGCGAGTCGTACGGAGGGAGCGCCCCAGCAGGTTGGGCAGCCCGGCAGCCGTGTCGTCATCGGCGTTGAGGTAGTCGGCGCGGTGGTCCAGGGGCCTCAGCGCGCCCCGGTCCGGCACCACGAACACCCCGGCTGCGACCGGCTGCCAGCCCAACTTGTGCAGGTCCAGGGTCACGCTGTCGGCACGCTCCAGCCCGGCGAGCCGTGAGCGCAGCCGACCGCTGAAGAGCAGCATGCCGCCGTACGCCGCATCCACATGCAGCCGCCCGCCTGCCGGCCCCGACGGAAGCCGCTGCCCGTACTCCCGTACCACGTCGGCCAGTTCATCCAGGGGGTCGACGGCGCCCGTGTCGGTGGTGCCCGCCGTCGC
>NZ_JACBXA010000287.1 GCF_013870515.1 Streptomyces albidus (ex Kaewkla and Franco 2022) | reverse complement strand
TCCGCCTGCGTGCACAGGGTGCAGCGCGGGTGGGGCAGCAGCGGCTCGGAGGTGACGTCGAGGGACGCCATGTCCTGGACGATCAACTGGCCGTCGGTCTCGGCACGAAGGGCCCCGGTCGTGAAGCGGAAGACCTCGTAGCCGAGCATGTTGCCGATCATCGCGGCCAGCGGTCCGTCCGGCCGTCCGCCCGCAGGAGCGGCACCGGGCAGCGCGAGTGAGCTCCACACGTCGGCGGCAGCCGCGACGCTCCCCTTCGAGCCCCCCGAGCCCAGCCGCAGCAGCGCGCAGGACCAGCAGCCGCCGCGGCCGTGCGCCATCAGGGGCCCCATGACGGCGTGTTCGCCGTAGGACCACGCCGGTATGACGGCCACGCCCTTCGGGATACCCTCCCGCAGCAGCGGGAACAGGTGCTGCGCGGCACCGGGCCCGCCCGTGACCAGGACGACGTCGTACGACGCCAACTCCCGCCACGCGCCTTGGGTTTCACCGCCCGGAAGGCGGAGGGCCGGCATGTCGACGGGGCATTCGTCGGCGGCTGCCTCCGCCGCCTCCGCGTCGATGTCCGCCCGCTCGAGCCCGGGAAGGACGCCGATGGCCGCGCTGCCGTTGCGTATCAGGCTGAGCACGCACCAGCGGGCGACGTCGTCCTCGCCCAGTACGGCCACCCGCGTCTGCCTGAATCGCGCGAAGGCACGCTCCGCGGCGTCGGTGTAGTGGTCGATGTAGGCGATCTGCGGGGCGAAGCGGCGGGCCGCGTCCGGTGACGGGAAGCCCTCGTCCCCCGGCTTGCCGTCCGGTTCCGGGACGTCGCGGGCGAAGCCGCGGGCGTACAGCGTCCTGACGAGTTCGCCGAGCATGGCGCGCTGTCTCTCGCCGAAGCCCTCGCTGATCTCGGAGACCGCATGCTGCCCGTTGAGGTGAGGGACGATCAACGTGGCGAACCTGTAAGCCGACTTGGCGGTCAGCTGGAAGCCGCCGTCGGCGTTGTGGAAGAGGACCCCGTCCGGCGTCTCGGTGAAGAGCACGTCTCGGCGTATGCGAGGTCTGGTCGCGGCTACGGCTTCGTAGGCGGCTGTGGCCATGTGTGGTGACACCCCTGGGTGGTCGGGCGCGGTCGGCGAGGCTGCGCGGTCGGTGCGTTTTGGTCTGGAGGGATCTCAGCCCGGTGCGTCGGCCCGCTGTGCCCTGCCGGGCTCACGGGCAGCTCGACGCGCGTAGCAACGGAGCAGTTCGTGCATCCGGTACGGGCCGGGCGGGCCCTCCTCCAACAGCCCTGCGTCCGCGAGCTGTTCGAGTATCTCCTCGGCCTCCGCCGGTGGTCCGCTCCCGAGGCTCCCGGCCACTTCCGCCCCGGTGAGCGCGGCACGCTCATGGCTTCCGACGCGGACGAACACCTCGGCCAGACGGGGTTCGAGACGGTTCAGCGCGCCCTGGAGGATGTTGGGCACCGACATGCGGGGATCGTCGGCCAGGGCCAGCCGGGCCGGCAGGTCCTCGGCCAGCCAGGCGGCGCAGTCGGCGATCCGCAGGGTGGGCCGGGTCAGCAGACGTGCCGCCGCGATGCGCAGGCTGAGCGGGAAGTGGCCGCACAGCGAGGCCAGTTCGTCGGCTGCCTCGCTCTCCGACTCGACCCGCCGTCTGCCGAGGGTGCTGACCAGAAGCCGCCGTGACTCCTCGGGTTCGAAGGTGCCGAGACGGTGGACGAGCCCTCCGTGCGTGGCGACGAGCCCGGCAAGCCCCCGTCTGCTCGTGACGACGACTGCGCTGCCTTCGGCCGCGGGCAGCAGCGGACGGACCTGGTCGGTGCTGAGCACGTCGTCGAGCACGAGCAGCGACCGGCTCGCCCTGCTCTCGGGCGGCCCCAGCACCTCCAGTGCCTCGTCGGCCGTGACCGGCGTTCCATCAGGGCGGGCCATCGGAAGGACGAGGCTGCCGCCGGGGAAGGCGTCCTTGATCCGGTGAGCCGTCTGGACGGCGAGCGCGCTCTTCCCGATGCCGGGAGCACCGGAGATGACCACGAAGGCGGGAGTGCCGGCCTGTTCGCAGGTGAGGCGCTCGGCGATGGCTTCGCTGTCCGCCTCCCGCCCGGTGAAGCAGGAGACGGGTGTGGGCCGGACGGTCCGTACGGCTGCGGGGGCCTGCACCGGAGCGGGAACCTGAGGGGGAACCTGAGCGGCGGCAGGCGGCAGGGCGGGAGCCTGGTCCAGGGCGGGGGGCGGCGGAGGGAGCAGCGCCATCTGGTCCGCCACCGCCGGCCCCAGGTCGTCGCCGCGGAGGATGGAGAGTTCGAGCCGTTGCAGCGAAGGGCCCGGGTCGACGCCGAGTTCCTCCTTCAGGCGCATCTTGACCCGCCGGTACTCGGCAAAGGCCTCTGCCTGGCGGCCTGTTCGGTACAGGGCCTCGATCAACTGCTCGGAGAAACGTTCGTGTCCGGGGTGAGTGCGCGCCGCCTCCCACAGCTCCACCAGCACCTGGCGGCAACGCCCCATCGCAAGCTCGATGTCGCAGGCCCGCTCCAGCGCCCGCAGCCGCTCCTCCGTGAGCCGCGGCACCTCGTCGCGGTGGAGCATCTGCGAGGAGACGTTGGCCAGCAGGGGCCCCTGCCACAGGGCGAGGGCCTCCTTGAGCTTGTACAGCTCGGTCTCGGAGTCCTGCGTCTCCCGCGACTCCCTCACCAGCTCACGGAAGCGGACGAGGTCGAGGGTCGCGGAGTCGGCGGGCATCCGGTAGCCGCCGGGCACGGCCTCTATCGCGTTGTTGGCGATGCCGTACTTGGCGAAGATCCGCCGCAGCCGCAGAACACACGTCTGCAGGGCGGCTCTTGCCGTCGCCGGCTGCTCATCGTCCCAGAGGGCTCGCAGCAGATAGCCGGTGGCGACCACGGTGTTGGGGTGCGCGAGGAGCGCAGCGAGGAGGCTCGTCGGCTTGGACGGCTGAAGGACGACCACGTTCTGACCGTCTGCGATGCTCAACGGCCCCAGCAGTTGAAAACGCATTGGTCTGTCCCCCAGTTTCCGCGTTGCCCAGGCCGATTGCGGCCGGTATCAACTCCAAGCCGGATTCGCAACAGTTGGTCGACTGTTCCTTTTTCACGTACCCCGCCCCCGTCGTCCGCACTGGTAGTACGCCGTGGTCACACGATGGCGTGGAAAATGCCCCGGTTCCTCACTCGGAAGGAAAGCAGAGTGGTCTGAACCTCTGTCATACGCGGTGCGCAAAACAGGGCATCTTCTGCGAGTCCGACAAGTGGGAAGTCCCGGGATGCATTCTAGATAGCGTTGTGAATGAAGGTCGAGTCTTCTGTCAAAAGCACGCAAACAAAGAAGCACCAGATCCGGCCACTCTGGCGGTATAGCGGCCAACAACCTTCCGAATAGCGTGGATTCACACATCTGGTGCAGTGCGCCGGTGTTCTCACACAATGAGCGGGTCCCACCGCATCCCCGCGCCTCAGGCTTTGCGCCGGGCCGCGGTCACACCATGAAGGAGTGTCATGAATTCCCGAAGATCCGCCCTCTCCCGCACCGCTGCCGGCGCCGCCGTCCTCGCGCTGTTACTGCTCGGCGCCGTGCCCGCCGCGTCCGCGGCCGAGCCCGCCGGCCATGCCGGGAGCAGCGAACGGCCCTCCGCGGCCCGGCAGTCGGTGATCCGCGGCGGTGACTCCATCTACTCCGCCGGACGCGTGTGCACCGTGGCCTTCAACGCCACCGACGGTGCGGAGGACTACGCCATCACCTCCGGACAGTGCGTCAGCGGCGGCACCAACTGGTATGCGGACGCCGCCATGACGGTGCCCGTCGGCGCCACGGTCGGCACGTCCTTCCCCGTCAACGACTTCGGGGTGATCCGCTACACCAACCCCGCCGTCTCCCACCCCGGCGAGGTCGGCACCGGCAGCGGCGACGCCGTCGACATCACCGGCAGCGCGTCACCCGTCGTCGGATCGTCGATGTGCCACATCGGACGGGTCAGCGGCATGTCGTGCGGCACGGTCACCGCGGTCAACGTCTCGGTCAACTACCCGGACGGCACGGTCAGCGGCCTCTTCAGCTCCAGCGCCCGCTCCGAGCCCGGAGACGCGGGCGGTCCGGCCTTCACCTCCGGCGGCAAGGCTCTCGGGTTCATCGTCGGCGCGAGCGCCGGGTCCACCTTCTACCAGCCGATCGGAGAAGTGCTCGCCACCTGGGGGCTGACCCTCTCCTGACCCCCGCCGAGGCTCCCTCCCGGGGGCGTCGGCTCCCGCAGTCCTGTTGCTTCCGCGCACCCGCGCCCGTACGTCCGCTCCCGAGCCGGCCGGGGCCCCACCCCGGCCGGCTCCACGGCGAATCGCGCGGGGGTGCAGTGAGCACGGAACGCTTCAGCGCTTGAGCGGTTCCGGAGTCTCGGCGGGCACGGAGGACGCGTCTCCGTCCGCAGGCCGCTCCCGTCGCAGCCGCTTGCGCAGTACGTCCACCGCGGGCTCCGTCCAACGGGCTGCGAGCGGGCCCGCGATGACGAGGAGCAGGACGTACGCCGTGGCGAGCGGCCCGATGCGCGGCTCGACGCTGACGGCGAGTCCGGCGATGACGATGGAGAACTCCCCGCGAGCCACGAGCCCGCCACCAGCCCGCAGCCGCCCGCGCCTGCTGATGCCTGCGCGCCGTGCCGCGTACCAGCCGGTGATGATCTTGGTGATGATCGTGACGACGGCGAGCAGCAGCGCGGGCAGGAGCACCGGCGGGATCTGGGACGGGGTCGTCGAGAGCCCGAAGAAGACGAAGAAGACCGCCGCGAACAGGTCTCGCAGCGGGGTGAGAAGGGGCCGGGCGTTCTCCGCCGTCTCCCCCGACAGTGCGATGCCGACGAGGAACGCACCGACCGCCGCGGATACTTGGAGCTTCTGCGCGATGCCGGCGACCAGCAGTGTCAGACCGAGCACGACGAGCAGCAGCATCTCCGGCGTCTCGGAGTTGACCGCGCGGCTGATCAACCGGCCGTGCCGCAGGGCCAGATACAGCACCAGCCCCACGGTGCCGAGGGCCACCAGCAGCGTGACGCTGCCGCCCGCGACGCCGACGCCGGCGAGCAGGGCGGTCAGCAGCGGCAGATAGACGGCCATGGAGAGGTCCTCCATGACGAGCACGCCGAGGATGACCGGCGTCTCACGGTTTCCGAGCCGCCCCAGGTCCGTGAGGACCTTCGCGATGACGCCCGAGGAGGAGATCCAGGTGACTCCCGCGAGCGCCAGCACGCCCGCGGGACCCCAGCCGAGGAGAAGACCGGCGAGGGCGCCGGGGGTGGCGTTGAGCACGAAGTCGACGATGCCGGAGGGGTATTGGGTCTTCAGGCTCGTCACCAGCTCCGAAGCCGTGTACTCGAGGCCGAGCAGAAGCAGGAGGAGGATGACTCCTATCTCCGCGCCGACCTCGATGAACCCCTCGGTCGCGTTGAGCGGGAAGAGACCTCCGTGCCCGAAGGCCAGCCCGCCCAGCAGGTAGAGCGGGATCGGTGACATGCCGATGCGCCCCGCGAAGCGCCCCACGAGGCCCAGGCCGAGGATCACGGCGCCCAGTTCGATCAGCAGAACAGTGGTGTCGTGCACGTGCTCGACCTGGCCCTTCTCTCATTTCGGGACCGGCCGTGGGAGGCCGGCCCCGACGGTCCGCTCAGGTTCCGGCGATGATGCGGGCCAGTTCGTCGACGCCTTCCCGGGTGCCGACGGCGACGACGGCGTCCCCCGCCTCGAGCCGGAACTCCGGCCCCGGTGAGGGGTGCGGGCCGGTCCGGCGCAGCACCGCGACGATGTAGGCGCCTGTGCGCGTACGTGCGCGGGTCTCACCGAGGGGGCGGCCGCGGTACGGGGACCGGGCCGTCACCGGGACCCGCTCGGTGACCAGGTCCAGGTCCATCTCGCTGGCGCGGACCCTGGGTGTGTCGGCAGAAGCGAGCAGTTCGGCCAGGGACGAGGCCTCGTCGGCGTCCAGCGGAACGGTTGCCTGGCAGGCGTCCGGGTCGTCGGGCTCGTAGAAGCCGAGGAAGCGCCGGCCGTCCTGGTGGGCGACGACGGAGATGTGGCGGCCGGCCCGGGTCTCGATGTCGTACTGCGTGCCGACGCCCGGCAGCTTGGTGCGCTGCGTGGTCATGGCTGCCTGTCTCCTCGGAGAGTGCGCTGGGGGTACCTCCCGAGCCGGAGGCTCAGGGGGAGGGCCGCGGGGACACGGCCGCAATCGAGACTAACCCGCCGGCCTGTGAAGACCTCACCCGCACCGGTACGCCCCGGTGCGGGCGGACTTCATCTCGGACGCAGCTTCAGGAGCCGTCCGGGTCGGCCCGCTCCAGAGCGGGCTTGGGACCGGGCTCGGCCTCCGTCAGCAGATAGTCGGCCGCGGCGGTGTCCGTGACGAGGCTGGTCACCAGTCCGGAACGCAGGACCGCGCCGACCGCCTCCGCCTTGCGCTGGCCGCCCGCGATGGCGACCACCTCGGGGATGCGCCGCAGCCGCTCCGCCTCGACGGTGATGCACCGCTCCCCCAGGTCCCGGCCGATGCGGCGCCCGCTCTTGTCGAAGAGGTGCGCGGACATCTCGGCGGCGACGCCGAGTGTGGAGTAGTGCTCGCGTTCGGAGTCGCTGAGCATGTCGTGCACGGTGGAGATGCCCGGCTCCCACGAGCCGATGGAGACCGCCGCGACCGTCACCTTGTCGAAGTACTCGAAGGCGCGGGCGATGCCGGTCTGGCTGCGCAGCGCCGCGGCCGTGGC
>NZ_JACBXA010000286.1 GCF_013870515.1 Streptomyces albidus (ex Kaewkla and Franco 2022) | reverse complement strand
CAGCGGCGCGGAAAGGATCGCGGCGATCTCCGGGCGGGAGGCGGACTGCGGTGCGCAGACCCCGGCCGGTTCGGTCGCCCGTACGGCTTCCGTGATCCAGCTGCGGTCCAGCACGCGGCGCTCGTCGGCCTCGGCGACCAGGTCCTCGGACTGGTTGTAGTCGCCGTCCGCCGCCTGAACGGCCCACAGGTGCACGGCGACGCCGTGTTCCTTGGCCGACATCAGGCCCGGCAGCAGGTCCCCGTCCCCGGTGACGAGCACGATGTCCGAGCAGGCGCGGTTACGGGCCAGTTCGGTCAGCTCGGCGTGCATCGCCGCGTCGACGCCCTTCTGGGCCCAGCGGCCGTCGCTTCTGGTCAGGGCGCCCAGCCGCACCGTGACCCTCGGCATCACGCGCAGCCTGCGGTGCTCGGGCTGCGGCACCCGGTCGGGGGCCCCGTCGAACCAGTAGATCCGCAGGAGATCACACTGCGTGTCGGCCTCGGCCCGCTCGCGCAACCCACGGATGAGTGCCGTGTGGTCCACGCTGATCCGGGAGCGCATCGGCTCTCCGGCGAGCAGGCTCGCGGCAGCGCCCAACAGATAGCCCGCATCCACCAGGACGACGCAGCGATCCACGATCCACCCACTCTCGGTCACCGAGCACAGCCCGAGGCTGCGTTTTCCTTCGAGTCTGCCCGACCGTACAGGGCTAATCAGCCGGGCCACGATCATCGGCGTGGCGGCACAAGCCGGGTGGGAACGCAACAGCGCGAAGAACCCACTCACTCGCGCCGATTGTTCGAAATGCGCGCTTCTTACCCGCGTGCCAGGCTGAATTCGGCCCAACGTTCAACGGTCCCCAGGAGGCGATCATGGCCAAGGGCAGGAACCAAGACCGTAATCAGAGCAAGGCCGAGAACGGCGAGCGCGACCAGAACAAGTCCGAAGGCGGTGCTGCGGAGGGCCGGCAGCAGCGGCCCCAGGCGAGCCCCGCCGACGTGGCGCGCAAGCACCAACGGCGCTTCGGCCACAACTGACCCTGCATGCGCAGAGGTCAACAAGGATCCGTCTGATTCACCTGTGCCCTCGGGCATCGCACATCGGCGCGCACGAAGGAGAGGGCGGCCCCAGCCCCGGGGCCGCCCTCCTCCGTCTCCTTGCAGAACCCTGTACCGGCCCGCGCCGGAAGCGGCTCAACCCGCCATGCAGGACGGGCCCAGCAGCTCCTTGAGGTCGCCGAACAGGGCCGGATCGGGCGTGACCCGGTGCTTGTCGAGCCTCAGAACCGTCGTCTTGCGGGCGCCCTGGAGCCGGACCCTCACCTCGCTGGAACCGCGGTGGTGGGTGAGGACTTCGCCCAGCTTCTCCACCAGCGGCGGCGTGATCTTCACAGTGGGAATGGTGATCGTGACGGGTGCGCTGGCGGACGCCTCGCTGAGGTCGGGGATCATCAGCTCCATGGCGACGAGGCGTGGCACGTCCTCGCGCTTGTCCAGCCTTCCCTTGACGAACACGACTGCGTCCTCGACCAGTTGGGTGGAGACCAGCTGGTAGGTCGCGGGGAAGAACATGCAGTCGATGGAGCCGGCCAGATCCTCGACGGTGGCGATCGCCCAGGCGTTGCCCTGCTTCGTCATCTTGCGCTGGAGGCCCGAGATGATGCCGCCGATGGTGACGATCGACCCGTCGGAGTAGTCACCGCCGGTGAGTTGGGCGATGGCAGCGTCGGCCTTGTCGTTGAGGACGTGCTCCAGGCCGAAGAGCGGGTGGTCCGAGACGTAGAGGCCGAGCATCTCCCGCTCCTGGGCGAGGAGGTAGGTCTTCTCCCACTCCTCCTCGGAGAAGGTCACGTCCAGACCGAAGCCGGGGGTGTCACCGCCGTCGTCTCCACCGAGGTCGCCGAATAGGTCGAACTGGCCCTCGGCCTCCTTGCGTTTGACCTGCACGACGTTGTCGATCATCGGCTCGAACTGTGCGGTCAGGCCCTTGCGGGTGTGGCCCAACTCGTCGAACGCGCCTGCCTTGATGAGGGATTCGACGGTGCGCTTGTTGCACACGACGGCCTCGACCTTGTCGAGGAAGTCGGGGAAGGAGGTGTACTTCCCCTTTGCCTTGCGGCACTTGACGATCGACTCGACCACGTTCTGGCCGACGTTCCTCACGGCGGTGAGACCGAAGACGATGGTCTTGTCGTCGCTCGAGGTGAAGTTGGCCTCCGACTCGTTCACGTCCGGCGGGAGGACCTTGATGCCCATCTTGCGGCACTCGTTGAGGTAGACCGCCGACTTGTCCTTGTCGTCGCGCACCGAGGTCAGCAGCGCCGACATGTACTCCGCGGGGTAGTTGGCCTTGAGGTAGGCCGTCCAGTACGTGACCAGCCCGTACGCGGAGGAGTGCGCCTTGTTGAAGGCGTAGCCGGCGAAGGGCACCAGCACGTCCCAGACGGCCTGCACGGCGGCGTCGGAGTAGTTGCGCTCGCGCATGCCCTTCTGGAAGTTCACGAACTCCTTGTCGAGAACCTCCTTCTTCTTCTTGCCCATCGCCCGGCGCAGCAGGTCGGCCTGTCCGAGGGAGTAACCCGCCAGCACCTGCGCGGCCTTCTGCACCTGCTCCTGATACACGATCAGGCCGTGGGTGATGTCGAGGACCTCCTTCAGAGGCTCCTCGAGCTCGGGATGGATCGGGGTGATCTCCTGCTGGCCGTTCTTGCGCAGGGCGTAGTTGATGTGGCTGTTCATGCCCATCGGGCCCGGCCGGTAGAGGGCCGAGACGGCGGAGATGTCCTCGAAGTTGTCGGGCTTCATCATGCGCAGCAGCGAGCGCATGGGGCCGCCGTCGAACTGGAAGACGCCGAGGGTGTCTCCGCGGCACAGCAGCTCGAACGTCTTCGGGTCGTCCAGGGGCAGATCGAGCAGCTTGAGGTCGACGTCCTTGTTCTTGCGGATCATCTTGACCGCGTCGTCCATGATCGTCAGGTTGCGCAGCCCGAGGAAGTCCATCTTCAGCAGGCCGAGCGACTCGCAGCTGGGGTAGTCCCACTGCGTGACGACCACGCCGTCGTTCTTCGGCGAGAAGACCGGGACGTGGTCGATCAGCTTCTCGCTGGACATGATCACGCCTGCGGCGTGCACGCCCATCTGACGCACGAGGCCCTCGATGCCGCGTGCCGCGTCGATGACCTTGGTGACGTCCGGCTCGTTCTCGTACATCCCCCGGATCTCGCCCGCCTCGCTGTAGCGCGGGTGGTTCTTGTCGGTGATGCCGGAGAGCGGGATTCCCTTGCCGAGCACGTCGGCCGGCATGGCCTTGGTGATGCGGTCACCCATCGCATACGGGTAACCGAGCACGCGGGCCGAGTCCTTGATGGCGTTCTTGGCCTTGATCGTGCCGTACGTGCCGATCATGGCGACCTTGTCGGCGCCGTACTTCTCGGTGACGTACCGGATGACGTCACCGCGCCTGCGCTCGTCGAAGTCGATGTCGACGTCAGGCATCGAGACGCGCTCGGGGTTGAGGAACCGCTCGAAGATCAGACCGTGGGTGACGGGGTCGAGGTCGGTGATGCCCATCGCGTACGAGACGATCGAGCCCGCCGCTGAACCGCGCCCGGGGCCCACCGCGATGCCGTTCTCCTTCGCCCACATGATGAAGTCGGCGACGACGAGGAAGTAGCCGGGGAAGCCCATCGAGATGATGACGTCCATCTCGTACTCGACCAGGTCCTGGCGATCCTGCGGGATGCCGCCGGGGTAGCGGCGGGCCATGCCGCGCTTGACCTCTTCCTTGAACCAGGACACCTCGTCGTAGCCCTCGGGCACATCGAAGCGGGGCATCAGGTTCCGCGTCTCGAACATGCCTGAGACGTCGACCCGTTCGGCGATGAGCAGCTGGGTGTTGCGGCATCCCTGCTGCCACTCGTCCGAGGAGTCGATGGCGTACATCTCCTCGGCCGACTTCAGGTAGTAGCCCGCGCCGTCGAAGCTGAAGCGGTCCGGATCGGAGAGATTGCTGCCGGTCTGGATGCACAGCAGGGTGTCGTGGGCCGCCGACTCCCGCTCGTACGTGTAGTGCGAGTCGTTCGTGACGACGAAGGGGGCGTCGATCTTCCTGGCGACCTCCTCGAGGCCCGCCCGCGCCCGCTTGTCGATGTCGATGCCGTGGTCCATCAACTCGACGAAGAAGTTCTCCTTGCCGAAGATGTCCTGGAACTCGCCGGCGGCCTTGACCGCCTCCTCCATCTGCCCGAGACGGATCTTGACGCTCACCTCGCCGGAGGGGCAGCCGGTGGTGGCCATCATCCCCTTCGCGTACTCCGCGAGCAGCTCGCGGTCCATACGGGGCTTGCGGAAGAAGCCCTCCAGGCTGGCGCGGGACTGGGCGCGGAAGAGGTTGTGCAGGCCGTCCCGGTCGCGCGCCCACATGGTCATGTGCGTGTACGCGCCGTTACCCGAGACGTCGTCGCGCTTCTGGTGCGGGGTGCCCCACTTGACCGGGCGCATGTTGCGGCGGTGATCGGGGGCGACGTAGGCCTCGATGCCCATGATCGGGGTGATCCCGGCGTCCTTCGCCTGATGGAAGAAGTCGTAGGCGCCGTGCAGGTTGCCGTGATCCGTCATCGCGATGTGCGACATGTTCATCTCGCCGCAGGCGTTGAACATGTCCTTCAGCCGCGCCGCACCGTCCAACAGCGAATACTGAGTGTGCACATGCAGATGTGTGAACGGCTCTTGGGTCACGGCGCGGGACACCTCCGGGCACGGATGTTGCGGGAACGGTTCCGGAGTCTACGACCCGGCACTGACATCCGCCGACCGAGGCGCCGGGGTTCCAACTCCCGTGGGACGCCGAGGCGTACGCGTCCCCGCGCGAGCGCATTCCGGGCGCTCCCCCAGCGTTGCGCGCGCCGGGATGTGCGAGAGGATCCTCGGACACGCTCCGTCAGCTCCGGTGAGCACCCGATTCGGGCACCGCACCCAGAAGGGCACCCCATGGCAACGCAGCAGGCCGACGCGACAGGCGCGCGCGCAGAGCGGATTCTGGAGGTCTTCGAGACCGCCTTCGGCGAGCTGCTGGCCGCCGATCCGGCGGCCTTCCAGGTCAAGTTCCGCAAGATGGCGGCCTCCGCCTTCGCCTTCTACCGCGGCACCGCGTGTCTCTTCTACGCCGACGCCACCGCCTCCGACCAGGAGGGTTCCCGGCACGCCGGCCCCTTCCTCGACGACCGCACGGGCCGGGTGTGGATCCACGGCGATCTGCACGCCGAGAACTTCGGCACCTACATGGACGCCAACGGCCGCCTCACGTTCAACGTCAACGACTTCGACGAGGCCTTCGTCGGCCCCTTCACCTGGGACCTGAAGCGCTTCGCCGCGTCCGTCGCGCTCCTCGGCTACACCAAGGCGCTCAGTGACGGGCAGATCACCGGCCTGGTGCGCGCGTACGCCGACGCCTACCGCGAGCGCATCAGCGCCCTCGCCGGCGACGCCAAGGCGGACGAGGTGCCCTCACTCACCCTCGACACCGCCCGCGGCCCGGTCCTCGGCGCGCTGCGCTCGGCCCGGTCCAACACCCGCTTCGAGCTTCTCGACAGCATGACCGAGATTCGCGACTGGGAGCGCCGGTTCACGCCCGGCGGGGGCGCCATCGAGCTGGACGCCGCGACCCGCGCGAAGGTGCTCGAAGCCTTCGACGCCTACATCGGCACCCTGCCGGGCAGGACCCGCTTCCGGTCCGACGCCTACCGCGTCAAGGACGTCGTGGGGCGCCGCGGAATCGGCATCGGCAGCGCCGGCCTGCCGTCGTTCAACATCCTTCTCGAGGGCCACAGCGACGCCCTGGAGAACGACCTCGTGATCTACATGAAGCAGGCGCAGACCCCGGCCGTCTCCCGTCACATCACCGACCCCGAGATCCGCGGCTACTTCCAGCACGAGGGCCACCGCACGGTGATCTCGCAGCGCGCCCTCCAGGCGCACGCCGACCCCTGGCTCGGCTGGACGGAGCTGAACGGCATCGGGCAGCTGGTCGCGGAGGTCTCCCCGTACGCGGTGGACCTCGACTGGTCCGACCTCGACGACCTCGACGAGATCACGCAGGTCGTCGGCGACCTCGGCCGCGCCACCGCCACCATGCACGCGGCCGCCGACGACGAGAGCGGGCACTCCCTGGTCCCCTTCTCCACCGAGCGCGCCATCGACGCCGCGATCGCGGCCGACGAGGAGGGCTTCCCGCAGCTGCTGGTCGACTTCGCGCACGAGTACGGGGCCATCACCCGTCGCGACCACCAGATCTTCGTGGATCTCTTCCGCAACGGCCGCATCCCGGGCCTGTAGGGCAGGACGGGCCGGAGCTGCCGGTACGGGCGGGTCCGGGCGGTCCGTCACGGAAGGTCCGGCAGCGGCCCGTCAGAAGCGGAGTCACGAGGGAGGCGCAGGTAAATCCCGGGCACCTTTAGGGACCCCTTAGCCCTCCTCGTGGCACACTTTCCCGGCGATGAGCATGGATGCGGCAGGCATACGGACAGTGCGGGCGGTCTTCTTCACCGTGCTGTGCGTCACGCTGTCCGCAGGCGCCCACGTCCTGCTCTCCGGTGTGCCGCTCCCCCTCGCCCCGCTGCTCGCGGTGGGCGCCGTGATCTTCCTGCTGGCCTTCGCCCTCGCCGACCGCGAGCGGAGTTACGGCCGCATCGCCGGCCTGCTGATCCCGCTCGAGCTGCTCGCCGACACGGTCTTCACCACCGGCCAGCACGCCTGCTACGGGCAGACGGGC
>NZ_JACBXA010000285.1 GCF_013870515.1 Streptomyces albidus (ex Kaewkla and Franco 2022) | reverse complement strand
CTCGATCTCGCCCGGCTCGATGCGGAAGCCGCGCACCTTGATCTGCTCGTCTGCCCGGCCCGCGTACTCCAGTCCGCCGTCGGCCCGCCATCTGGCGAGGTCTCCGGACCGGTAGAGCCGCGATCCGGGCGGGCCGAAGGGATCGGCCACGAACCGTGACGCGGTCAGCCCCGGTCGGCCGAGGTAGCCGCGTGCGACGCCGGCACCCGCCACGTACAGCTCGCCCGTGGTTCCGGGAGGCACCGGACGCAGCCTGCTGTCGAGCACGTAGAACCGCGTACCGGGGATCGCCGTGCCCATGGGGCTTCCCCGTTCGGCGAGACGGGCCTCGTTCAGATCGAGCCTGCTCGCGTGGACGGTGGTCTCCGTGATGCCGTACATGTTGACCAGGGCGGGAGAGCCGGGCTGTCCGAGGCCGCGCCGCTCGCGCCAGGCGCGCAGCCGGTACGGGCGCAGGGCCTCCCCGCCGAAGACGACGTAGCGCAGGGCCAGTTCACGGCCGCGCGGCCCGTCCTCCGCGTCGGCCGCGTCGAGGGAACGGAATGCCGAGGGCGTCTGGTTCAGTACGGTCACGCGCTCGCGGGCCAGCAGGTCGAGGAACTCCCTGGGCGACCGGCTCACTTCGTGGCCGACGACGACGAGCCGCCCGCCGTGCGCGAGGGCTCCCCACATCTCCCAGACGGAGAAGTCGAAGGCGCAGGAGTGGAACATCGTCCACACGTCGTCCTGGTCGAAGCCGAACGGGGCGGCGACGTCCTTCAGGAGCGTGACGACGCCGCTGTGCGGGACCACGACGCCCTTGGGGCGTCCCGTGGAGCCGGAGGTGTAGATCACGTAGGCCGCGTCCGAGGGCGACAGCGGTGCGCCGCGGTCCTCGTCGGTCAGATTCTCGGAGCTCAACTCGCCGTGTGCCTCGGAGAGTTCGTCCTGCGTGAGTGTGAGGAGCGGCTGTGCGTCGGCGAGGATCGTCTCGACGCGTTCGTCGGGCCAGCGCGGGTCGAGGGGCAGATACGCGGCGCCCGTCTTGGCCACGGCGAGGATCGCGACGACGAGGTCCGCCGTTCGCGGAAGCAGGACGGCGACCATTCGCTCAGGGCCGGCGCCGCGCCGGACGAGAGCTCTGGCCAGGCGGTTGGCGCGAGCGTTGAGTTCCCCGTAGGACAGCGCCGCATCCGGCGCGGTGACGGCCGTGGCTCCGGGGTCACGCGCCGCCCAGCGCTCGACGAGCTCGGGAAGGCACCCCGAGGAATTCTGCACGCGGCTGGACGCGGCCTCCGTGGGGCGCGGCACCAGGGACCGCCGCTCTCCGGGCGTGAGGGGATCGAGCCACCCGGCCGGACGGCCCGGGTCCGAGGCGACGAGGTCCAGCAGGCGGGCGAACCGGCGTGCCTCGGCGCCTGCTTCGGCCTCGGTGAAGCGGGCGGGGTCGGCGTCCAGGTCGACGCGCAGACCGGACCGCTCCGCGTCCTCGTAGACGGTGACGGACAGGTCCTCGACGGGGCCGATCGCCACGTTGCGCATCACGGCGGGACGCCCCGCGAAGAGCCTGCCGTAGTCGAAGGGCAGCACGTTCACGGCCAGCCCGTACAGCCGTCCCGTCCCGCCGGTCAGGCCGAGATCGCCGCGCAGATCCTCGTAGCGGTAACGCTGATGGCCGAGGACCTCCCGCAGTTCGGCACCGGCCGCCCGCACCAGGTCCGCCACCGGCTGCTCCAGCGCGACGGGAACCCTCAGCGGCACCACGTTCGAGGCCATTCCCGGTGCTGAGCGGACGGCTGCGCCCACCCGCGCGGTCACGGGCAGTCCCAGCATCACCTCGCCGTCCCGGCCCCCACCCGTACGGGCGTGCACGAGCAGCGCCGCTGCCGCCATCACCAACGCGGGCCACCGCACGTCGAGTCGGCGAGCCGAGTCCTGCACCTTCTGCCAGGTCTCAGGGGGGATCACGACGCTTCGGCGCACCGGGAGGCCGTCCGCTCCGGGAAGCGGGAGTGACTCCCCCGGCGACCAGGCGAGGTCACCCGCTTCGGGACGGTCCGCCGTCCTCGCCTGCCAGAACTCGCGGTCGGTGTCGACGAGTTGTGAGGCCCGGTACTCCGACTCGTCCTCCAGCAGGGTGCTGAGCGGCCCGAACTCGCCGGCGGAGGGCGGCTTGTCCTCCTCCAGCGCGGCGTAGACCTCCCCCAGCCGACGCGCGAAGAGGGAGGAGCTGAAGCCGTCCAGGATCAGATGGTGGGCTCCCAGGTACCAGCACGCGCTGAGATCCGAGAGCTGGAGCAGCGCCCCGCGGAAGAGCGGGCCACGGGCGAGGTCGAAGGGGCGCGCCAGGTCCGCGCGCATCCACGCCGTCGCCGCGCGCAGCGGGTGCTTCTCACCCCGCAGGTCCACGAACGGCACGCTCCAAGAGGGCAGCGGCCCGATCTGCTGCCGCGGCTCCCCCCTGTCCCCGACGGTGAAGCGGGCCTGAAGCCCCTCCGCTTCACCGATGACGTGCCGGAACGCCGACTCGAAGGTCTCCGGGTCCAGCGTCCCGGAGACCTCGACGCCGATGCCCACGTGGTAGCGGGCCGAGTGCGGCGCGAGTGCCTGGCCCAGCCACATGCCGGACTGGGCCGTGGAGAGCGGCACTTGGCCGCTCTCCCGGCTCCCCTCGCCCGCGCCGCCCGTGTCAGGGCGCACGCTCACGGGGTGTTCCCGGGAACCGTCGGGTCCCCTTGCATCCGGGGCAGCAGCAGACGGCCGATCTCGCCGAGCGCGTCCGGCCGTCCCATCTGGCCGTGCGAATGCTCCACGGACCGCACCTCCGGCTTCCCGCCGTCCAGGTACGGCAGCCACAGCTCCGCCGCGACCTGCACATCGGTCTCGCGTGCCGCGAACACCAGCGCGTCGCCCGCGAACCGGCCCGGGGTGTGGGCGCGTGCGATCGTCCCGTTGTTCAGGAAGATCCGGCAGATGGCCGCGACCCGCGCCTCGTCGAAGGTGGCGAGCAGACCGGTGCGCTCACGGGCGACCTCCAGGAACCGCGCGTACGTCAGCGTCTCGCCCTCCCAGCCGGAGGGGTCGTAGCCGAAGAACTCCAGAATGAGCCCCAGCACGGCTCCCACTCCGCCGTCCGGGTCGGCCTCGCACCCCTCCCCTTCACTTCCCACGGTTTCCGGGGAGCTCTGGGAGTCCGGTGGACCCGAGGGGAACGCGTCGAGCATCGCGACCAGACCGACCGACTCACCGCTCAACTGGAGCTGCACGGCCATCTCGTGGGCCACCAGGCCGCCGAACGACCACCCCAGCAGTTGGTACGGGCCGCTGGGCTGCACCTGGCGGACCTTCTTGAGATAGTCCGCGGCCATCTCCTTCACCGAAGCCGGCAGCACCTCCGTGCCGTCCAGACCTCGCGCCTGGAGGCCGTAGACGGGCTGGTCCGTGCCGAGCGGTGTCGTGAGGCCCGCGTAGGACCAGGCGATGCCGGCAGCCGGATGCACGCAGAACAGCGGCGGACGGCTTCCCTCCTCGCGCAGCGGCAGCAGTACGCCGATGCCGCTGGCCTCGTTCTGCCCGCCGTCCTCAAAGGTGCCGGTGCCGGACTCGGCGGCGGCCTCCGGCTCCTTCGCCGCCTCCGCAGTGTGCGCGGTGCCCGGCACGCCCGTCGCGTCCGTCGCATCCGGAGCGTCGGCTTCGACGGCGCCGACGCTTCGGGCCGGGTCGGTCGCAGCCGTCGTCAGCAGCCGTTCGAAGCGGGCTGACAGCTCCTCCACGTGCTCACGCTCGAGGAGGTGCGGACGGTAGTCCAGCCGCAGGAAGAGGCGCTCGCCCCTCGCCGAGACGATCAGACCCAGCGGGTAGTGCGGGGCGTCGTCACCTCCGGCACCCTTCAGGGCGAGACCCGGAGCGGGCTCGTCCATCACACCGTCGATGGGGTAGTTCTCGAACGCCATCACGGTGTCGAACATGTCGCCCATGTCCGTGATCCGGCGGATCTCACCGAGGCCGATGTGGTGGTACGGCATCAGCCGTGTCTGCTCCTGCTGGAGCCGTACGAACACCGTGCCCAGCGACTCGTCCGGGTTCAGCCGCACCCTCGTCGGCACGGTGTTGATGAACAGTCCCACCATCGTCTCGACGCCCGGCAGTTCGGCGGGCCGGCCCGAGACGACGGACCCGAACACCACGTCCTCGTTCCCGGTGGAGGCGCCCAGCAGCACGCCCCAGCAGGCCTGGAGGACGGTGTTGAGCGTCACCCCGTGACGGCGGGCCATCTCCACCAGAGCCGTCGTGGTCTCCTCCGGGAGTTCGACGGCGACGTGCGCGGGCGGCTTCGGTTCCCGGTCGCCCTCGTCCGGCGCCAGCCGGGTCGTGGTGGTCAGGTCGGCGAGCGCTTCGCGCCACGCGCCCTCCGCCTCCTCGGAGTCGACGCCTTCGAGCCAGGAGAGGTACTCGCGGAACGGTGTGATCGCGGGAAGTTCCTCCGCCGTGCCGTCCGTTGAGACGGCCTCCCGGTAGAGGGCGAACAGCTCCCGCACGATCACGGGCAACGACCAGCCGTCCAGCAGGATGTGATGCGTCGTCAGGACGAGCCGGTAGCGGTTCTCGCCTGTCGTCAGCAGCATCATCCGCACCATCGGCGGCCGGGACGGATCGAAGGGGCGGCCCCTCTCGGCGCGCATCAGCCGTCGTGCCTCGCGCTCCAGCCCGTCCCCCGTCAGCGCGCTCAAGTCCTCGGTGCGCCAAGGGAGTCGGGCGTCTCCGCAGACGACCTGCACCGGCTGGCGCATTCCGTCGTGCACGAAGGCGGCACGCAGGTTGCCGTGGCGTTGGAGCAGCGCCTGACCGGCGTCCCGCATCCGCTCCGCGTCCAGCGCGCCCTCGAGATCGAGCGACAGCTGCACGGTGTAGAGGTTGTGCCTGGCCTCGTCACCCTCCTCGGTGCCGTCCTCGTCGCCGGTCAGAGCGCCGAGCAGCACGTGGTAGAGCATGCCCTGCTGGAGCGGCGAGAGCGGGAGGATCTCCTCCAGGTCCGGATGCGTCTCCTCCAGCGCGTCGATCTCGCCCTGGTCGAGGGTGACCAGCGGGAAGTCCGAAGGTGTACGGCCGCCCGCTCCGGGCTGCGTCGCGTACTCGGCCAGGGAGTCGAGGATCTCGAACCAGGCGTCCGCCACGTCCCGGACCGTCTCCTCGTCGACGACCCCTTCGGGCCACACGAAGGAGACGGACAGCTCCGTGCCGTCCTGTGCGTCCTGGGTCAGCGCGTTGATGGACAGCGGGTGGGTCAGCGGCATGTCCGCGTCGGCCCCCGCGCTCATCGTCGTCTCCGGTGCCGGTGCCCAGTCGCGCTCCCCCGCGGCAGCGGGCAGCAGGAACCTGCCGAAGTAGTTGAAGCCGATGTGCCGCTGGGGGGCCGCCGCGAGCGAGAGGGACGTCTCGGGGTTCAGGTAGCGGAGCATGCCGAAGCCGATGCCCTTGTCGGGGATCGCGCGCAGCTGCTCCTTCACCCGGCCCAGCGCGCGGCCCAGTTCACGGCCCACGCCCTTCGCGGTCGTGGACTCGCCGGCCTCACCCGGTGCGAGGCGCACCGGGTACATGCTGGTGAACCAGCCGACCGTACGGGAGAGATCGGCACCCGGGACGACCGGTTCGCGGCCGTGTCCCTCGACGTCGATCAGCACGTCCCCCTCGGTGCCGAGGCAGCGCCGGACGGCGAGTGCGAGCGCGGTGAGGAGGACGTCGTTGATCTCACAGTGGAAGGCGGCGGGGATGGTGGTGAACAGGTGCTTGGCGCGTTCCGCCCCGTAGGTCAGCAGGTGTGAACGCGCCCGCCCGGTGGTGTCCCGCGCCGGGTCGAGGGGACGGCTGGCCAGCTGCGGGCCCGGGGTGTCCAGCATCTCGGTCCACAACGGGAGTTCGGCGAGGCGCTGCTCCTCCCGCGCCTGTGCGGACAGGGAGCGGGCCCAGTGCCGCAACGACGTCTCCACGGGCTGGAGCCGGGGCTCGTTCCCCGCTTCGAACGCCTCGTAGGCGGCGGCCAGGTCGGGCACCAGGATGCGCCAGGAAACTCCGTCGACGGAGAGGTGATGGCCCATGAACATCAGCCGGCCCGGTGCGTCGTCACCGGCGTCGAACCACAGGACGCGCACCATCGTGCCCGCCTGGACGTCCAGTTCCTCCTTGGCCCTTCCCGCTTCGCGGCCGATGGCCTCGGCGAAGTCGCCGCCGAGCTGCGTGACGTCGACGCGCCGGATGCAGGAGGACGCGGGCACCGCGCCGGGCGGGCGTACGGCGAGCTTCCACTCCCCGGAGGACTTCTCCAGGCGCAGGCGCAGCGCGTCGTGGTGATCGAAGAGCGCCTGCACCGCCTTCGTCAGCAGGTCCTCGCGCAGCCCGCCCGGAACCTGGAGCAGCACCGCCTGGTGGAACCCGTCGACAGGACCGTCCAGTTCACGCAGCCAGTGCACGATCGGGGTGAGCGGGACCTCGCCCACTCCGGACGAGGTCTCGCCTCCGGTAGCGCGTGTGGTCTCGCGTGCCACGGCTGCCAGCGCCCTGACGGTCTTGTGCTCGAAGACGTCCTGCGGTGTGAGGACCAGCCCCGCCTTGCGCAGCTGGCTCACCAGCTGGATGGAGACGATGCTGTCGCCGCCGAGGTCGAAGAAGCTGTCCTCCGGGGCGACTTCGGGCAGTCGCAGCACCGAGGCGAAGACGTCGGCGACCAGTTCCTCCCGCGATTTGCCGGGCTCGTTCTCCGTTCCGGCGGAAGCGGGGGCCGCC
>NZ_JACBXA010000284.1 GCF_013870515.1 Streptomyces albidus (ex Kaewkla and Franco 2022) | reverse complement strand
GGTCAGGCCTCACCGCAGGCCCGGCAGGGGCACAAGGCCCGCTTAAGAGCGCGTCCCCACACTTCCTACGGACCGACAGCTACGTGAGGAAGCAGCCGTGACAGCACCAGCTTCAGCATCAGTGGAGCCCGTCGCCGCCGGCCGCACCGGCCCCCTGGAGCGACTGCGCGAGCTGCGCGAGGAGGGGCGGCTCGCCTCCGACTACCCCTCCGTACCAGGGCTGCTGGCCGAACTCGCCCAGTCCGACGGCGCGTTCAACGATCTGTCCAGGGCAGGGCGGCTGCTCGCCCGGGTCCGCGTGGAGGACATCCAGGAGCACCACCCCGAGGTGCGGGCGGTCACCGCGGCCGTCACCGGCCACGGGACCGTCGACGCCCTCACCCCCGCGCTCACCGCTCAACTCGCCCGGCACGGCATCCCGTTGCGGGTCGTCACCGGCGACTTCGACTCCTGGCTGCGCGATCTGCGCGACACCGGCAGCGCGTTGTACGCGCCGGAGACCGAACTCGCGCTCTGCCTGCTGGACCCCCACATCGTCTTCGGTGAACTTCCCGCCCCCTGGGGCGTGGAGGACGTCGCCGAGGCGACGGCGAGCAAGCTGGAACTGCTGGACAGGCTGGCCGGCCGCTACGCGGAAGAGGCCACGGGCACGCTCGTGCTCAACACCCTGCCGATGCTGCGCCGCCACACGCATCAACTGGTCGACCACCGCTCCCGCACCGAACTGGCCGCTCTGTGGCGCGAGTTCAACGCGGGACTGCTTCGGCTGGCGCTGAAGCACCCTCGGCTGCACGTCATCGACCTCGAACCGCTCGTGGCGGAGGGCGGGCCCGTCCGCGACACGCGGCTGGCCACCTACGCCAAGGTCCACCTGGGCGAGGAGCTGCTGGGCCGTTACGCACGCGAGGTCGGCCACCTCACCCGGACCCTCCTGGGACGCACCAAGAAGGTGCTGGCCGTCGATCTCGACAACACCCTCTGGGACGGCGTCCTGGGCGACGACGGGCCGGAGGGCATCGCCGCCGCCACGACGTACCGCGGCGAGGCGTTCGGCGCCTTCCAGCACACCGTCCGGCAGATCGGCGCCCAGGGCGTGCTGCTCGCCGCGTGCAGCAAGAACGACGCCGAGCCCGTCCTCGGTGTCCTGCGGGACCACCCCGACATGGTGCTGCGCGAGGCCGACTTCGTACGCGTCACCGCCAACTGGGAGCCCAAGGACGGAAATCTGCGCGACATCGCGGCCCGGCTCAATCTCGGTGTGGACTCCTTCGTCTTCGCCGACGACTCGTCCTTCGAGTGCGGCCTCGTCTCCGCGACCCTCCCCGAGGTCGCCGTGGTCCGTCTCAGCGAGGAGCCCGCGCTGCACATCGACGCGCTGCTGGCCGACGGCTGGTTCGACGTACGGGAGTTGACGGCGGAGGACCGGCAGCGCGCCGGGCAGTACCGCTCCGACGCCGAACGCCGGGACCTCCTCGACAGCGCCGGGTCCCTGGAGGAATACCTCGCGGACCTCCAGGTGCGGGTCGCGCTCTCGCCGCCCGAAGAACACGAACTGGCGCGCGTCTCCCAGATCACCCTGCGCACCAACCAGTTCAACATGACAACGGAGCGGCTGCAGCAGACCGAGGTCCGCGAGCGCGTGGACTCCCCGAGCCGACTGGTGCTGGCCGTCCGCTCCCAGGACCGCTTCGGGGACAACGGCAACGTCGGGGCGCTGCTCGCCACTTGGACGGGCGACGCGCTGCACATCGACAACATGCTGCTCAGTTGCCGGGTCTTCGCCCGCGGCATCGAACAGGCAGCTGTGAGCGCGGTGTTGGAGCACGCACGCCGGAGCGGCGCACGTCACGTGTACGCCCGGTACCGTCCCACGGCGAAGAACCACCGGGTGCGCGGCTTCTACCCCTCGCTCGGCTTCGAGACGGTCGAGGAATCGCCGGAAGGCGAGCTCGTCTTCCGGCACGACCTGAGCGAACTCCCCGCGATCCCCGAGTACGTGACCCTCACGGCATCCATCCCCGCCGGAGAACCGGCTCCCTGAGGGGCGCCGGCTCCCGCCCACCGCCTTCCGTCCCCCGACCGCCTGCCGTCCGCCATCCCCCCACGGCGGGCGGCAGGCTTCTTCGCGCCGCCGCGTCGGAGACAGTGGTCGCATGACGACGCATCACGCCGAATTCCTCCCGGGCCTGGAGCTGTCACGGATCTTCTACGAGGAGGCGGTGCGGCCGGTCCTCGACGCGGAACACCCGGGCCTGCGCTACGCCGCGGCCCGCGTGGGCGCCGGATCCGAAGTGCTCGGCTACGACACGGCACGGTCGGCGGACCACGAGTGGGGGCCCCGGCTGAACCTCTTCCTCGACCGGGAGGAGGCCGCCCGCAGCGGAGCGGCCCTCCACCGCCTTCTGGCCGACCGGCTGCCCAAGCACGTACGCGGCTGGCCCACGCACTTCCACCATGACGGTCCGCACGAGCCGGTGGGCCTCATGACGCCGACGGACGGTCCGGTGAATCACCGCGTCTCCGTGGACGACGTCGGGACCTGGCTGCACGCGCAGCTCGGCATCCGCCCCTGCCTCGCGTTGGCCGGACCCTCCGTCCGCGACTGGCTGGCGATGCCGCAGCAGAAGCTCCTGGAGGTCACGGCGGGCGCGGTCCACCATGACGGGACCGGCGAACTCGGCGCTGCCAGGCGGATGTTGGCCTGGTACCCCGACCAGGTGTGGCGGTACCTGCTGGCATGCCAGTGGCAGCGGATCTCCCAGGAAGAGGCGTTCGTGGGCCGCTGCGCCGAAGTCGGGGACGAGCTCGGCTCTGCAGTGGTCGCCGGACGGCTGGTGCGTGACCTCATGCGCCTCTGCCTGCTGCTCGGGCGCCGCTACGCGCCGTACAGCAAGTGGCTGGGCAGCGCGTTCGCCGAGCTGGAGGTAGCGCGGACGCTGACGCCGTCGCTGCGGGGCGCTGTGGCGGCGCAGGGCTGTCCGGAACGCGAGGCCCGGCTGTGCGACGCGTACGAGACGGTGGCCCAGCTCCAGAACGAGTCGGGCCTCGCGGACCCGGTGGAGCCCACTCGCCGCCCGTACCACGGCAGGCCCTTCATGGTGCTCCACGCCGAACGCTTCGCCCGCGCACTGGCGGAGACGGTCACCGACCCGGAACTGTCCTCCCTGCCGCTCACCGGCAGCGCCGACCAATGGGCGGACAGCACCGACCTGCTGGCCCGCGCCCGCCCCCTCCGGGCGGTACTCGACAATCTCGCGTAACCCGGCCCGGCCGCGTGACCCAGCCCGGCCGCGTCTCCCGCGTAACCCGGCCCGGCCGATTGACCAAGCCCGGCCGCGTCCCGTGTGACCTGGTCCGAGCCGCGTACAGGCGGACCGGCGCGGTGCGCCTCCCGTGACTCCCGGGCACAAGCGCCCCC
Source organism: Streptomyces albidus (ex Kaewkla and Franco 2022) (assembly GCF_013870515.1). Taxonomy (GTDB): domain Bacteria; phylum Actinomycetota; class Actinomycetes; order Streptomycetales; family Streptomycetaceae; genus Streptomyces; species Streptomyces albidus. The sequence continues at coordinate 3,388 of NZ_JACBXA010000284.1, read as the reverse complement.
TTAGCGCCCCCACGCACCATCGGGTATCCGCAAACCCCTCGCCGGCGCTCAGCCAGCGGATCTCGGAGAGGTCAGGGAACCACGTTGAGAAGCTTCCGCACCTTCACGGAACTGGTCCTGTCGCGCGCCGCCGAGCACAGCGCCGAAGACGCCTACATCTTCGTGCCGGACGACACCGGCACCCAGGGGCCGGAGCACCTGTCGTACGCGACGCTCGACCAGGAGTCCCGCCGCATCGCCGCGTGGCTCCAGGAACACGGCGCCTCCGGCCGTCAGGTGCTGCTGCTCTACCCGTCGGGCACCGCCTTCATCAAGGCCTTCACCGGCTGCCTCTACGCCGGCGCGGTCGCCGTACCGGCACCGCTGCCGACGGAGCAGGGCCAGCGGTTCAACCGGGTCTCCGGCATCGTGCGTGACGCCGAAGCGTGCGCGGTGCTCACCGACTCGGCCAACGCCCCCCAGATCACCGAGTGGTTGGCGTCCGAGGGCATGGACGACGTGCTGTGCCTGGCCACCGACTCCGACGGGTACGCCGATCCGGCCGCCTACAGCGAGCCTTCGCTCACGCCGGAGAGCCTGGCCTTCCTCCAGTACACCTCGGGATCGACGAGCGACCCCAAGGGCGTGATGGTCTCCCACCGCAACCTGCTCGCCAACGAGGAGGCGATCCACCGCGCCGTCGACTCCAAGCCGGGGTCCCGGATCGGCGGTTGGCTGCCCTTCTACCACGACATGGGCCTGATCGGGCATCTGCTCCACCCCCTCTACATGGGCGCCTCCGCCGCACTGATGTCGCCGGTCTCCTTCCTCAAGCGGCCTCACCGCTGGCTCCAGATGATCGACGAGCACAAGATCAATATCGGTGGCGGTCCCAACTTCGCGTACGACCTGTGCGTGCGACGCGTCACGGACGAACAGCTCGCCACGCTCGACCTGAGCTGCTGGGAGAGCGCCGTCAACGGCGCCGAGCCGATCAGGGCCGAGACGATGAAGGCCTTCAGCAGGCGCTTCGCGCAGGCCGGCTTCAGCCCGGACGCCTTCTTCCCCTGCTACGGCATGGCAGAGACGACCCTCCTCGTCAGCGGTGCACCGCGCGGCACGACGCCCGTCATGCGCAGCGCCGACGCGGAGGCGCTGGAACGCGGTGAGCTCACGACGGCCGAGGAGGGCGCCGCGTCCAGGACGCTCGTCAGCAGCGGCCACGTGCGGGACTTCGACGTGCGCGTCGTCGACCCGGGCACCCGCCGGGAGCTGTCCGCCGGGAACGTCGGAGAGATCTGGGCCAAGGGCGACAGCGTCGCGAACGGCTACTGGAAGCGCCCGGAGACCAACGTGGAGATCTTCGACGCGTCCATCGCGGACACCGTGGGCGAGGACGCCGGCGGCTGGCTGCGTACCGGCGACCTGGGCGTCATCGAGGACGGGGAGCTCTATGTCACGGGACGTCTCAAGGAGTTGGTGATCCTCGCGGGGCGCAACCTCTACCCGCAGGACGTCGAACGCACCGTCCAGATCGGTGACGAGGCCCTGAGCATCGGCTCCGGAGCGGTCTTCTCCGTGGAGACCGACCGCGAACACCTGGTCATCGTGCAGGAGGTGCGCGCGAAGGCCGTGCGGTCCGACCTGTCGCCGGTCGCCGCCCGCGTCCAGCGTCTCATCAGCGGGGAGTTCAACGTCCCCGCGGGCAACGTGGTCCTCGTACGGCCGGGCACCATCCGCAAGACGACCAGCGGGAAGATCCAGCGCACGCTGATGCGGAAGCTCTTCCTCGAAGGTGCCCTCGTGCCGCTGCACGAGGTGCTGGAGCCAGCCGTACGGGGAATCGTCGCGGAAGCCCCCGCTCCCTCTCTCGAGCCGGCGGTCTGAGGTGGAACACCTTCCGTACCGGCTGGCGGAGGACTTCGACAGAGACCTCGGGGACCCGCGGGACGCAGCCGGATCCTTCTCCTTCGCGCGCTGCCTGGAATTCGACGAGAAGGAGGAGTTCCCCGACGAGATCTGCCGGGGCCTGGAGAAGTGGGGGCTGTCCAGCTACTACGTGCCCACTCGGCACGGCGGACGGCTCTCGGACTACGAGCAGCTGCTCCAGCTCATGCGCAGCGTCGCCCGGCGCGACCTGACCGTCGCGGTCGGGCACGGCAAGACGTATCTGGGGGCGGTGTGCGCGTGGGTCGCCGGAGAGCCCGGGCAGGCCCGGCGGGTCGGTGAGGCCGTGATGAGCGGCGTCCCCGTGTCCCTCGCGCTCACCGAACGCGCCCACGGCAGCGACCTGTTGGCGGGCGAGGTGCAGGGCCACCCCGCCGGCGACGGGCGGGGTGGGCGGATCGTCAGCGGCGAGAAGTGGCTGATCAACAACGCCACCCGGGGCGAGATGCTCTCGGTGCTCACCCGCACCGATCCCGGCGGCGGCCCCCGCGGGTTCAGCATGCTCCTGGTCGACAAGCGCAAGCTGGCCGAGGGCACCTACCGCCACCTGCCGAAGGTACGCACACACGGCATCCGCGGCGCCGACATCTCCGGCATCGTCCTCGACGGTGCGCACGTGCCCGACGAGGCGCTGATCGGCACCGAGGGCGGCGGCATCGAGACCGTGCTGAAGGCACTGCAGCTGACCCGCACCATGTGCGCGGCGCTGTCGCTGGGCGCCGCCGACCACGGGCTGTCCCTGGCCGCGGACTTCGTCGAGGAGCGCGAGCTGTACGGGCGCCGACTCGTCGAACTCCCGCAGGCACGCCGGGTGTTGGCGGAGGCCGCCGCGGACGTGCTGCTGCACGAGGCACTGGCCGTGGTCGCCTCACGAGCGGTGCACACCCTGACGGGCGAGCTCAGCCTCACCGCGGCGGTCACGAAGTACCTGCTGCCCAGCGGAACGGAGGACGTCCTCGCTGCACTGACCCGGCTTCTGGGTGCACGCGCCTTCCTCAAGGGCGTCCACGCGGGCGGGATGTTCCAGAAGGTGGAGCGCGACCACCGCATCGTGGGCCTCTTCGACGGCAACACCCTCGTCAACCTCAACTCCCTGGTGAGCCAGTTCCGTTCCCTCGCTCGCTGCTACCGGCGAGGCACGGGGGACGCGGCGGGCGCGTCGGCCGCCTACGACCTGTCGGTGCCCCTTCCCGAGATGGACCCGGCGGCGCTGTCGCTCGTGGCGCGTCGCGGCAGCGGCGTCCTCGCCACCCTCCAGGACTCCGCGGCCGAACTGGCACGCCAGGCCGCCGAGAACCCCGCACGCGCGGAGGCAGCCGCAGCGGCCGAGCGGCTGCTGGCCGTCGCGGGGCGCCTCCACAACGACATGGCGGAAGCACCGCAGCCCGTCGGCGACGTGCCGCCCGCAGCGTTCGAGACCGCACGCCGCTACACCCTGTGCTACGCCGCCGCTGCCGTACTC
>NZ_JACBXA010000283.1 GCF_013870515.1 Streptomyces albidus (ex Kaewkla and Franco 2022) | reverse complement strand
GTGCTCGTCGCGCGGATCGACACCGCCGCCCGGGTAGGCGTAGGCGCCGCCGGCGAAGGGCATGGAGGTGCGGCGGCGCAGCATGTGCACGGAGAGGCCCTGTGCGCCGGCGTCACCGGCCGCGGCTGGACCGCTCAGGTCGGCGCCGCCGGCAGAGCTGATGTCACCGCCGGTGTCACCGTCGCCGCCGCTGTCGCGCAGCAGCATGACTGTCGCGGCCAGCCGCGGGGTCACAGGTGTGAGCTCACCCGCGGCCAGAGCGCGGATGCGTTCGGGCCATTGCGGTGGATACCACTGACCGTTCGTGGAGGACGACATGGGCGGATGCTACGGGCCCTCTCCCGTGGACGTCTCCCCCACCCGCTCCCGGCACATCCCCAGGTCGGTGCCCTCGGTGATGTGCGGGGCGGCCGGCTGTCCGGCCGCCCGTGGGCTCAATCCGCCCAGTCGGCCAGCTCCACCTGGATCTCGACCTCGACCGGCGCGTCCATCGGCAGCACGGCGACGCCGACGGCGCTCCGCGCGTGCACGCCCTTGTCGCCGAAGACCTCGCCGAGCAGTTCGCTCGCGCCGTTGATGACTCCGGGCTGACCGGTGAAGTCCGGGGCGGAGGCGACGAATCCGGTGACCTTGACCACCCGTACGATCCGCTCGAGACCGCCCGCGACCGAACTCACCGCAGCCAAGGCGTTCAACGCGCAGGTGCGCGCCAGGTCCTTGGCCTCCTCCGGCGTCACCTCGCCGCCGACCTTGCCGGTGAGCGGCAGCTTGCCCTCGACCAACGGCACCTGGCCGGCGGTGAATACGTACCGCCCGCTGCGGAGCGCGGGGACGTACGCGCCGGCGGGGGTGGCCACGTCGGGCAGCGTGATCCCGAGCTCGGCCAGCCTCGATTCGATGCTCACTGCTTCTCCCGCTTGAGGTAGGCCACCAGCTGCTCGGAGTTGTTCGGGCCCGGCACGACCTGGACGAGCTCCCAGCCGTCCTCGCCCCAGGTGTCAAGGATCTGCTTGGTCGCGTGAACGAGCAGCGGCACTGTCGCGTATTCCCACTTCGTCATGGTGCCGAGCGTAGCCCGTCGCTTCGCTGGTTAGGCTCGCGGGCGTGAGCAGGCTGCATGTTGTCACGGGCAAGGGCGGGACCGGCAAGACGACGGTCGCCGCCGCACTCGCGTTGGCCCTGGCCAGTGGAGGGAGGCGCACTCTCCTCGTCGAGGTCGAGGGGCGCCAGGGCATCGCGCAGCTCTTCGAGACCGAAGCGCTGCCGTACGAAGAACGCAAGATCGCCGTCGCGCACGACGGCGGCGAGGTGTACGCGCTGGCGATAGACCCCGAACGGGCGCTGCTGGACTACCTCCAGATGTTCTACAAGCTGGGCAGCGCGGGACGCGCGCTGAAGAAGCTCGGCGCGATCGACTTCGCCACGACCATCGCTCCTGGGCTGCGGGACGTACTGCTGACCGGCAAGGCGTGCGAGGCGGTGCGGCGGCGCGACAAGAACGAACAGCGGGTCTACGACGCGGTGGTGATGGACGCGCCGCCCACGGGCCGCATCACCCGCTTCCTCGGCGTCAACGAGGAGGTGGCCGGTCTGGCGAGGGTCGGCCCGGTGCACAACCAGGCGCAGGCGGTGATGCGGGTGCTGAAGTCTCCTGAGACAGCCGTGCACTTGGTGACGCTGCTGGAGGAGATGCCCGTACAGGAGACGGTCGACGGCGTGGCCGAACTGCGCGCGGCAGGGCTGCCCGTGGGCGCCGCCCTCGTGAACATGGTGCGTCCGCAGCTGGTCGACGAGGAGTTGCTCGACGAGGCCGGGAGCGAGACCTCCGCAGCCGAACTGGGCGAAGCCCTTCGCCGCGCGGGGCTCACTCGCGCCGACCGGCTCGTGTCACCGCTGCTCGAGCAGGCGCGGGAGCACGCGGAACGGGTCGGGCTGGAGCACGAACAGCGCGCCGCGCTGGCCGATCTCGACATGCCGGTCTACGAACTCGGCCTGCTCGGCGAGGGGATCGAACTCGCGGGTCTCTACCACCTGGCGGCCGACCTGCGCGACCAGTTGCCACCACCGAGGGAGGCGGCATGACACCGAAGACCTCAAGCAGGACCGGGACGGACATCTCGGCGAAGACTCCGGCGAAGGGCTCGCCGAAGACGTCCCGGCAGCCGCAGGCCGCAAAGGGCGGCCCTGACGGCCCCGAGGGCAACCCGCTCGCCTCGGACCTGCCGCTCGCCGTCGACCCGCTCATCGACGACCCCGGGACCCGGATCATCGTCTGCTGCGGAGCCGGAGGCGTCGGCAAGACGACCACCGCCGCGGCGCTGGGCGTACGGGCGGCCGAGCGCGGCCGGAAGGTCGTCGTACTCACCATCGACCCGGCGCGGCGCCTCGCACAGTCGATGGGGCTGACCGAACTCGACAACACCCCCCGGCCCGTTCCCGGCGTCGACGCGGGGAACGGCGGCGAACTGCACGCCATGATGCTCGACATGAAGCGGACCTTCGACGAGATCGTCGAGGCCCACGCGGACCCCGAGCGCGCCCACGCCATCCTGAACAACCCCTTCTACGAGTCGCTTTCGGCGGGCTTCGCGGGGACGCAGGAGTACATGGCGATGGAGAAGCTGGGGCAGTTGAGCGCCCTCGGGGACTCCCCAGGAACGGACGGACACGGGGAAGGCTGGGACCTGATCGTCGTCGACACCCCTCCGTCGCGCTCCGCACTGGACTTCCTGGACGCCCCGAAGCGGCTGGGCTCGTTCCTGGACGGCCGGTTCATCAGGATGCTGATGGCGCCGGCGAAGGCAGGCGGGCGCGCGGGGATGAAGTTCGTCAATCTGGGGATGGCCGGGCTGTCGATGTTCACCGGCGCGCTCAACAAGCTTCTGGGCACAGGGCTGTTGCGCGACGTGCAGACCTTCGTGGCGGCCATGGACACGATGTTCGGCGGCTTCCGCACCCGCGCCGACGCCACCTACCGACTGCTCCAGGCACCCGGCACGGCATTCCTGGTGGTCGCGGCGCCGGAGCGGGACGCGCTGCGCGAGGCGGCGTACTTCGTGGAACGGCTCGCGGAGGACCGCATGCCGCTGGCGGGTCTCGTGCTCAACCGGGTGCACGGCAGCGGCGCGGCCGGGCTCAGCGCGGAACGGGCGCTGGCCGCGGCGGAAAATCTTGAAATGGGCGGCATTGTCGATCGACGTCACGGGAAGGGAGGAAAGGACGGCGCCCCCTCCCCCGGGCGCGCCTCCACAGACGTCACTGACGGGCAGCACGAAGCCGAGCAGCCCGACGAGGACTTCACAGATCCGCCAGGTTCATCCGACCTGTCCGACTCCGCGCGACGGCCCGAATCCGTCGAGGAGTCGGCCGACGGGACGGAGCAGCTCGCCGCGGCGTTGCTGCGGTTGCACGCTGAACGCATGCGGCTGCTGACTCGCGAGCGGCGCACGAGAGACCGCTTCGCCGCGCTGCACCCGGAGGTGCCGGTCGCCGAAGTGGGAGCACTCGCCTCCGACGTACACGATCTGGACGGTCTGCGCGCGATCGGGCGCCAACTGGCCGGCGAGACGGCTCGCCCCGGAACGACGACATCAGGCCGTCCCGCCGTGTGACCGGTGGGGGTTACGGTCCGGCGGGGGATCGCCTCGTTCGTCGTCGACGGGGGTGGCCGCTGCCTGACCGGAACTGACCAGGCCCTGCACGGAGACACCACGGACGCCGTTACGGAGTCGGACGCAGCCGGCACGGCTTACGGCCGCCCCGGCGTCTGCCGGTACGTCCTGCCGCTCAACGCGCCTGGCAGGGCGCCCCGTCCAGGCTGGTCTGCCCGGACGGCAGTGCCGGCGGGGTGCGCGGCCCGTGCGACCGCGCCCGCCCCGGTGCCCTGCCCGACCCCGTGGGGTCAGCCGGCTGCCGCGTAGTCCTTCACGGCGTTCAAGGCGTAGTCCTTCGCCTCCTCAAGGTCCAAGGGCAGCACGCCACCCGTTTCACGCTCGTACTCAGTGCGTGCCGTCTCAAGCAGGCGGCGCCAGGAAGTGACCGTGGGGCGGCGGCGCAGCAGCGCCCTCCGCTCCCGCTCGGTCATTCCGCCCCAGACACCGAACTCCACTCGGTTGTCCAGAGCATCCGCCAGACACTCGGTGCGCACAGGGCACCCGGTGCAGACGGCCTTGGCGCGGTTCTGAGCCGCCCCTTGCACGAACAGTTCATCCGGATCGGTAGTGCGGCAGGCTGCCTGCGCACTCCAGTCGGTTACCCAGCCCATAGCCGGCGCCGTCCTCTCCCGAATCGAGGCTCCCCCACGGCGGCAAACGGCATATTCACCGTTGCCAGTTGAGGACGTTACGGAAGGCAGGCAGGGCGCAACACCCCCAGCGGGCCCAATCTTGAATGGCCCGAACGGACTACGTGTGCGCAGCAGATCACCCACCGGAGTGAGTCGGTGACAACCTGGACCTGTGCGGTTCAGCAGGAATCCGACTGTGCGGTGGGGAGTACTTGCCGGACACATCACGACACTTGGCGCTGTTCCGGACAAGCCTCATCACTCACAGGAGTGACCGAAAGGATGTGACGGAGCGAAGCCGCGATGACGGTGTGAGGTTCGATGCGTCCGCCAGCTTAGGCGAACTGAGCCTCCCCTGTCCGGCGATTGAGAACGTAGGCTGACCGCCATGGTGAAGAAGCGCTCGGGCGGCGGAGGTGTGTCCGTACCGCAGCAGGCCGCCAAGTTCCTAGGCGTCAGCGTGCTCGCGGGTGCGGTGATGGCAGGGCTCGCGCTGCCCGCGGCCGGCGGCCTCGGGCTTGCGGCGAAGGGCACCGTCGAGGGTTTCGACGAACTCCCCACCAACCTCAAGCGCCCGCCGCTGAGTCAGCGCACCACCGTCCTGGACGCCGACGGCGGCGAGATCGCGAAGATCTATTCGCGCGACCGGACCGTGGTCGACCTCCAGGCGATCTCACCGACCATGCGCAAGGCGATCGTCGCGATCGAGGACGCCCGCTTCTACAAGCACGGCGCCGTCGACCTCAAGGGCGTGCTCCGCGCACTCAACAAGAACGCGCAGAACGGTGAGGTCGAGGAGGGTGCCTCCTCCCTCACCCAGCAGTACGTGAAGAACGTCTTCGTGGAGGAGGCCGGGGACGACCCCGACAAGGTCGCCCAGGCCACCCAGCAGACCATCGGCCGGAAGATCAAGGAACTCAAGTACGCGATACAGGTCGAGGAGAGCCTCGGCAAGAAGAAGATCCTTGAGAACTACCTCAACATCACCTTCTTCGGGCAGCAGGCGTACGGGATCGAAGCCGCCGCACAGCGCTACTTCTCCAAGCCGGCAAAGGACTTGGACCTGCAGGAGTCCGCGCTCCTGGCCGGGCTGGTGCAGTCACCGGCCCGCTACGACCCCGTGCAGCATGAGGACGCGGCCAAGAAGAGGCGCAACACCGTGCTGGCGCGCATGGCTTCACTGGGACACGTCTCGGAGGAGCAGGCACGCAAGGCGCAGGACAAGCCGCTCGGTCTCGAGGTCAGCAAGCCGCAGAACGGCTGCATCACCGCCTCGCACGGCGCCGGCTTCTTCTGTGACTACGTGCGCGAAGTCGTCCTGAACGACCCGGCCTTCGGCAAGACAGACAAGGCACGCGCCAAGCGGTGGAACCAGGGCGGCCTGACCATCAGGACCACCCTCGACCCCAAGGCGCAGAAGTCCGTCGAGTCCTCGGTCGAGAAGCACGTGAACAAGTCGGACAAGGTGGCGACGGCCTCGTCGATCGTCGAGCCCGGCACCGGCCGGATCCTGGCGATGGGTCAGTCGCGGCCGTACGGCTTCGGCGAGAACGAGACGCAGATCAACCTGTCCGTGGACCAGAACATGGGCGGCGGCGCCGGCTACCAGCCCGGCTCCACCTTCAAGCCGGTCATCGCGGCGGCGGCGCTCGAGCGGGGCATGAGCGTCTACAAGAAGTACCCGGCCCCGTACAAGATGCAGTATCCGTCCCCGGTTCAGACGTGCAAGGGCCAGTGGAGCGGCAGCGCACCCGTCGAGAACGAGAACCGCCGGGAGGTCGGCCCCTACGAGATGAAGGAGGCCACCGCCAAGTCGGTCAACACCTACTTCGTCTCCCTCATCAGCGAGACCGGCGTCTGCCCCGTGACCGAGATGGCCCAGAAGATGGGAATCGAGCGGGCCGACGGCAAGAAGATCGACCAGGTGCCCTCGATCACCCTGGGAACCCAGGAGATGTCGCCGCTGACGATGGCCGAGGGCTACGCCACCTTCGCCAATCGCGGAGTGCACTGCACCCCCGTCGCGGTGAAGTCCATCACCGACGCACGCGGCAAGAAGCTGCCCGTGCCGAAAACTTCGTGCGAGCGCGCCATGAGCCAGCGCACGGCGGACACCGTCAACTCGCTGCTCCGCGGCGTCGTTGAGGACGGCACCGGTCAGAAGGCCGGCTTGAGCGGCCGCGACAGCGCGGGCAAGACCGGTACGACGGACCAGCGTTACGCCGCATGGTTCGTGGGCTACACGCCGAACATGTCCGGCGCGGTATGGGTCGGCGACCCCGCTCACAAGACGCAGATGACCGACATCTCGATCGGCGGCGTCTACCACGCCAAGGTCTTCGGCGGTGAAGTGCCGGGCCCGATCTGGCGGGACGCGATGTCGGGCGCGCTGTCCGGCGAACCCGCACCGGCCTTCAACCACGTCCCGATCGACGACGACAAGGGCCGCGACAAGCCCAAGCCGCCGGACGACGACGATGACGACGACGAACCCTGGCCCGACATCACGCTGCCGCCCGACTTCATCGGCGGCGGCGG
>NZ_JACBXA010000282.1 GCF_013870515.1 Streptomyces albidus (ex Kaewkla and Franco 2022) | reverse complement strand
CGCCGGTGATGGTGCACTGATCAGAACGGCGCGCCGGCCGGCCCGGCACCCGACGGGCCGGCCACCGGGCCCATGACCTGCATCAGGTCATGGGCCCGGTGCTGGTTCGTCAGGAGTCCGGGGGCGGGCGGGGTCAGCAGCCCAGCGCCTTCTCGTAGCGCTGCACGTCGTGGTAGCGGCCGAACTTCCTGCCCGCTTCGCGGTAGGTGCCGACGAGTTCGAAGCCGAAGCGCTGGTGGAGGCGCACGGAGGCGTCGTTGGGCACGGTGATTCCGGCGTACGCGCGGTGCAGGTCCTGCCCATCCAGCTCCTCGAAGAGGTGCTTGTAGAGCAGGGTGCCCAGCCCGCGGCCGACGGCGCCGGGCGCCAGATAGCAGCTCACCTCGACGGAGGTGTCGTAGGCGCGCCTCGGGCGGAACTGGCTGCTGGTGGCGAAGCCGAGAACTTGGCCGGATGCGGTCCCACAGGCTCCGGTTCCGGCGGGAGCGGCGGCCGATGCGCCGGAGGGGCGTCCTGAGAGGCCCCCGCGTGCTGGATCGGCGGGGGCGATCTGACGCCGCTGGGCAACCATCAGGCGGTATGGGCCGTCTTCAATGTGAGAGAGAAGCCAGTCACGCCGCTCCTCGGGTGTGAACGGCTCGGTGTCGAAGGTGGCCGACGACTCACGGACGTAGTGGTTGTAGATGTCGGTCAGCGCCTCGAGATCTTGCTCGGCGCCCACTCTGACCAGTATCTCTGAGGTCTCGCTCACCCTTGACTCCTCCAGGTGGCCAGACAGGGTACTGCATGATCAGGAAAATGACTCAGCGGTTGGGAATTAAGTCCGGTTTCCACTCGTTGTTTCCTACGGATGGGGGCACCCGGAGAGTGTCTTACCAACGCCACCGACCAGTTTGAGTCCACTCACAAGGGAGCACGCATGGCAACCCGTGCCGTCGCCCGTCGTCAGGCCACCGCGACCGGTGCCACTGACGCGGCAAGCAGTGTTCGCGCCGCAGGCAGTGAAGTTGCGGACCGCGACCTGGTCGGCATGTATCTCGACGAGATAGCACGTACACCGCTGCTCGATGCGGCAAAGGAAGTCGAGCTGTCGCTCGCCATCGAGGCAGGGGTGTTCGCCCGCCGAATACTGGACCAGGACGAGGAGCCGGTGAGCGCCGACTCCGCAAGCGCAACCGCGACCCGCGACGAGCTGGAAGCGATCGTCGCCGAGGGGGAGCGTGCCAAGGATGTCTTCATCCGGTCCAACCTCCGTCTCGTGGTGGCCGTCGCCCGGCGGTATCCACGCAGCGGCCTGCCCCTGCTGGACCTGATCCAGGAGGGCAACGCGGGTCTGGTCCGCGCCGTGGAGAAGTTCGACTACCGCAAGGGCTTCAAGTTCTCCACGTACGCGACCTGGTGGATCCGTCAGGCCATCACGCGCTCGATCGCGGACCAGTCGCGGACGATCCGGCTCCCCGTTCATCTGGTGGAGGAGCTGGGCCGCATCCGCCGTGTCCAGCGCGAGTTCAACAGGGAGAACGGGCGCGAGCCCGAGCCCGCCGAGGTCGCCGCAGAGCTGAGTTCCACGCCTGAGCGCGTCGTCGACGTCCTCGACTGGGCACGTGACCCGGTCAGCCTGAACATGTCCGTCGACGAAGAGGGCGAGACGCAGTTCGGCGACCTGCTGGAGGACACCTCCGCGGCCTCGCCGGAGCAGTCGGTCATGACGCTGCTGCGCCGTGAGGAGCTGGACGGGCTCATCGGCCGGCTCGACACCCGTACCGCCTCCATCATCAAGGCGCGCTACGGAATGGTCGACGGGCGCGAGCGGACGCTCACGGAGGTCGGCAAGCAGCACGGCCTGACGCGTGAGCGGATCCGGCAGATCGAGAAGCATGCCCTCATGGAGCTGAAGAAGCTGGCCTCGGACACCGGCTTCGACGCCGCGGCGTGACGAAGCTCCGAACGACGGGACGACCAAGAACCGAATACAGCGGCGGTGTTCATGACCGTCATGAGCCGCCCCCCAGAACGAGCCCCGGTGCCCTCCCCCGAGCGCCGGGGCTCTTTTCTGCGCCGCCGTGTTCTGCGCCGCCTTCGACCTCAGCTTCGGCGGCGTACGGGCATCTCCGATGTCCGTCTCTGTCTGTTCATGTGTCCGAGTGTGTTTACATTCCGCCTCTGTGGTCGTAGCGTGCCTGCGAAATCGCACGTTCGGGCATGGACGGACCTGAAGCCACATGTACGCACCGGAGCGCCAGCAGGAGATCCTGCGCCTGGCCCGTGAGCGGGGCCGAGTCGATGTGCTCTCGCTCGCGCAGGAGTTCCAGGTCACGGCCGAGACCGTCCGGCGGGACCTCAAGGCGCTCGACCGCGCGGGCGCCATACGTCGGGTCCACGGCGGTGCGATCCCCGCCGGCAGGCTCGACTTCGAGCCCGACCTGAGCGAGCGCGAGAGCGCGGCCACGGACGAGAAGGACCGCATCGCGCACGCCGCCCTCGACGAACTGCCCAGCGACGGCAGCGTTCTTCTCGACGCGGGCTCCACAACTGCCCGGCTGGCCATGGCCCTTCCCGTGGATGCGGCCTTCACGGTCGTCACTCACGCCCTGCCGCTGGCCTCCCGGCTCGCCGACCACCCCGGCATCGACCTCCACATCGTCGGCGGACGCGTACGGCACCGCACCCGTGCCGCGGTCGACGCCTGGGCGCTGCGCACCTATGGCGAGATCAACGCGGACATCCTCTTCCTCGCGACCAACGGCTTCTCCCTCGCCGGCGGGCTCACCACGCCCGACCTGGCCGAGGCAGCCGTCAAGCGCGCGGTCATGGCTGCGGCGCGCAGGGTCGTCCTGCTCGCCGACTCCAGCAAGTACGGGCAGGAGCACTTCGCTCGATTCGGTGATCTCGCAGACGTCGACGTCGTCATCACCGACACCGGCCTCGACGACGACGCAGCCCGAGCCATCGAGGCCAATGGCCCACAGGTGAGGCGGGTCTGACCGGCATGACAGACGACACCGCGGCAGCCACCGCGGACCCCGCCGGCAGCACGGTCCTCACCGTCACGCCCAACCCCAGCCTCGACCGCACGTACGAGATAGCCGGTTTGGCCCGCGGCGCCGTACTGCGGGCCGGTACGGACCGGGTCGACCCGGGCGGCAAAGGCGTCAACGTCTCGCGGGCGCTGGCAGCCGCAGGCCGGCGCACCGTTGCCGTGCTGCCGCTGGGCGGGCCCGAAGGGGCGCTGCTGGCACAGCTGTTGGGCGAGCGAGGTATCGAGGTCGCCGGGGTGCCCGTACGGGGATCGACCCGCGTCAACATTTCACTCGCCGAACACGACGGCACCCTCACCAAGATCAACGCGGCCGGCCCGGAGATCACCGTCGCAGAAGCCGGAACGCTCGTGGAGACGGTGGCCGTGCGGGCCGCCGACGCCGGCGCGTCCTGGATCGTCTGCTGCGGAAGCCTCCCTCGTGGTCTGCCCCCCGAGTGGTACGCGGAGCTGGTCGCCCGTGCCCGCAGGAGCGGCATACGGATCGCGCTGGACACTTCCGGGCCGGCCCTGTCCGCCGCCCTCGGCGAGCGGCCCGACGTGGTGAAACCGAACGCCGACGAACTTGCCGAGGCCGTCGGCCGTCCGCTGGCCACCGTGAGCGACGCGGTGAAGGCTGCCGGAGAACTGCGGGACGCAGGCGCGGGTGCCGTACTCGCAAGCCTCGGAGCCACCGGGCAGTTGTTGGTCGACGGCACCGGCACGTACTTCGGGTCCGGCCGGGCCGTTGCCGTACGCAGCGATGTCGGAGCCGGGGACGCCTCGCTCGCCGGGTTCCTCGCCGCCGGCGGTGCGGGACCCCGGGCGCTGATCTCAGCGGTCGCGCACGGAGCGGCGGCCGTGCAACTTCCCGGCAGCCAGATGCCCCGGCCCGCCGACCTGCGCCCCGAAGCCGTAGAAGTGACGACTGAACTTCCCCTGGACCACCCCTTGGGGCGCCCCCTGCCCCGCGACGCCGATGGAGCCGTGCGATGAGCCAGCTGATCACCGCGGAGCTGGTCGACCTCGACCTGACCGCGGAAACCAAGGAAGAAGCCGCGCGCTCGCTCGCTGAGCGGATGTTCGCGGAAGGCCGCGTCACCGACCTCGAAGGCTTCCTCGCGGACGTGGCGGCCCGAGAGGCGCAGATGCCCACGGGGCTTGAGGGCGGCATCGGCATACCTCACTGCCGCAGCGCGTCCGTCACCGTGCCCACGCTCGCCTTCGGACGGCCCTCCACGCCCGTCGACTTCGGAGCGACGGACGGCCCCGCCGACCTGATCTTCCTGATAGCCGCGCCGGACGGAGCCGACAGCGATCACCTGAGCATCCTGTCCGGCCTTGCCCGGCGCCTGACGGACGAGGACTTCACCGGAGCGCTCCGCGCGGTCGCCGATGCGGAAGCGGCGGCGGCACTCGTACGCGGTGACGAGGCGGGGAAGGCCGAAGCGGCTGAGCCGTCCAGCCCGGCCACGGACGCGGTTCCAGAGCCCGGCACCCAGCAGGAGCCCGAGCACGGGCCGGAGCACGAAGCGGAGCCGCCGAGCACTCCGGCCGAGCCGGGGCCCGGGGAGCCGGCTGGCAACGCTGCCGCCCACGCTTCGCAGGCTGAGGACAGCGGTGACCTCTTCCGCGTCGTCGCCGTCACCTCCTGCCCGACGGGCATCGCGCACACCTACATGGCGGCCGAGTCCCTCCAGCGGGCCGGCCAGGATGCAGGCGTCGAAGTCGTCGTGGAGACACAGGGATCGGCCGGGTTCGAACGGCTCGACCCCGCCCTGATCGCCTCGGCGGACGGCGTGATCTTCGCGCACGACGTGGAGGTCCGCGAGAAGGAACGCTTCACGGGCAAGCCCACGGTGGACGTCGGCGTGAAGGCCGCGATCAACCGCCCCGCCGAACTGATCGAAGAAGTACGCGGCAAGGCCGCACGGGGAGAGGCCTCCGCAGCGTCCGGCAAGCCGGTGCCCATGGACGGTGCGGGGGAGACCGGGGACGGATTCGGCACACGGCTGCGCAAGTGGCTGATGACCGGCGTGAGTTACATGGTCCCGTTCGTGGCGGCGGGCGGTCTGCTGATCGCCTTGTCCTTCGCGATCGGCGGCTACGAGATCGCCGACGCCAAGTCCGTCGCCGACCACTTCGTGTGGACCGAGGCCCACAGCTGGGCGGCTCTGCTCAATCAGGTCGGCGGACTGGCCTTCAGCTTCCTGGTGCCGGTGCTCGCCGGGTACATCGCGTACGGCATGGCCGACCGGCCCGGCCTGGTGCCCGGTTTCGTGGGCGGCGCTGTCGCGGTCGAGATCAACGCCGGGTTCCTGGGCGGCCTTGCGGCCGGTCTCCTCGCGGGCGCGGTGGTGATGGCGATCCAACGGGTCGCGATTCCGGCCGTGTTGCGGGGGATCATGCCCGTGGTCGTCATCCCGCTGATCTCCTCGGCGCTCGTCGGCACGCTGATGTTCGTGCTCATCGGCGCCCCGATCGCCTCCGCGCAGAAGGCCATGACCGACTGGCTCGGAGGCCTCACCGGCGCCAACGCCGTGCTCCTGGGCCTGCTCATCGGGCTGATGATGTGCTTCGACCTGGGCGGCCCCGTCAACAAGGTCGCCTACACCTTCGCCACCGGAGGCATCGCGGCGGCCGACCCCGGCAACGGGAGCCTGACCGTGATGGCCGCGGCCATGGGCGCCGGAATGGTCCCGCCTCTCGGCATGGCCCTCGCGACGGTCGTGCGCAGCAAGCTCTTCAGCAAGACGGAGCGCGAGAACGGCAAGGCGGCCTGGGTACTGGGCGCTTCCTTCATCACCGAGGGTGCCATTCCCTTCGCCGCGGCCGACCCGCTGCGCGTCATCCCCTCTTCCATGGCGGGCGGTGCCGTGACCGGGGCGCTGACGATGACGTTCGGCAGCACTCTTCGGGCGCCGCACGGCGGCGTGTTCGTCGTCCCGCTGATCGGCTCCCCGCTGCTCTACCTCGTCGCCATCGCCGCCGGTACGGCGGTGACCACCGGGCTGGTCGTCCTGTTGAAGGGCACCCGCGCCGGCAGGGGAGGGACTCAGGCGGAGACGTCCGGCCCCGTGGGCCGGGGTACGAAGGCGGCAGGCGTCCACGCTGACGCCGTGGCCGATGCGGACTCCCGCGACGATGCGAACGGCGGTCCGGACGGCTCCGCGGGCGCGGGAGATCCCGGGAGCGAGGGAGACTCCGGGGCCTCTGGCGGCGTGCGCGTCACAGCCTGAACCCCCGCCCGCGTCCCCGGTCAGCCTTCGCCAGGCCCGCCGTGGAGATCGCGTCCGTAGAGGTCGCGGTAGGAGGGAAAGACGCCACCCGGTCCGTCCACGCCCTCCGCGGCCAGCACGGCCTTCACCACCGCACGGGTGAGTACGTCGGCACCGGCAGCCAGCAGATCGTTCAACTCCGTGCCCTCCAGCGGGCGTTCGCAGGTCGAGAGCGCGAAGACCGTGTCCCCGTCGTGCATGAGGTGCACCGGACGCACCGCTCGGGCCAGCCCGTCGTGTGCCGTACCCGCCATCTTCTGAGCCTGGGGGCGGGTGAGCGCCGCATCCGTCGCGACAACGGCGAGCGTGGTGTTGAACGGCGGACGCAGCACCCCGGCCGAGCGGCTCCTCGTCTCCTCCTGCGCCTGTGTCAGCCGGCGCCGGGCCTCCGCATGCAGGCCGGGACGGGGTGAGGGGGGAGGGGATTCGTCCCAGAACTCCCCGTACAGAGCGCCCGTGTCCGGGGCCAGTGCCGAGCCGGCGGCATTGACCGCCGCGAGCGCACCCACGGTCACCCCTGAGGCGAGCACCGTGCTCGC
>NZ_JACBXA010000281.1 GCF_013870515.1 Streptomyces albidus (ex Kaewkla and Franco 2022) | reverse complement strand
CGTCCCGCCGCGTACAGCAGGTAGCTCACCACCGAGTAGCGCTCGCCCCGGGCGCGGGCGGCCGCGCGGTGTTGCTGGACGCGGGTCATGTCGATGTCGGTGTCGAGGTGCACGGGACGCTGCTGGGCGGCCCATTCGAGGAAGAAGAGGGTGTGGCGCCGCCCACGCTCCGTGTGGGTGCGCGCCCCGCCGCTCTCACGCGAGGTCAACCGGACACCGCCAGGTCGTAGATCTCCTTCAGGCTGCGGGCCTCCAGCACCCTGCCGACCGGAACGGACCGTCCGGCGGCGGGCTCCAAGGCGGTGACGAGCTTGAGGAGGTGGAGGGAGTCCCAGTCGGGGAGTTCGTCGAAGTCGGTGCTCAACTGCCCCTCGGTGACGGGGAGTCCGAGTTCGTCCTGGACGAGGTGCGTGAAGTGCTCGAGGGTGAATCCGTCGGTGCTGCTGATGGTCATGAGGTCTTCTCCAGGGCGAAACCGGCCTTGATCCACTTGCTGGACTCGATGGCGACGGCCAGGGCCTTCTGCCCGTCGGTCATCTGCTCCAGCAGCTTCTCGATCTGCAGGAAGGGAAGTGCGTTGCCGTTGTTGCCGGTCTCCGCCACGCACGACACCTCGCGCGCGGTGGGGACGTCGAGCTGTTCGGTGATGAGCCGGGTCATGCGGCCGGAGAGCTGCGGCGGGAGCAGGTAGTCCAAGTCCTCGGCCTGCCAGTCGAGTTCACCGAGCAGCTCCCAGAGGATCTCCACCGCCATCACCGGGACGGACTCCTCGATGGCCTTGTAGTCCTCCCGCAGCGCCTGCCGGTCCTCGTGCCGGTCGGCGAGCCCGAACCACTCGATGACCTGGCCGGGTTCGCGGCCGAGACCGGTGAAGCGGTTGAGGACCTCGCGCAGGGCTACGCGCTGCCCGCGCGGCTCGTCGGTGAGCACCGCGGCGCCGGCTCCGTCCCCGAAGAGCACGAAGTTGACGAGGTCGCCGGGGGCGGCGCCGGTCAGGTCGCGCTGGAGGTCGAGGTGCTTGCTGCACACGTCGCCGCCGATGACCAGGCCGGTGCGGTACTCGCCGGAGGCGATCATGCTGCGTGCGACGCTCAGTGCCTGTACGGCGCCCGCGCAGCCCGACTGCAGCTGGAAGGTGGGCACTTGGTCGAGGCCGAGCTGGTCGGCGACGTGGTTGACGGTCGCCGGCATCAGGGTGTCGGGCGTGGCCGTGCCGAGCACGATGAACTCGATGTCCTGCGGGTCGACGCCGGGCGCGGCCAGGGCCTTCCCGGCCGCCTCCGCACACAGATCGGCCAGCGACCACCGCACGGTGCCGGTTGCCAGGTCGCGGGCGAAGTGCCGGGTCTTCGTGCCGATGAAGACCTCGATCCACTCAGCGTTGACGCCGAGCGTCTTGGCGAGCGTGTTGTTGTCCACCGCCTCACCGGGCAGGGCGGTGCCCACGGACGCGAGATAGGTCGCGGGCGAAGTGCCGCCCGCGCTCCCGTCCTGGCGTGTCTCGGTCATGCCTTCTTCTCCTGACTGCTACGTGTGGCCGGGTGCCGGCGCAGATATCCGATGAGGTCGCCGACGGAGGAGAGCCGCAGCAGCAGTTCCTGCATCTCCAGCTCGCTGCCGCCGGTCACGTGCTCCTCGATCCGGCCCTTGAGCTCCATCACCATCACCGAGTCGAAGCCGAGGTCCTCGTACAGCCGCAGGTGCGGGGCGAGTTCGGCGGGCTCGTATCCGCCGACCTGACCGAGGACCGCGAGTACGGCGTCCGCGACGCCGTCACCCGAGACCGCGGGCGCCGGCGCCGGCGCACCGGAGTGTTCCTCTTCCGGCTCGGACCCGGCCGCCGTCGTCCCGCCGGCGGCGACGGCAGCCGGCGCGGCAGTCACAGGCGTCACGGGATTGGCCGCCCAGTAGCGGTGTTCCTTGGAGAACTCGTACGGAGCGATCCGCTGCCGCACCCGCTCCTCCGCCGCGTACAGCGCCTCCCACTCGACGTCGAGGCCGTCGCGGTAGAGCACCGCGAGCGCCTCGGCCAGGTCACGGCCGCCGGACTCCTCGCCCTTGACGGGCAGCGCGACGGACGGGCGGGCACCGGAGGGTGGGGGGCCGAGACGGCGCGCGAGGGAGGTGAGGACGGGTTGCGGCCCGACCTCCACCATGTGCGTGGGGGCATCCTCGATGAGCGCGGCTGCGGCGTCCGCGTACAGGACCGGAGACCTGACGTGGGCGGTCCAGTAGTCGGCGTCCATCGCCTCGCCCGCCAGCAGCCGCCCGTGCACGGTGGAGTAGACGGGCAACTGCGGTACTCCCCCGCCGACTTCGCGCGCCACCTCGGCGAACTGATCGAGCATCGGCTCCATGAGCGGCGAGTGGAAGGCGTGCGAGACCTTCAGCCACCGGGTGGTGACGTCCTCGGAGCCGAGCTCCTTCTCGATCTGCTCGAGCGCCGTGATGTCCCCGGCGAGCACCGTGGCGCTCGGCCCGTTGACCACCGCCATGCTCACCTCCGGCTCGTCGGCGACACGGGCGGCCAGGGACTCGCGTCCCGCGCGGACGGCCAGCATGCCGCCGCCGGCGGGGAGTTCCTGCATCAGACGGCCGCGCGCGGCGATCAGCCGGGCGGCGCCCTCCAACGTCAGGGCCCCCGCGAGAACGGCCGCGGCGAACTCGCCGACGCTGTGCCCCAGCAAGAGGTCGGGCTTCGCGCCGAGTTCGGTGAGGGTGCGGCCGAGTGCCCAGCCGACGGCGAAGAGCGCGGGCTGGGTGACCTCCGTACGGTGGACGGACTCGTCACCGCCGAGGATCAACTCGCGTACGGACGTGCCGGTGTGAGCGCGCAGCGCCTCGTCTGCCTCGTCGAGGAAGCGCCGGTAGAGCGGCGAGTCGCGGTAGAGGCCGGCCGTCATGCCCGGGTACTGGGAACCCTGGCCGGTGAAGAGGAACGCGATGCGCTGCTCGGACGTGGTGCCGGTGCTCCTCTGGAGGACGTCCTCGCCTTCCGCGGCCGAACGCAGCAGCCCGGCGAGTTCACCGGTGTCCGCGGCGGCGACGGCGAAGCGGTGTCGGTGCCCGGACTTGACCGTGTTGCTGGTCCAGCACAGCGGGCCGAACGGCACCCTGCGCGCGGAGACGGCGTCCGCCTGGGCACTCAGATTGCGGCGCAGCGCCTCCGGCGTGGGTGCGGTGAGGGTGAAGAGAGGGGCGCCGGCACCGGTCCCGACGGCGGCAGGCGGCCCGGCGGGCCTTGCGGCCGCAGGTGCAGGTGCCGGTGCGGACTCCAGTACGGCGTGTGCGTTGGTGCCGCCCATGCCGAAGCTGCTGAGCCCTGCCACGGTCGGCCCGGACGGCAGCCGCAGCGGCGCCTTCAACAGCCGCAGCCCGTGTTCGCGCAGCCGGAGCCCGCCGTTCTCACGTGCGGCGAACCTGCTGGCGGGGACGGTGCGGTGATGCAGCGCCAGGGCCACCTTGATGAGACCCGCGATTCCGGCGGCGCCTTCGGTGTGCCCGAGATTGCCCTTGACGGAGCCCAGCGCCATCGGCTTGCCGGAGCGTCCCGCGTGGTGGTGTCCGAGTGCCCGCACCTCCATCATGTCGCCGAGCGCGGTGCCGGTGCCGTGTCCCTCGGTGAAGGTCACCTCCGAGGGCTCCACCCCGGCCCTGCGGTACGCCGCGGCCAGCACGTCCTGCTGGGCCCAGCGGTTGGGCGCGGTGAGGCCGTTGCTGCGGCCGTCCTGGTTGACGGCGGTGCCGCGGATGACGGCGTACACGCGCTGCCCGTCCGCGACGGCGTCCTCCAGCCTGCGCAGTACGACGGTGCCGACGCCCTCACCGCGTCCGATGCCGTCGGCTTCGGAGCTGAAGGGCTTGCAGCGCCCGTCGGGGGCGGAGAGCCCGGCCTGGGTGTAGAAGATCGAAAGCGCCGGTGTGAGCGCGATGTTGACGCCTCCGACGACGGCCTGGTCGCACTCCCCCGCGAGCAGCGCGTTGGCCGCCAGGTGCGTGGCCACGAGCGAGGAGGAGCACGCCGTGTCGACTGCCAGGCTGGGTCCCTTGAGATCCAGGTGGTAGGAGATGCGGTTGGCCGTCATGCAGTAGCCGTTGCCCGAGCCGACGTGGGCGGTCACCCGCGGGTAGTCGGTCAGGTGCAGCTGCGCCCACTCGTTGCTCATGATGCCGACGAACACCCCGGTGCTGGATCCGCTCAGACCGTGGGGCGGGTAGCCGGCGTCCTCCACGGAGCGCCACGCGGACTGGAGCAGCAGCCGCTGCTGCGGGTCCATCGCGGCCGCCTCGCGGGGGGAGACGGTGAAGAACTCGTTGTCGAAGGCGTCGGCGTCGCTGATGAAGCCGCCCTCGGTGGTGTTGGAGCGTCCTTCGGCACCGGTTGCGGAGTGGAAGCTGCCTGCGTCCCAGCGCTGCTGCGGTACGTGGCTGACGCCGTCACCGGAGCGCATCAGCAGGTCCCAGAAGCCTCCGGTGTCGGGCGCCCCGGGGAAGCGGCAGTCGATGCCGACGACGGCGAGCCTGCCTGCGGGAGCGCCCATCAGGCTGCCCCCGGTCCGGCTGCGAACTCCTCCAGCAGGTGCCCGGTCAGCGCCTGCACCGTCGGGTAGTCCCAGGCCACGGTGGGCTCCACCATGATCTCGAAGTCCTCTTCGATGTCGCCGCAGAGGCTGAGCGCGGCGACCGAGTCCAGTCCGTACTCGGCGAGCGGCACGGTGGGGTCGATCTCGGCGGTCTCGCGCTGCAGATAGCCGGCGATGCGCTCGACCAGCCAGGTGGACAGTGCCTGGGCGGTGGGACCGGTGGTGGGTGCGGACATGGCGAACTCCTCGGCGGGGATCGGCAGTCGATCCGTGGTGGCGGGTGGTGAGCGGGAATGCTGGATCTCCTCGGCCGGCGGTCAGCCGGCCAGCGGGGTGTCGTACAGGTCGTAGCTGCGCTGCTCCTCGAAGCGGCGCAGCACTTCTTCGTGCACGCGGCTCTCGCAGCCGTCGGGCAGGTCCGGGGGCTGCTGTCCGAGGCGTCGTGCCAGGCGGTGCAGCGCCGCCGCGGCCCAGGCGGCGTCGGCGAGGAAGGGGTCCTCGTCGTGGCGTGCCTGCTGCCACACGCCGATCACGGATGCGGCGGCGAGCAGTACCGCGTACCGGTCTGCGAGTTCGAAGGTCTCCGGGCTCGCGAGCGCGGTGCGGTTCTGCGGGGTGAGGGAGCGGCTGCTCTCCTGGAGCCTGCGCAACTCCCCCGTCAGGCCCAGCGCGAGGTTGTGTGCCGCCCTCTCCTGCGGTGTGCCGCCCGGCAGTTGGTCGACGGCCGCGACGAGCGTGGCACTCAGGGCGTCCGTACGGGCGGCGAGGGTGAGCTTGTCGTAGGGGACGGGCCCCAACTCCTCGCGCGGACGGAAGAGCCGGGGCTCTGCCGGCTCGGACTGGAACCAGGAGCGCCTGGCCAGCCGGGACAGCTGCGGGATGATGGTCGCCTGGCACGCCGCCGATCCGGCGTGCCCGAGGCTGAGCACGGGCAGGTCGCGGATGTGCTTCTGGAAGATGCCGAACTCGCCCTCGCGGACGTAGTAGCGGGCCCCCAGCACGACCGACAGGGCGTTCATGGTGTCGCCGAGCATGCGCGGCACGAGGTACTTCACCGCCGCCGCGTACACGCTCGTCTCCCCGGGCAGCAGATGCACGGCGCGCGACGCGGTGAGCGAGAGGCTGTCGCAGATCAGCAGGTCCAGGAAGGCGCCGGTGAGGGTCGCTCTGGCGTGCGGGATCTCCAGCACGGTGCGGCGGTAGAGCTGGCGCCGGGCGGCGAAGCGCACGACCGTGCGCAGCCCCGTGTCCACCGCGCCCAGCGCCATGCCCGGCATCGCGCTGCGGGTCAACTGGAAGGCCCTGAGGGCGACTTCGACGCCGTGGCCCACTTCGCCGACGAGGTCGGAGGCGGGGACGGGGCAGTCGTCGAACTCGAGGCCTGAGAGGTGACAGCCCCGGACGCCGACGGCGTCGTAGCGGGGCAGTACCCGGTGTCTGGCGGGGTCGAGTCCCGCGCGTTCCGTCATCAGAACGGAGTGGCTGCGGCTGCCGGGTGCGGGGTCCGTACGGCTGAAGAGCACCCAGGCGTCGGCCCGGTCGGCGTTGTTGATGACCTGTTTGGCGCCGTTGAGGAGGTAGCCGCCGCCCACGGAGGGCCGCGCCTCGAACTCGTTGCGCACGAAGTCGTTGCCGTGGGCGAGCTCGTGGTACGCCACCGACACCTTGCCGCCGTCCAGCAGGAGCGAGGCCAGGTGGCGGCGCTGCTCCTCGCTGCCGGAGGTCCACACGTTGACCGCGGCCATGAAGGACGTGACGCCGTAGCCGAGGCCGAGCGCGACGTCCCGCCGGAAGAGCTGGCGCATCACCCGGACCAGGGTGTCGACCCGCTCCAGCCGGCCGCCCAGTTCACGCGGCACGAAGTCGGCGTTGAGCACGAGGTCGTCCAGGAGGCGTTCGCCCTCGCGGGGCAGTTCGCCCGCCTCGTCGGCCTGGAGCAGACGCGCGTAGGAGAGCTCGTTGCTCTCGTCGTGGGGGTCCGCGAAGCGCTCCTCCAAGGTGGCGACGCGTGAACTCACGCGCGCTTCCTGGCCGGTGAGCGGATTCTCGTGCCGGCCATCGCCGGACGCCTGTTGCGCCTCCGTGGCAGCGGTACCGATCGGCATTGCGTCCTCTCAGCTCTTTCCGGTCGTCTCGGCGCGCTGTTCCGGGCGCTCCTGCTGCGGGGCGCGCCCCGGCAGTCGCTGCGGGAACAGCGCGAACAGCTCGCCCTCGGCGCGGGTCGCGCGCAGCCGGGTGAGGAGCCCTTCGTACGCCTCGGGGTCCTGGGCGCCGGGCTCGCCGAGGCGCACCAGCAGACG
>NZ_JACBXA010000280.1 GCF_013870515.1 Streptomyces albidus (ex Kaewkla and Franco 2022) | reverse complement strand
GTCCCCGCGTGGGCCAAAACCACCGCGCTCCTCGCCCCGACCATCGGCGCTGGCATCGGCGCGGGCGGCTTCGGCCTCCACTACGCCGCACCCGGAGTCATCGCCATGACCGACGCCCTATGGGCCGCCGTCGCCCTGATCGCCGCCAGCTGCGGAGGCGCCGCGTTCCTCCTGTCCCGCTGGCGGCACCGGGCGCCCGCACAGATCACCCAGAACATCACCGCCAACGGTCTCTTCGGCCGCGCCAACGGAACCATCAACCAGTAAGGAGCCCCGCATGCGACTGCGCATCCATCGACAATCCTGGCCCCGCCCCGCGCTCATCCTCACCGACACGCCCCGGCCAGGCTGCTGGGCCTGCGACGGAGACGGCGGCCACCCACGCGACTACGGCCACCCCGAGACCGGCGAATACGACGGAACCCACTGGGACCCCTGCCCCTGCTGGGACAACCGCCGCACCTGGACCCTCCTGCCCCTGCCCCGACTGCGGCGCCGCCGGAACAGCCCCGGCTACAGCAGCGAACCGCCCTTCTGACCACCCGAGAACCGACTCGAATTCACAAGCTCACGACAAGGGACACACACATGGCCATGGGAGACACCCCCATCACCGTCATCGGCAACCTCACCAGCGACCCCGAGCTGAAGTTCACCCAGGGCGGGGCCGCGCTGGCGAAGTTCACCGTCGCCTCCACACCCCGCCACTTCGACCGCGAATCCGGCCAGTACAAGGACGGCACCGCGATGTTCATGCGCTGCTCCGCCTGGCGCGGCCTCGCCGAACACGTCACCGAGTCCCTTGCCAAGGGATCCCGGGTCATCGTCTCCGGGCGCCTGCGTCAGTTCGACTGGCAGACCGAGCAGGGCGAGAACCGCTCGATGCTCGCCCTCGAAGTCGACGACATCGGCCCGTCCCTGAAGTTCGCCACCGCCACCACCACCAAGGCCACCAGCAGCGGCGGCAACGGGAGCGGCTCCAACGGTGCCGGTGACCCCTGGAGCACCGGCGCCAACAAGCCGACGGGCGACGAGCCGCCGTTCTGACTGCGCCCGGGGGCGGTGGTCATCCCGCCAAGGCGCCCACCGCCCCCGGCCCTTCTCACAGCCCTACACGGAACTGGAGAGCTTCCATCATGACCCAACCCGCAGCCACCGCGCTGCACCAGGCAGCCCTGGCCGCTGCAGCCCGCGGCTGGCGCGTCTTCCCCCTCCGCCCCGACAACAAGCGCCCCACCGGCCACCGACAAGCCGACTGCCCCCGCACCGACCGCTGCACCGACGGGCACCTCACCCCCGAGCAGCGCGCCACCACCGACCCCGAGAAGATCCGCGCGGCATGGAGCAGGCGTCCCTACGGGGTCGGCATCGCCACTGGCCCCTCGGGACTGGTCGTCATCGACCTCGACCTGCCAAAAGACGGGAGCGACGCGCCTGACGGCGCGACGACCTTCTCAGCGCTCTGCGAGCGCGCCGGACAGCCCTGGCCCACCACCTACACGGTGCGGACCCGCGGGGGCGGATGGCACCTGTACTTCACCGCACCCACTGGAGTGCGGCTCGGTCTGACCAGCAAGAAGCTCGGGCCGAACATCGACACCCGCGCATGGGGCGGCTACGTCGTCGCCGCAGGAAGCACCGTCGGCGGCAAGCCCTACCGCCTCCACCACGACACCACCCCGGCCCCATTGCCGACCTGGCTTCACCAGGCGCTCGCACCCGCACCGCGCCCTGCCCGGCCTCTCCCGGCACCGCAGCCGCAGAACGCCACCCGCTACGCGACCGCGGCGCTCCGCAACGAGACCGCCAACGTCGCAGGCGCGGGGGACGGGGTGCGCAACTGGTCCCTGCTGCGAGCAGCACGAGCCTTGGGACGTCTGGTGGCCAGCGGCGACCTCACCCGAGGCGAGGTCCAAGAGGCTCTTAGTGGGGCGGCACTTTCGGGCGGGAGTGAGTCGCAGCGCTACTACGACGACGTCATCGACCGAGGTCTCGACTGGTCCATCCGCAACAACCCGCAAGGGCGGCCAGCATGACCCATGCCCCCCAACCCCCGCCTACTAAGAGCCTCTTCACCCGCGACGGGGCCTGGCTCGCCGCCGCTCCGCTTGAGCACGGCAGCGGTCAACGGCTGGGTTGTCGGCAGAAGGCCGCCCTTCTCATCCCCTGCTGCTCGCTGAACTCCGGCGGCAGGGAGGCGACATGAGCGTGACCTCCGAGGAGCCGTGGGTGGGACTGCGCATCATCGCCCCGCCCTCCTCCTCCTCCATTCCGTCAGCCACAGCCCGTTGCAGGTGCGGCCGATCCCGGCACGCCCGCGGCAAGGAGCGCGTGCTGGTCCTCATCGAGGCCTACACCGTCCATCGCGACACCTGCACCGGCCAGTCCGAGACTCCTGAGACCACCCGGAGCGCAGCATGACCTCACCCAAGAAGAATCCGCCTGAGCCGATCGATGGCGCGGCGCTGCTCGATGAAGTCGAGGCGTTCCACCGCCGGTTCAACGTCTTTCCGACCGAAGCCGCCTACGTTGCGGTGGCGTTGTGGGATGCGCACGCGCACCTCATCGACGCGCTCGATGGCACCGCCCGTCTCGCCTTCCTGAGCCCGGAGCCGGGTTCCGGGAAGTCCCGAGCGCTGGAGATCATCGAAACCCTCACCCCACGCGCGGCGACTACCGTCAACGCCTCCGCCAACGCGCTCTTCCGCCTCGTGGCGGCAGACGAAGGAGGCCCCACGCTCCTCTTCGACGAGATCGACACCGTCTTCGGCCCCAAAGCCGGCGGCAACGAAGAGGTCCGCGGGTTCCTCAACTCCGGCTACCGCCGCGGCGCGAAGTCCCTGCGCTGCATCGGGGACGGCTCCGACCAGAAGGCAGGGTGGTTCGACTCGTTCTGCGCGGTCGCCATGGCCGGCCTCGGCTCGCTGCCTGACACGATCCTGACCCGCTCGATCATCATCCGCATGCGCAAGAAGGCCCCGAACGAGAAGTGCGAGCCCTACCGGCGGCGCGTCCACGAGAAGCAGGGGCACGCACTGCGTGACCGCCTCGCCGACTGGACCGACACCATCCACGACCAGGTCGCCCAGGCGTGGCCGGAGATGCCCGAAGGTGTCTCCGACCGGCCTGCCGACGTGTGGGAGCCGCTCCTCGCGGTCGCCGACGCGGCCGGCGGCCACTGGCCCGAGCGGGCCCGCGCGGCCTGTCTCACCCTGATCAAGGCCGCGCAGGAAGGCGACGAAGCCTCCCTCGGTGTACGGCTGTTGACCGACCTGCGCGACCGCGTCTTCTGCGGCGTCGACCGCATGCCCACTGCCGCCATCCTCGAAGTCCTCCTCGGACTCGATGACGCTCCATGGGGCGATCTGACCGACGACGGAAAGCCGCTCACCTCCCGGGGCCTGTCCAAGCTCCTCAAGCAGTACGTCCGTCCCGACACCACTCCGATCCGCCCGCGGGGCATCCGGGTCGGCAGCGGTACCCCCAAGGGCTACTACGCGGAAGACCTCAGCGACGCCTGGGCCCGCTACTGCCCCCCTCCCCCCGGAGAATCCGCAACATCCGCAACAGCCGCAACATCGCAGGTCAACGAGGGTGAATCTGTGGCGGAAGACCCATCCGAGAGCCGCCACAAGCTCACGGAAGCCGACACACGCACCCTGCGCAGCGTCAGTTAACCCCGCCCGCCCGATAGGTGCCGACACGCCTTCGCGTGGCGGCACCTATCCGCAACACAACCGGCATCCGCCACAAATCTAAGCCGCTGACCAGCAATGTTGCGGCGTGGCGGATGTTGCGGATTCCCCAAGAGGGGCAAGCCGCGGCCCCCGCGTCGTCTTGAAGGAGTTGCCGCAATGGCACGTCAGAAGATGCTCAAGCTCCAGGAAGTACTCGAAGAGATCGACATGAGTCGCGCAGCCTTCTACCGCATGCGAGCACGCGGCGAAGCACCCAGGCTCATCAAGCTCCCCAACGGCCAACTACGCGTGCGTCGCGCCGACTTGGATGACTGGTGGGAGCGGTGCGAGCAGCACGCCGCGTAAATCCGATTGCTTCACCGGGGCCCGCGCTGAGCGCGGGCCCCTTTCAATCTGGAGAGACATGCTCACGTACGACGTGGACTTCTGGTCCATCCGCAAGCGCTCCGGGCGCCCGAAGCCATGGGAACTCCGCTGGCGGGTTGGCGAGCGCTCCCATTCCCGAAGCTTCAAGTTCAAGCCGCAGGCGGAAGGCCGTCAGTCAGAACTGATGGCAGCACTCCGCAACCGCCAGCAATTCGACGAGGAGACCGGTCTCCCCGCAGGGGAGCTGCTGGCGCGGACTTCCCCTACTTGGTACGAGCACGCGACGGAATACGTACTGATGAAGTGGCCGCGCGCCGCCGCCAAGCACCGGGCAAGCATCGCGGAATCGCTCGCTGTCGTGACCCCTGTACTCGTCACGAGCAGGCGCGGAGAGCCCCGCGCGGCCGTGACCCGCGCCGCCCTCTATCAGTGGGCGTTCCGGGCTGTCCGCAGTAGCGAGGGGGCCTGGGTCTCGCGTTACGTCGTCGAGGAACCGCCGGCCGAAATTCGGGCAGCTCTGGATTGGATTACCGCCCGCTCCATCAAGGTCAGGGAGTTGGAGGACCCCGCGCTTCTGCGCCCCGCTCTGGAGGCGCTTTCACTCCGACTGGACGGGGGTAAGGCCGCCGAAAACACGGCCAGACGCAAGCGAATGGTGCTGAGCAACATGCTCCGCTACACAGTTGAGGAAAAGGGTCTACTGGGGGCGAATCCTCTGCCTCGCGTGGACTGGACGCCGCCCGACAGTGACGACGAGATCGATTTCCGGTACGTGCCGGGGCCGGACGTAGCACGCAAGCTACTTGGGTCTGTCCGCGACTCCGGATCGCGCGGCGCGCATCTGCACGCCTTCTTCGGTTGCCTGTACTACGCAGCCATGCGGCCAGGCGAAATCGTCGCGCTCAAAGCATCGGACTGCACCTTGCCGCCGGCCTCGCCCGAGTCCGTAAAGGAGTGGGGCGAACTGCTGCTCGGAGAGAGTCGCCCAGAGGTGGGCGGCGGCTGGACGGACGACGGAACGTCGTACGAGAAGCGCGGACTCAAACGACGGAAGCGCGGCGCAACGCGGACCGTGCCCATCCCGCCGGTCCTTGTGCACCTACTGCGAGAACACATCGCCCGCTACGGCACAGCCGATGACGGCCGCCTGTTCCGGGCAGCCCGGGGCGGGCGAGTGGCCTCCACCGAGTACTGCGAAGTCTGGGAGAGAGCACGAGAGGCTGTGCTGTCTCCTCGTGAGGTGGAGTCCGCGCTCGCGGCAGTCCCGTACTCCCTGCGCCACGCGGGGGTTTCACTCTGGATTAAGTCAGGGGTTGACCCTGCGGAGGTCGCAGCTCGGGCCGGCCACAGCATCGCCGTGCTGTACCGCTTCTACGCGAAGATCCTCAAGGGTGGCCAGCAGCACTCCAACAACCTGATCGCGCGGGCACTCGACGAGGGAAATCAGCGCTGAGGCTGGCCCACAGATGGCCCATACGCACTGGTCAATGTTGGGATCCGGGCGAGATGGGGTGAGACAACCCGAACACCACAAGGCGTGCCCGTCGTTGACGGGCACGCCTTGTGACCTGCTACTTCTCTGACCTCGGCGGAGGCGGTGGGATTTGAACCCACGGTGACATCGCTGCCACGACGGTTTTCAAGACCGTTCCCTTCGGCCGCTCGGGCACACCTCCCCGCGGCGCCCCCGAGGGGCGACGCGAGGACAGCCTAGCGGTTTGCCGGGACGGTCACTGATCGCCCTTGCGGGAGCCGAGGGTGACCTCGGTCGTGGCCTCCTTGCCGTCCCGCTTGTAGGTGATCTTGACCTTCTCGCCCGGCTTGTGGGTCCAGATGGTGCCGATCAGCGTCGGGCCGCTGTCGATCGGGGTGTCGTCGAGCCGTGTGATGACGTCGCCCGGCTTCAGGCCGGCCTTGTCGGCGGGACCGTTCTTGGTGATCGGCTGCTGGTCGTCACCCTCGCCCTTCTCGGCGATGACCGCCCCGC
Organism: Streptomyces albidus (ex Kaewkla and Franco 2022); assembly: GCF_013870515.1. Classification (GTDB taxonomy): domain Bacteria; phylum Actinomycetota; class Actinomycetes; order Streptomycetales; family Streptomycetaceae; genus Streptomyces; species Streptomyces albidus. The sequence continues at coordinate 913 of NZ_JACBXA010000280.1, read as the reverse complement.
CGCCCTTCTGGTCCATCGTGACCGTCGCGCCGATCACCGGGTAGACGGGCGTGCCGGTCTTGATCAACTGCGTGGCCACACGCTTCGCCTGGTTGACCGGGATGGCGAAGCCCAGGCCGATGCTGCCGGACTGGCCCTGGCCCAGGCCGCCTTCGCCACCGGCGGACTGGATCGCGGAGTTGACGCCGATGACCGCGCCCTGCGCATTCAGCAGCGGGCCACCGGAGTTGCCGGGGTTGATCGACGCGTCGGTCTGAAGGGCGTTCATGTACGAGGCGTTGCTGCCCTGCCCGTCGCTCGATGCGACGGGACGGTTCTTGGCGCTGACGATGCCCGTGGTCACCGTGCCCGACAGCCCGAAGGGTGCGCCGATCGCGATGGTGGCGTCACCGACGCGCACGTCGTCGGACTTCCCCAGGGGGAGCGGCGCGAGCTTGTGCCCGTCGGCGTTCTTGAGCTTGATGACCGCGACGTCGTAGCCCTGCGCCTTGCCGACGACCTCCGCCTCGTACTTCTTGCCGTCCGAGAACGTCGCGGAGAGGCCGCCTCCGGCGCCGCCGCTCGCGACGACGTGGTTGTTGGTGAGGATGTGGCCCTGCTTGTCGAAGACGAAGCCGGTGCCGGTGCCCTCCTCGCCGCCGCCCTTCGTCTCGATGGTGACGACGCTGGGGAGCGTCTTGCCCGCTATCCCGGCCACGGACTTGGGGGACCGGTTGAGGGCCTCCGGGTCGGAGCCGGAGGTGATGGTCGTGGAGCCGCTCTCCTCGCTGTCCGCCGCGAAGAAGCCGATGCCGCCGCCGATGCCGCCGGCCACCAGGGCGGCCACGAGCACGGTCGCCACGAGCCCGCCCGGAACCCGCTTGCCGCCGGGCGGAGGGCCGGGCGGAACCGGGGGAGCACCCCATGGATACTG
>NZ_JACBXA010000028.1 GCF_013870515.1 Streptomyces albidus (ex Kaewkla and Franco 2022) | reverse complement strand
TCGTGCAGGGAGTCGTCGACCTCCGCGCCCGCCGCCGCGGCCTGCCGGGAGAGGCTGCCGCCCTCCGGACAGGCCACGACGACTCTCACGCCTTCTCGCGTCTGGGCCCCGACCAGATCGGTCACGACCCTCGCCACCCCGCCTTCCACCGGCTGTGCCAGATGAAGGACCGTGAGCGGGTCCCTTCGGTCTCTGCGCTTCGAAAGCACCCGAACGTCTCCTCGAACGTCACTACCGGACAAAATTCTGGCGGGGGAGGGAGAATTCAGCGTCGGGCGTCGACCTGCGCGAAGAGCGCGCCGAGCAGGTAGTCGTCGTCGCCGGACGCGAAGCGGAAGAGGAGACGGTTTCCGCCGGGACGCAGAGCCTGCGCCGCGTCGAAGATGTCGGAGTCGTATCCGAGCGTGTTCACGTGAGCGGGAACACGCCCTGATTCCTGCCGTCCGCGATCGGTGATCGTCGAATTGAACGTGTCGCCTGCCGGGTTCGCCGAATTCGAAAGCGGCGTACCGGCGCGCTTGTTGGCGGCAAGGGTGAAGGATTCCTTCGCCGAACCGCGGTCCCCGTCATATCCGACGACGCCGACGTTGCCCTTGGCGTTCGGGGAGAAATTCATCTCCCGCGTCGCGACTGGGATTCCCTTGGAGGCCGTTCCCGAGGGCACGAAGCCGTCCCAGACGCCGAGGTTGCGGAGAGGCGACTTGCTGTCCTCGTACGCCACCACCAGCGTCCAGCCGCCCCAGGCGCCGGCCTTGGAGTGACCCATCGCCACGTTCAGCTGGGCCACGGTGTACCGGCCGGGACCGCTGCTCCTGACGAGCTTCGTCACGTTCGCGGAGGCCTGATAGGCGTCCGCGCCGTCGCTGCGCCGGTGCTTGCGGACCGTGTCGGCGAGCACCGCGCGGTAGCTGCCGCCGGGCTCGGCGATCAGGACGCGGCCGTTGTCCTTGGCCGGCTTGACCTCTCCGACGCGGGTGTTGCCGCCCCAGTACAGACGGGCGTAGCTCACCCTCGCGCCCTTGGGCATCCGCAGTGTCGCCCTGGTGGAGTTGTAGGTGTTGGGGTCGCGGTCGACGTCCGAGTAGAACATCTCGTAGTCGCCGTTCGTGCCCGCCTCACCCTTCTGCGCCGAGGCACAGGGAACTGCGTTTCCGATCACCTTGCGGCAGGTGATGGACGAATTCGCCGCCCGGGCGACACCGCCGTGCTGCACGGCGTGGTAGCGCTCTTTGAGCGCTTGCCCTGCCGGCGGTCCGGATGCGTGAGTTGCGGGCGTGGACAACGACACCGTCGCCGTGCACATGACCGCGCACCACAGACCGCGCACAGCGGTCTTCTTCTTGTTCACCATGGATGACTCCGCCTCCCGTCACGAAACAAAGTGACCTTTACAAAGGCGCTGAGGGAAACCCGAGTGGCACGCCGGTCATCTTTCCCTTTTCACTGACTAGCCGACACCCGGTCGTCCCATTGGAGCCGAACAGAGCATCGGAAACAGTCGAACGGTCTGCCTGGGTTAAGGTCGGCGGTATGCCGCTGACCTTCGAGATGGATCCGTCGATCACGCATGAACTGAGCGACGGCCTCTGCGTGTTGTGGAGGGACGTCACCAACGCGAGCGGCGCGGTCGGCTTCGTACCTCCCGTGACCGTGGAAGACGTGCGTCACGACCTGCTGAGCCACCTCGCGGCCGTCGACGACGGCCGCACACGGATGATGATCGGCCGGGACGAGCAGGGGGAGATCGTCGCCGCCGCCTTTCTCAGCTTCAACACACACCGGCTCAAGCGCCACTGGTGCTCCGTCTACACGGTGATGGTCCAGCCCGCGCTCCAGGGCAAGGGATACGGGCGCGACCTGATGTCGGAGGTCGAGAAGGAGGCGCGGGGCATGGAGGGCATCACCGCGCTGAAGCTCACCTGCCGTGGAGGTCTCGGCCTGGAGCGGTTCTACCTCGGCTGCGGGTACCGCGAGGTGGGCCGTCTGCCGGGCGCGATCGAGGTCGCCGAGGGCGATCTGCGCGACGACGTCATCTTCTGGCTCGCGCTCGCCTGAGGGCGCTCCACCTCCCGGCCTCGCGTTTCCCGTCGCGGGTCGCCTCGGCGTGCGATGGCCGCCCAAGGGGCAGGGAAGATCGCTCCCGGCGCTGTGTTTGACTGGATTACGAGCCGTCCGCGGCGCCGTACCGACGAAGAAGAAGTCCGGAGAAGATCCCGTGATCAGCAAGTCGCACGCAACGCTCCGTTACACCGCCATGCGGGCCGGCGTCTTCGTCGGCTGCCTCGTCCTGGTCGCAGTGCTCGCCTACACCGGGGTCATCCCCGAGGGCATCGGCAAGTCCAACCCCCTCTGGGTCGTGCTCCTGGCGCTCGTGATCTCGGCCCCGCTCAGCTTCGTACTGCTGCGCAAGCAGCGGGACGCGATGTCGGCGCAGATCGTCGACGGTGTGGACAGGGCCAAGGACCGGCTCGCGGCGAATCAGGGCCAGGAAGACAGCCACGCGTAGGGGGCCGTCCTCTCGGGTCGGCAGCCCTGTAAGGCGCATCACACCCGGCGTCGTGCACTGAGGGGAATGGCCACGGCCCGGGGCGGCGTTCTGGGATCTGCCGATTCCGGACGGGATGCCTGTTCGGATGCCGAAGACCCACTGCCGAGCGGGAGTCCGACCGTGTCCCTGCCTTCTGACCCCTCCCCTGATTCCGCCACCGAATCCTCAGCCGGCTCCGCGCCCCCGTCTTCCGGGCCGGGGCGAATACCCAAGGTCCCGTTCTGGGCGCAGATCCTGCTGGGCCTCCTCCTCGGCGTCGCGCTGGGGTGGATCACCCGCAGCGGCGACGTCGCCTGGCTCGGTACGGCCCTCACCAAGACCGGCGAGATCTTCGTCCAGCTGCTGAAGCTCGCCGTCGCCCCGCTCGTCTTCTTCGCGATCATGATCTCGATCACGAACCTGCGCAACGTGCACAACGCTGCCCGGCTCGCGACGCGGACGCTGCTGTGGTTCATGGCCACCTCCCTTATCGCGGTGGCCATCGGACTCGTGATCGGGCTGCTCACGCACCCCGGTTCCGGCACGGGCCTGTCCGCCAAGGACGCGGCGAAGCCGGAGGAGGCCGGGTCCTGGCTGGACTTCCTCACCGGCATCGTCCCGACGGACATCATCACGCCGTTCACCGAACTCCAGGTCCTGCAGATCGTCTTCATGGCGGTCGTCGTCGGAGTCGCCGCGCTCAAGCTCGGTGAGAAGGCCGCGCCGCTGCTCACCTTCGGGGAGGCCGTCCTCGCGCTGCTGCAGAAGGCCCTGTGGTGGATCATCCGGCTCGCCCCGATCGGCACCATCGGCCTCATCGGTACCGCGATCAAGGACTACGGCTGGGATCTGATCGGCAAGTACGCGACGTTCACGGCCGACGTCTACATCGGCTGCGCCCTGGTCCTCTTCGGCGTCTACCCGCTGCTGCTGGCCACCGTCGCCAAGGTCAACCCGCTGCAGTTCTTCCGCGGCGCCTGGCCGGCGATCCAGCTGGCCTTCGTCTCACGTTCGTCCGTCGGCACCATGCCCGTCACGCAGAAGGTCACGGAACGCCTGGGCGTCCCCCGCGAGTACGCGTCCTTCGCGGTGCCCTTCGGATCGACGACCAAGATGGACGGCTGTGCCTCCATCTACCCGGCCATCGCGGCGATCTTCATCGGTGAGTTCTACGGCATCGAACTCGGCCTGAGGGAGTACCTGCTGATCGTCTTCGTCTCCGTCATCGGGTCGGCGGCTACGGCGGGACTGACGGGCGCGACGGTCATGCTGACGCTCACCCTCTCCACGCTGGGCCTGCCGCTCGCGGGCGTCGGCCTGCTGCTGGCGATCGACCCGATCCTGGACATGATGAGGACGGCGACGAACGTCGCCGGTCAGGCGGTCATCCCGGTGCTGGTGTCGGCGCGGGAGAACATCCTGGACCGCGACAAGTACGCGGGGGCGCGCAGCATGGACCTGGACACCTTCGAGACCGAGCGGGAGCAGGTAGCGACGGCTGCGTAGCGCGGCTCTGCTGAGCGTCAACTCCCCTGAACCCTTGTCGAGTTCAGGGGAGTCGGCGTTTCCGGGGTCCCTGACCGTGCGCGCGGGTTGGGCACCTGCGCACTTGCAGCTTTTCCGCCGCGACTGTGTGTGTTCGGCGAGGTACTGCTGTACGGGCACGAAGAGGCCGTAGGGCACGCCGACGCAGCATCACGGGGCGGCCTGGACGGCATCTCGCTCGGCACGGGCTGCCACGACGATGCCTCGTACATGGGGGTGCGGGTCGTCCGCGAGGCCGTCCAACAGGTCGGTGACCCCAGGGGTCGACCAACGGGCGACGGCCCAGGCCAGCCCGGCCCGTACCTTGGGGTCAGGGTGGGAGGCGAGGCGGGACAGCTGGGCGAGCGGCCCGCGCCGACGCATGCCGAACCAGTACAGCGCCTCGCGCAGCTCCCCCGGGTCCCCGGGATCGCCGGCTGCCTCGACCCTGGCGAGCAGAACTCTGGCCGGTGGCGGTGGACCGTCAGCCGCATCGGGCAGTCGTTCGCGCAGGCGCCGCGCACCGTAGCCCCCTCGCACCTGACAGCCGAAGCAGGTGCAGGGGCGCCGGCCATGTGCATTCGGGAAGTACCGCCAGCCGCCCCCCTGGGGCGCGCTGCGGATTCGATGCACTTCACGCGGCCGGATCGCCCGGGGTACAAAGACCTCCCAGCCACGCGGGTCCTCCAAGGTCGCTATCCGTCGCACCGCCTCGGCTGCACGGGTGGCGGTCTGACTGCCCTGCGGCTGGTCGGCGTAGCGACCGACGAGCACCTGCTGGTCGTCGTCCAGTCGCAGATGGACGGCTGCCAGCCCTCCCTTGCTGCCGAATCGGGCCAGCTCGCGCAGCCATTGGTGAGTGAGGGTGTACGACGGCAGCACCGGAAAGCAGTACACCCCCCGAGCACCGCCCTGGCCGTGACTCGCGGCACGGATCCCGGCCCGCCGGATGCGCTCCGTGTTCGCCGCAGACGTCAGGTGCACGAACATCGCCATGACCGAGCATGCTAGGGCCCGCCCTGCGGAGCACGACCGGGACCCGGCAACCGAACGCGGCACGGCCGCATGGCGCGGCTCGCCAACTCCCTTGGCCTCTACGGAGGTCGGGAGAGTCGGCGCGTTCCGGGTGCTCGCATTTGGAGGAGCGTTCACGTCGACTCATGCCGTTCGCGGGCTGGTTGGACGTGTGCGGGCCCGCTGAGTGGGGGCGCGATCGGTTCCTTGTGCCGCTGAAATACCTAGGACTACTATGCCTTGTGGTTCTAGGTATGGAGGCAGGGAGGTCTCGTGAGGGTCACCAAGGATCTTGTGGCCGCCTCGGCGACGCCGATGGTGCTGGGGATCCTGTCCGAGGGGGAGAGCTACGGCTACGCCATCCTCAGGCGGATCAACGATCTGTCCGGCGGAGAGCTGGACTGGACCGAGGGGCTGCTCTATCCGTTGCTGCACCGGCTCGAGCGGCTCGGACACGTGGAGTCGAGCTGGCAGTCGGTCACCGGGGAGCGACGGCGTAAGTACTACCGCATCACCGAAAGTGGTCTCGCTGAGCTTGCCGAGCAGCGCCGCCAGTGGAACACGGTCGTGGACGCGCTCAAAAAGGTCTGGCTCGACTCCGGCGAGTGGACGTTGCCGGCGATACCACTGGAGGGCCGGGCATGACACCGCAAGACGATCAGGACGGGCTGGAGGCCCAGTTCGCCCAGTGGCGTCAGTACGTGGAGCGGCGTCCGGAGCTACGGAAGTCCGACACCGAAGAGCTCGAAGACCATCTCCGGGGTTCCGTCGAGGAGTTGACCTCCGTGGGCCTGCGCGCCGACGAGGCGTTCCTGGTCGCGGTCAAACGCATGGGCGGCCTGGACGACTTGTCCCGCGAGTTCGCCCGGGAACACTCCGAGCGGCTGTGGAAGCAACTCGTGCTCACCGGCGAGACCGAGGGCGCGGTGGAGGGCACCCGGTCGCGGCGTGACCTGTTCGCCATGGTCATCTGTGCGGCCGGGGCGGCGATATCCGTCAAGGTGCCGGCACTCTTCGGGCTGAGCTTCGAACACGACGGTGCGTTCTACGGACTCAACATCAGTCTGTTCGCGTTTCCCTGGCTGGCGGCCTTCCTGGCCTGGCGCCGTCAGGCAGCACGAGGACTGATCGGGGTGATGCTGGCGTTGTTCGCCCTCGGTGCCGTGGCGGCCAACGCCTATCCGATCGGGGAGGAGTCCCAGTCGGCGGTCACGACTGGCATCCATCTCCCCATCGCACTCTGGTTCGTGGTCGGTCTGGCCTACGTGGCCGACGATGTGCGCTCGTCACGCCGGCGCATGGACTTCATTCGCTTCACCGGTGAATGGTTCGTCTACCTCGCGCTCATGGCTGCCGGTGGCGGTGTGCTGACGGCCTTCGTCTTCGGGACCTTCAAGGCCATCGGGATCGTCCCGGAGGACGCCATGGCGCAATGGCTCCTTCCCTGTGGCGGCGTGGCCGCGGTCGTGGTGGCCGGGTGGCTCGTGGAAGCCAAGCAGAGCGTGGTCGAGAACATGGCCCCGGTGCTGGCGCGGCTGTTCACCCCGCTGTTCGCCCTGGTGTTGCTGGCCTTCCTCGTCGCCTTCGGCTGGACGGGCGCCGGACTCGACATCGAGCGGGAAGCGCTGATCCTGTTCGACCTGCTGCTGGCCGTGGTGCTGGGGCTGCTGCTCTACTCGCTCTCGGCCCGCGATCCGCTCGCCTCGCCCAACATCTTCGACAGGCTGCAGCTCGTCCTCGTCGTCAGCGCGCTCGTCATCGATGTGCTGGTGCTGTTCGAGATCACCGGGCGCATCACCGAGTACGGCACCACACCCAACAAGGCCGCGGCGCTGGGAGAGAACGTCATCCTGCTGGCCAACCTCGCCTGGTCGGCGTGGCTGGTCCTGGGGTTCGTCCGCAGGCGCACACCGTTCGCGGCACTCGAGCGCTGGCAGACCGGCTATCTCCCGGTCTACGCCGTGTGGGCCTGGATCGTGGCCCTGGTCTTTCCGCCGCTGTTCAGCTACCTCTGATCCAACGTCCGTCCCCGGGCGCCTTCGAGGCGGACGGGATCACGTCGCGGCTCGTCAACTCCCCTGTCCTCTGCGGAGGTCGGGGGAGTTGGCGCGTTGTTCGGCGGCCCCTTCCATCGACCGTTCCTCAACTCCCTGCCCTGCAGAGGTCGGAGGACAGCCTCACCAAGGCTGTGGGGGCAGTGTTCGCAACTGGTGTGAGCTGCCCTCGGTTTGGGGGGAGGTGTTCACGCTTCACTTCGTATGGCGGTTGGGTGCTCAATCACAAGGACCCCGTACATGCCATCCGTGGGGACAGAGCTTTCACGGATGTGCCGCTCCCAATCCTCGGGCCATTCGGTTCCCAGATCCCACAACACCCCGTCCAGCGGCACCCCGTGCAACCTGGCATTGCGTAGATCCGCGCCACAGAAGTCATTGCTGGCCTGTTCCACCGTCGCTGCGACTTGTGCCAACTGCTCTGCCTCTGTGGCGAGTCGAGCCAGGTCATCTGCGATGTCTTGTGCGACCTCTGCCGCTCCCAACCATGCTTGCGGCATCGAGTCTTCGTCGTCCTGTTCTAGGCAGGAGAGGAGTTCCGGCTCCATGAGGCGGCGGATGCTGCGCGCTGCCGACACGATGCGTGCAGCCGGTGCGGCGAGATGTGCCCTGACAGCTTCGAGGTAGTCAGGGCCCGCGAGAGCGGCGCGTTGCCGGGACGGCAGGGGGAGTCGGATCATCTCTTCCAGACGACGCCCCAACTTCCGCAGAGCGCCGTGTACTTCGGTGCACCGTTCTCCCTCTGACAGGAGAAAACTCAGCTGCTGGGCGCATGAGACTGCTTCCCCCGCCGTGCGCCGCAACTCCTGCGGCTCGACGGTTCGGGCCGCTTCCAGAGCCGCACAGCGGTACTTGAGTCGCGTAGCTGGCAGATGCGAGAGGAGCTCGTGTTCCTGTGGCGGCCTGGAGTAGCGCGTGGAGGCTGGCTTTGTGCTCTCCGTATCAGCCACCGGTTGGAGGCGAGCAACGGTCGCCAGCCCGATCTGACGGAATGCAGAGGTTAATGCCCGAGTGAGGGCCAGGTCCGGATCGCGTAGTTCGGGGGGCCCGTCGCTCCCGCTCAGGCGGCAATGCACCGCGGCACCCATGCTCCGATGCACTGCGGCGAGCTTGGAGTCGAGAACCTCGTCAGTAGTCAGTGTTTCTTCACCACGACGGACGTCAGTCATCAGGCCTCTCTTCGTTGGCAGGCTGTTGAAGTCCAAGGCCGGCCTTCAACGCCGCCCGGGCTCGCGCGACGTTCTGACGCACCGAAGCTTGCGTCGTCTTCATCTCGCGGGCGATCTCCTCGGTGGTGAAGCCGTCACACAGCCAGGCCATCGCAGCACGCTGCTTGGCGGGGAGTGAGAGCAGCACGGCGATGACTTCTCGTTCCTCGTGGCCGATCTCCACGGCCTGTGCCGGACACTGCCAGTGGATCACTGCTTCGCAATCAGGAATCTCCGGGTATGCGTCCTCCACCCGAACCTGCTGCCCGACCCAGGAGCGCCACGCAACAGTGCGTAGCCATGCTTTGGGATGGGAGATTCGAACGCCGGGTCGGCACATCTGCGTGAAGGCGTCCTGCGCGGCGTCCTGGGCCTCGGTCCACGAGGCTCCCTGGAAGAGCAAGTGGCGGACCAGGCCCGCGAACTCGCGCTCGTGCAACTCTTCAGCCAGTTCTCGGCCTGGGAGTGCTAGGGGCTCCTCCACCAACTGCCGGGAGGCGAGGTCAATGTTCGCTGCGTCCTCCATGGTCAACACCACCTGTGTCGGGGGAGACGAAGGGTGTGACACGAAGGCTGTGACCTTTCACCGTCTCCTCCAAGGAGGCGAACTGTGCGACCCGACGCACCCGCTCCGTGCGGCCGCGTTCCGTGATGCGCGCTAGTTCGACCTTCTTCCGCATGTGGTGCCGTATGAGTTGAACTACCCCGTGCATGGTGCTCACCAGCACGGTCAGGCTCGCGGTGATCCACACCGAGTCCACTCGTCCTCCCGACCAATCGAAGCGATCATTTTGCGGGCATGTAGCTTCTTCCAACGCACATAAGTGCCTGTACTCGAGTCGAGTTGTGACATGTGCCAGGTCAGAAGGGTGCAGGTGATGACGGGCCGTCAGCCAAGGACCTACATGATCGCCTCGTAGGCATCGATGGCGTGATCAACGGCGTGGCTTCACGCTCTGCGGTGATGCAGCGTTGCAAGTGCCTTGCTGCGGCCCGTACCGCAGGCCCATGCCCCCCCGCCCCTGGTCGCGGCAATATCCAGGAACCCCGTGGCCCGGGCCGATGGGAGAATGCATGGCGCGTGCACTTGTTCTGGGCGGGGAGGATGACGATGTTCGCGAGATCCCTGGGTGACGACGGCGCTGAGCTGCGCCCCCTCGAACCGTGGCGGGCCCAGGAGTTCCTGACCCACATGGAGCGAGGGGGGGGAGTTCATCGGGCAGCACATCGGGCTGCCGGACGCCGTCGCGGACCTGGAGTCGAGCCGCTCCTACCTCCAGTCGTACGCGGAGAAGGCCGCAGCCGACACGGGGCGGATCTACGGGATCTGGACGGACGGCAAGCTGGTCGGCGGGGTCCTCTTCCGGACGATGGACGTCGAGCAGGGCACCGCCGAGGCGGGCTGCTGGCTGGAGCCGTCGGCGGTGGGCAAGGGGCTGGTGACCCGCGCGGCACGGGTGATCATCGACTGGGCGGTCGAGGAGCGAGGCATCCACCGTGTGGAGTGGATCGCCTCCGCGGCCAACGAGGCCAGCATCGCCGTGGCCCGGCGGCTCGGGATGACGATGGACGGCGTGCTGCGCGAGAGCCGTCTGTACCGGGGGAAGCGGCGCGACCTGGAGGTCTGGTCGGTGCTGGCCCCGGAGTGGCGGGCCGGCAGGCGTCCTTGAGCGTCCGGTACGGGTGAGCGGCCCGCACGACTGAGCGTTCCGTACGACGAAGGCCGGCCGGTGCGGGGGCGGGACGGCGGGTCATTCGAAGCCGAGTGGCTCCACGCCGAGGTCCTCACGCATGTGGTCGCGCATCCGCGCCATGGCCGTACGTCGCTGCGCGATCAGAGGCTCGTCCTCGGCGGATTGGACGGCCGCACCCTCGACGTAGGCGTCGCGTATCCGGCGGAGGCTGTGGAACGCCTCGTTGGCCGCCGTCACGACCTGCGGCGGGCCCATGAGCCAGAGGCGTTCGCTCGCCGTGTGAAGGCCGCTGCTGCGGAAGGCCTCCCGCACGGCCGCCGCACGCGAGGACTCCGACATGTGATCGCCCAGGGCCACCGCCCGTATCTCCTCGCCTGCTGCTTTGAGCGCGGACACGTACTCCGTGTAGACCTCGCGGCGCTCCTCGCGTGCGTGGCGCCGCTCCTCGCGACGCCAGCGGTTGCGGTCGGCGGTCAGGGTGGCGGCGATGCCGATGACGGCACCGGTCAGCGTCGAGAGCAGGGGCATCCAGTTCATTCACCGCAGCCTGTACGAGCCGACGCAGCCACACCAGAGGCATTCCCGCCCGGACCTGCGAAGGCGGCACGCCCCGTCGGCGGTTGGTCGGGATGCTCGCGGCCGAACTCGTGCCTTCGCTGCTCATGACTGCGCCGCACACACGAGAGGTTCCGTGTGTGCGGCGCAGCGTGGGCCGGTGCTGTGTGGGTCGGAGGTTACTCGGCCTCGCCCGCTCTTCCCTCGGGGTGCATGCCTGCGCGGGCCTTGATGACCTTGCTGATGGCGTTGTCGTAGATCAGGACGCCGATGACGGCGCCGATCAGCGGGCCCACGATGGGGATCCACCAGTAGCTCGTGAACCATTCGAACTTCCCCGGGAACGCGATGGATCCCCATCCCTCGAAGAAGGTGAAGAGCCTGGGGCCGAAGTCGCGGGCGGGGTTGATCGCGTATCCGGCGTTCGTGCCGTAGGTCAGACCGATCGCGACGACCACCAGGCCGGTGAGGTAGGGGCCCATGTTGGACCCTGGTGCGGTGTTCTTCTGGTCGATGAGGGCGCAGATGAAGCAGAGCAGGATCGCCGTGCCCACGATCTGGTCGAGGAGCGGACCCCACCACGAATCCCCGAAGTACTCGGCTGGGAATGTCGCGAAGATGGAGAAGGTGGGCAGTGAGGCTTCCCGTCCGACTCCCTCCGTCTTGTTGAACGCGTCGATCGCCCAGTGGTACGTGGCGTAGACGATGGAGGCTCCGACGAATGCGCCGAAGACCTGCGCCGCCCAGTAGGACGGAATCTTCTTCCAGGGGAAGTGTCCGCGAACGGCGAATCCGAGGGTGACGGCCGGATTGATGTGCGCGCCGCTGATGCCCCCGGCCACGTACACGCCGAAGGTCACCGCCAGACCCCAGCCCCAGGAGATGATCAGCCAGTTGGCGGGGCCGAAGGCGCCTGCCTGGCGGCCCGATCCGGAAAGGCCGACGACGGCGACAGCGACCGATCCGCAACCGATCAGAATCAGAATGAGCGTTCCGAGGAATTCGGCGAGCAGTTCCCCACCGAGGCCTTCTTTGTAACCGCGGCGGCTAGTACCGCGTCCTGCAGTGTGCTCAGCCATCGGCTCTCCTTGGTCGGGTGGAACAGCCCTTCCTGCCCCTCTCCGAAACCGTAAGCAGGGGGGCACCCGGCGAAGGGCGCCTGACGGCGAGTCACCCTGTATGTCAATCCGATGGCGTACCGGCATTCCGCTGCATACGGCCGATGATGAATTTGGCCGGGAAAAGCGTCAGCCATACCCACTTCGCAGCCGTCGGTGAGACGAAGGCCAACGGAACGGTGATACCGAACACGAACACCGTCGACGCCAGGTCGAGTGCGTCGAGGCGGCGCACACGGAGCACGGTCGCATCAGCCGGCCGGCCGATGCGCCGGTGGGAGGCGAGCAGCAGCGCCAGATGTACGGCGTTCTGCGAGGCGACGCTGAGGCCGTAGATCGCCACGGCCAGGGGCTGGTAGCTGTACTCGGCCAGCAGCGCCGTGGGGAAAGGCAGCAGCGCCGTGAGGCCGAGCCCGAGCAGGGTCAGATTGGTGACCGTGCCGTCGAGTGAGGGGAAACCCGCCAGGATGCGGCGGTGGTCGCGCCAGAACTCGGAGATGACGGCGAAGCTGAGCGCGTAGGCGGCGATGTGGGGAAGGGTGCGGTGCAGGGCGTCGTCGAAGCCGTCGGTGCTGAGGCCCCGCCTGATGGTGATGTCCAGTACGAGCAGCGTCATCGCGATGGAGAAGACCCCGTCCGAGAGGTTCTCCAGGCGCTCGAGGCCCCCGCTCTGTGGGGTGGCAGCGGGTGTCCGGTTCACGCACGGATGGTAGATGCGGGGCTGTACGCCCCTACTTGTACGCGCCCGTTCCGTCCGGAAGCGCACACGAAGTGCGCAGAGCGCGCGGTCGGGGTGAGGCCCGCAGGGGCGGTCAGAACAGCAGGCTGAGCGGGTGGAGCAGCAGGATCGCCACGACTGAGGCGACCGAGACGCCGACTGTGCAGGTCTTGAGCGCGCCGCGCGTCGTCTGTCCCAGCAGGGACTGGAGCAGCCAGAAGGTGTTGCTGGTGACGTGTACGGCGAACAGGGAGCCCGTTCCCGCGGCCAGGGCGATGAGGACCGGGTCGATGTGGAGGCTCGGGACGATCGGCGCGAGGATTCCCGCCGCGGTGATGGCCGAGATCGTGACGGAGCCGACGGCGATGTGCAGTACGGCCGCGATCAGCCAGACGAGCAGCAGCGGGGCGAAGGAGTTGGGGGAGAAGTAGTCCCGCAGGATGTCACCCAGGCCGCCGGCCGAGACCACCGCCGCGAGCGAGCCGCCGACCGCCGTCAGGATGAGGATCTGGCCGCTCTCGCGGAAGCCACTCGCGATCGCTGATTCCACGCGCTGCTTGCCGACAGCGAGGCGACCGGTGATCACGGTGCCGATGAGTCCGGCCAGGAGGGCGACCACCGGGTCCGAGACGAGGCCGAGCACGCTGTTCTTCCAGCCGACGGCTTCCGAGATCGCACCGGCGGCGATCATCAGCAGTGCGACGATCAGAGGTGCGAAGCAGACCAGCAGCGGAGGACCGGCCTCCGCGTTCTCCGTGTCTGACGCGTCTTCAGCGTCCTGGGCGTCATCGGCCTTGCGGCCGGTGGCTTCCGCCGCCCCGTCCGCCCCGTCAGTGCCGACGGTGGCCGACCCGGCTGCCGGTCCGCTCCCCGCGGCGACCGGCTGCGCCGCGGCCTCCACGGACTCCTCGGCCCTCTCCTCGGTCAGGGCGGATTCCCGCGTGGGGGCGGTCTCGTCCTTGGCGGTGTTCCAGAAGCCCTTGCGGAACAGGAACGTCATGATCGCCATGGAGATGACGATCGTCGGGATGATCAGGACCAGGCCCCAGACCAGCATCGTGCCCAGCGGCACGTGCAGCAGGGCTGCCAGTGCCAGAGTGCCGACACCCGGTACGACGAGGACGATTCCGCACTCCAGGCCGATGGCCATGGCCACCGCCATCCGCGGTGTGCCCTGCGGGCCTATTCGGCGGGACGCGGAACGGGCGAGCGGGGCGGACATCACCAGCAGCACGTCGATGTAGATGGACTGGAGCAGGGTGCCCAGCGTCAGCGACATCGAGTACGGCAGACGTGCCGGTCCGAACAGCTGGATCAGCCGCTTGACCAGGCGCTCGATGGTGCCCATCTCCTGGAGGATCGAGCCCATCAGCACACCGAAGGCGATCAGCAGGCCGACCTCGGCCATGATGTCGCCGAAGCCCTTGGTGATCGTCTCGACGGTCTTGCCGAGGCCGAGCTTGGTCGTCAGGCCGAGGTAGAGGGACCCCAGCACCAGGGAGATCACCGGGTTCACCCGGAAGCGGACGATCAGGATCACGGTGGCGATGATCGCGACCGCGGTGTTGATCAGAACCGGAACATCTGACATCCGCGCGCTCCTTGGTGCAGCTTTCAACGGGAAGCCGACTCATGGTGGAGGCGCTCATCGAGCGGGTCAAGACATGTGCCTCAGGGGTGCCTCCCCTCGAAGCCCCACGTCGGCGCGCAGATTCGCCTGTGCACGGGGCGGGAGGGAGTTGTTGACCGTATGCAGAATGCTTCGGATGACCATGCCTCAGCTCACGATGCGAGACGTCAAGTGGCGGCTGCCGTACGGCTGGTCGTCGCAGACGTCTGACCGCGGAGGGTCCGGAGCCGGCTGGCACGGAAGGACCGGCAGCACCTGCGGCGGCAGCCCCGCCCGGCGGGCCGGGCACCCGCACACGAAGAGCGCAGGTCCGGCAAGTCGGTGCCGCCGCGCGTCATTCCAGGGCAACCCCGGCGCACGGCCTCGCCGTGACGGAGGGTCCGCGTACGCTTACCAGCGAGGAGCCCGTGGGGAGATGTGGTGGAGAGGCAGTGGCGGTGGGCACCAGCAGCAAGAACAGCGGGGGACGTCGGCGGATGCCGCGGGAGGTGCGGGAGCGTCAGATGCTGGACGCCGCGGTCGTAGGCTTCGCCAAGAACGGATACCAGTCGGCGTCGATGGACGACATCGCCGAGCAGGCAGGCGTCTCCAAGCCGCTGGTCTATCTGTATCTGAAGTCGAAGGAAGACCTGTTCACGGCCTGCATCCGGCGAGAGCGAGCAGCGCTGGTCGAGGCGGTACGGGGCGGCACGAGCGAGCGGCACACGTCCGCCGACCAGCAGTTGTGGAGGGGCCTGTGCGCCTTCTTCGCGCACACGCGTGCGCACCCCGACGGCTGGTCCGTGCTGCATCGCGCGGACACCCAGGGCGAGCCCTTCGCCCGTGAAGTGGCCGGTATGCGGGCCGAGATCACGGAGCTGGTGAGGCTGCTGCTGAGCCGGGCGGCCCTGGACGCCGGCTGCGAGGGTGAGTTCGCCGAGCGCGAGGTCTCCGGGCTCGCGCACGCCATGGTCGGGGCGGCCGAGTCCCTTGCGGTGTGGGCCAACGCCCGTACGGACGACGCACCTTCGGCGAAGGAGACCGCGGCCACTCTCATGAACTTCTGCTGGACGGGCCTGGAGCAGATGATCAAAGGCGCTCGCTGGTCACCTCACCGGTGAGGTGCAGTCGCTCCACCTCGTGCGCGCCGCGCAGCTCGAAGCGGTGGACCTGTACTGCTCCCCGGTAGGTGCCGGCCGACGCGGTCGGTTCGTCCCAGCCGAAGGCGACCGTCGAGGGAAGCAGCACCGGCGACTTGAACTCGGCGCGTGCGGTGAGCTGTTCGCAGCCGACGGCCGCCCCGGTCCCGGCGAGGGCGCGCGCGAAGGTCCACATGCCGTGGGCGATGTGCCGGGGGAAGCCGAAGAGCTTCGCGGTCAGCGGATGCAGATGGATGGGGTTGCGGTCCCCGGACACGGCGCCGTAGCGGCGCCCGAGACCGGTGGGCAGCTTCCACCGGTCCCGTACGGGAAGCGGGCGAGGCTGCTCGTCCTGACGAGCGGGTTCGCCGGACGGCTTCTCGCGGTGGTGCCGGCACAGATACGTGCTGCTGGAGTGCCACACGAGCTGACCGGCGAGCCGTGCCTCCGTCACGATGTCGAACTGGCTGCCGCGCCGGTGCGGGCTGAGGCCCTGGGCGTGCACGGAGATCTCAGGCCGGTCGTGTGCCCGCAGGGCCCGGTGCTGGGTGAGTTGGATGCCCGTGTGCACGAGGCCGAGCAGCGGGAAGGGGAAGGCGCGGTCGGCCATCAGGCGCATGGCGAGCGGGAATCCGAGGATGTGCGGGTAGCTGGGCGGCATGGTCCCGTCGCCGCTCGGCGCGTTCCCGGAGTCCTCCTGCCCGGGCTGCGGGAAGCCGCAGACCTCGGCGTAGGAGCGCAGTCGCCGGGGGTCCGTGTGCGCCTGAGGCAGCACGAGCCGGTCGTCCGGCAGCCGCGCCTTGTCGTACGGGCCGCGCTTCGACGGTGAGGCGAGGGCGCCGCGTGCGAGGACGACCGGAAGGCGGGGCGGCGCGGTCAGATGCTGAACGGTCATGGCGGTTCACGCTCCCAGCAGGCTCTGCCCGCAGACGCGGACGATCTGGCCGTTGACGGCGTAGGACGCGGGACCGGCGAACCACGCCGTGGTCTCGGCGACGTCGACCGGAAGCCCGCCCTGGGAATGGGAGTTCATGCGGCGGCCCGCCTCGCGGATGAAGAAGGGGACGGCCGCGGTCATCTTCGTCTCGATGAATCCGGGTGCGACGGCGTTGACGGTGACGCCGTGCTCGGCGGCGGCGCGCGGTGCCAGCGAGCGCACGAGGCCGATGATTCCGGCCTTGCTCGCCGCGTAGTTGGTCTGCCCCGTGTTGCCTGCGATCCCCGCTATCGACGCGGTGGCGACGACCCGGCCGGTGCCAGGGCGCAGCGCCTTCGCGGCGAGCAGATGGTCGGTCGTGCGTACGACGGAGTCCAGGTTGACGTCCAGCACCGAACCCCAGCGCTCCGCGCTCATGTTGGCCAGCCTGCGGTCCCTTGTGATGCCCGCGTTGTGAACCAGGACGTCCAGGCCGTCCGCGGGCAGGGCCCCGGCGATGCGGGCGCCGGCGTCGTCCGCGGTGATGTCGAGCGGGAGTGCCGTGCCGCCGACGGCCTCGGCGACCCGCGTCAGATCGTCCTCCGCCTGCGGGACGTCCAGGCAGATGACGTGCGCGCCGTCCCGCGCGAGTGTCGCGGCCACCGATTCGCCGATGCCGCGCGCGCAGCCGGTGACCAGGGCCGTACGGCCGGAGAGCGGGCGGTCCCAGTCGGTCACCTCCGTGGGACGGCCCGCGGAGGCCGCCGCTTCACCGATCTCGACGACCTGGCCGCTGACGTAGGCCGACTTGGGGGAGAGGAGGAAGCGGAGCGTCGACTCGGCGTCGGCGGCGGTGGCTTCGGGCGCGAGCCGCACCAACTGCGCGGTGCGGCCGCCGCCGAGCTCCTTGCCGAGCGAGCGGACGAAGCCCTCCAGTGCCTGCTGCGCGGCCGCCTGCCCGTGGTCGGCAGGGTCGGGGCGTGAGCCGAGCACGACGACTCGGCCGCAGCTCGCGAGCGAGCGGGCGACGGGGTGCAGGCTCTCGTGAACCCGCCCCAGTTCCTTGACGGTTCGTATGCCCGTGGCGTCGACCACCGCTGCCGCGTACCGCGTGCCCGGCTCCGCGTCGCTGCGGACGGGAAGCCCGACGCCGTCGAGCACCTCCGCCAGATCCTTCGAGTGCGCTCCACCTTCCCGCGGCGGCACGGGCGTGAGGTGCAGCACCGGGCCACCCTCCAGGGCGGGGCGCTCCGCCGACCAACGGTGCAGCGGTACGGGCCGGGGGAGGCCGAGCCTGCGGCTCAGGGTGCGACCGGGGCGTGTGTTGGTCCAATGCAGATACCGGTCAGCCATTCCCCAACTCCTTCAGCTCGCGTAAATTTACTTCCGAGTAAGGTTACTTTCAGGTCAGGAGTCTGGTCGAGGATGAGTTCCAACGGCCTCATGAGTTCCCGCACCCCTCGCCGCGTCGCGGTCCTCGGCGGCAGCCGCATCCCGTTCGCACGCTCGGACGGACCGTATGCGACCTGCTCCAACCAGGAGATGCTCACCGCCGCGCTGGACGGGCTCGTCGAGCGGTACGGACTGGCGGGCGACCGCGGAGTCGGCGAGTTCGTGGCCGGCGCCGTGCTCAAGCACAGCCGCGACTTCAACCTCGCGCGTGAGACGGTGCTCGGCTCCCGCCTCGATCCGCGCACACCCGCCTACGACATCCAGCAGGCGTGCGGCACCGGGCTGCAGGCGGTGATCACGGTCGCCAACAAGATCGCCCTCGGGCAGCTGGACGCGGGCATCGCCGGCGGCGCCGACACCGCGAGCGACGCCCCCCTCGGCGTCAACGACGAGCTCCGGCGCATCCTGCTGGCCACCCGCAGGGCGAAGACGCTCAAGGATCGGGCGAGGGAGCTGGCCCGGATACGGCCCCGGCACCTCGTCCCCGACATCCCCCGCAACGCCGAACCCCGCACCGGCCTCTCCATGGGCGAGCACGCGGCCGTCACGGCACGCGAATGGGGCGTCAGCCGGCACGAGCAGGACGAACTCGCCGCCGCGAGTCACCGCAACCTCGCCACCGCCTACGACAGCGGATTCCTGCACGACCTCGTCGTCCCCTTCCGCGGACTGGCCCGCGACCAGAACCTCCGTCCGGGCACCTCCGCGCACAAACTCGCCCAGCTGAAGCCGGTCTTCGGCACCGATCAGCCGGACCCGACGATGACCCCGGGCAACTCCACCCCGCTCACCGACGGCGCCGCGACCGTACTGCTCGCGAGCGAGGACTGGGCCGAGCAGCGCGGCCTGAAGCCGCTCGCCTACCTGTCCGCGTACGAGACGGGCGCGGTCGGGTTCTTCGACGAGGAGGGGCGCCCCGGCGAGGACGGACTGCTGATGGCGCCCGCGTACGCCGTGCCCCGGATGCTGGAGCGAGCAGGGCTGACCATGGAGGACTTCGAACTCTTCGAGATTCACGAGGCGTTCGCCTCGCAGGTGCTGGCCACACTCGCAGCCTGGGAGAAGAGGGGCCTCGCACCGCTTCAGCGGAGCCGTCTCAACATCGCCGGTTCGTCGCTCGCGACGGGTCACCCCTTCGCGGCGACCGGTGCACGCATCGTCGCCACCCTCGCCAAGCTCCTCGCCGAACGGGAGGAGGCGCAGTCCGGTGCACGCGGGCTGATCTCCGTCTGCGCGGCGGGCGGGCAGGGGGTGACCGCCGTACTGGAGAAGGCGTGAGCCCTCTCCCTGGAATGCCGGCACGGCATTCCGCCGAATCACCGAGGTACGTCATGGAGAGGAGCCGCTCGTGTCGTCCCAGCCCGTGAACGCAGCCGTGTCCGCCGACGAATCCGCAAGATCGGCCGCCGGCGCCGGACCGTCGCTCGTCGAACCGGAGAAGGTGGTGGTGGACGGCGTCGTACGCGAGGTCACCGTGCCGCCGCTCGCTCCGAGGGTCACGAGCGGTTCCCTCGGCGACATCCCCTTCGTCAACGCCGCCGAAGCGCCCTCCGAGGCCGTGCTCAGCCGCAAGCGCCCGGACGGCACCTGGCGGGACGTGACCGCGAGCGAGTTCGCCCGTGAGGTGAACAACGTCGCCAAGGGGCTCATCGCTCTCGGCCTGGAGGCCGGCGACAGGATCGCCATCATGGCCCGCACGACGTACGAGTGGACGCTGCTCGACTTCGCGGGCTGGGCGGCCGGGCTCGTCACCGTCCCCATCTACCCGACGTCCTCCACGGCTCAGGCCCGCTACATCCTCCAGCACTCCGGTGCGAGAGGCTGCGCCGTGGAGAACGTCGAACAGGCCCGGATGCTCTCCGCGGAACGGGGCGCCCTCCCGTTGCTGGACCACCTCTGGCAGCTCGACGCCGCAGCCCTTTCCCACATCGCCGAAGAGGGCAAGGCGCTGGGGGACGGGGTGGCCGAGGAGCGGCGCGCCCTCATCGGTCCCGACGACGTCGCCACCCTCATCTACACCTCAGGCACCACGGGTCAGCCCAAGGGATGCGTGCTCACCCACGGCAACTTCTTCGCCGAGGTGGACAACGACATCGAACTGCTGCACCCCGTCTTCAAGTCGGTCAGCAAGGACCCGGCGGCGACGCTGCTCTTCCTGCCGCTCTCGCACGTCTTCGGACGGATGGTCGGCGTCGCCTGCATGCGGGCCCGCGTACGGCTCGGTCACGCGCCGAGCATCCAGACCGAGGAACTCCTCGCGGACCTCGCCGGGTTCCGCCCGACCTTCCTGCTCGGCATCCCCTATGTGCTGGAGAAGGTCTACAACACCGGTCGCGCGACCGCCGAGAAGATGGGCCGCGCCTCCTCGTTCGACCGCGCGGCACGCATCGCCCGGCGGTACGGAGAGGCCGTCGAGGAGCAGGAGCACGGGCGGGGCGGCGGCCCCGGCACCGGGCTGAAGGCGGCGCGCGGCCTCTACGACGTCCTGGTATACCGGCGGATCCGGGCCGCGCTGGGCGGCAGGTGCCGCTACGTCATCAGTGGCGGTTCCCCGCTCGGCCCCCGGCTGGCCGCCTTCTACGAGGGCGCCGGAATCTCCGTCTTCGAGGGCTACGGACTGACCGAGACCACGGGCGCCTCCACGTGCACCCCGCCGCTCAAGCCCCGTCTGGGGACGGTCGGCTGGCCGATGCCGGGCACGTCGGCACGGATAGCGGACGACGGCGAGGTGCTGCTCAAGGGGCCGCACGTCTTCAGCGGCTACTGGGACTCCCGCAGCCGCACCGCGGTCCCGGACGTGGGCGCGGACGGCTGGTTCGCCACGGGAGACATCGGCGCGCTCGACGCCGACGGCTACCTGACGATCACCGGGCGGAAGAAGGACCTGATCATCACCTCCGGCGGCAAGAACATCGCCCCGGCGCCCCTGGAGGACTGGCTGCGAGCACACCCCCTGGTCAGCCAGTGCCTGGTCATCGGCGACAACCGCCCGTACATCACGGCGCTGATCACGCTGGAGCCGGACGGGCTGGCGCACTGGCAGCAGATGCACAAGAAGCAGGATCTGGCACCTCAACAGCTCGTCGAGGACGGCGAGTTGAGGCAGAACCTCCAGCAGGCCGTCGACGAGGCGAACAGGATGGTCTCGCGCGCCGAGTCCATCCGCACCTTCGCGGTCCTGCCGCAGGACTTCACCGAGGAGCGAGGGCATCTGACCCCGTCGCTGAAGCTCCGGCGCGCGGCGATCGTGAAGGACTACGAGGCGGAGATCGCGAAGCTGTACCGGGGCTGACCGGCGACCGTGCCCGCAAGGTCCCGCGTGGGCCGCGCGGCCCGCTCTGCATGCGGACGACGCTGCTTTTGCGGACACGCCCTAGGGTTTGCGGATGACTTCCTCATCCGCAGACGACGACGGCCCCGAGTCCCTGCCCCGCGTCGAGTTCGCCTTTCCCGGGCCGCTGAGGGAGGAGCTCGTCGCGGCGATCCTGGAGGGCAGGAAGGTCGCGACGACGGGCCTGCTGCGTGAGTACGAGCACGACGGCGACCCGCTGCCGACGGCAGGCGCCAGATCGGCGGTGATCGATTCGGCGGCGGTCCCCGTCGCGGTCATCGAGACGACAGAGGTGCGCGTCGTGCCGCTGGCCGAGGTGGATCTGGCGCACGCGCGCGACGAGGGCGAAGGCCACGAGACGGTCGCCGGATGGCGGGCCGACCACGAGGAGTTCTGGCACAGCGAGGAGATGCGTATCGCGCTGGGCGATCCCGGATTCACCGTGGACGACGCGACGAGGGTGGTGCTGGAGCGCTTCCGGCTCGTCGAGGACCTGCGGCCCCGCTGACCGCCACCGCACGGGCGACGGCGATCAGCGGGAGTCCGCCCGGAGGGCTCAGCTGCCGCAGTCGCCCTGGGTGGGCTCGTCCTTGAAGCGGTCCGAGAGCCAGTTCATCGCCGGGATCGACCCGAGGATGGCCGTGCCGGCGTGCGGGGCGAGCGGATAGCTCTTCCACTCGACGACGTTGCCCTGTGCGCACCAGTCGGCGCGCAGCTGCTTGCCGACGTCGTGCGGGATGATCTCGTCGCCCTCACCGTGGTAGACGTACACGGGGTGGCCGGGCGCCTTGGTGCCCAACTTGTCGGCGTTGATGCGCTGTTGCCAGTCGGGCTGCTCGAGCGGGTCGCTCGTGGCGACGTCCTCGATGGCCTTTCCGGCGCCGGCCTCGGAGGCCTCGGCGAGACATCCGTCCTTCATGATCCCGACGATGCGCTTGCCCTCGTCGTTCAAGTAGCCGTCCAGGCCGAGTTCGGGGAACGCCGCGTCGTGCCCGATGGCCGACATCAGCACCAGACCCGCCTCAGCGTCGCCCTCGTTGTAGTCCGAGACCTTGGGCAGATCGGCCGGCACGCCGCCGCTCGCGGTGCCCTTGACCTTCAGCTCGGGTGCGTACGAGCTCGCCAGCTCGGCTGCCCAGCCGCTGGCCTGGCCGCCCTGCGAGTAGCCCATGATGCCGACGGGCGACTCCTGCGTGACGCCCTTCTCATGTGCCTCGGGCAGACGTTGGGCGGCGCGGGCGGCGTCCAGCACGGCGGTGCCCGCGGCCCGGCCGACGGTGTAGGTGTGGGTGCCCGGCGTGCCAAGACCCTCGTAGTCGGTGACGGCGACCGCCCAGCCGCGCAGCAACGCTCCCTCGATCAGCGGGGCTTCCTTGGTCTTGCCCGTGGGGAAGCCCGCGGAGGGGGCGCAGTGGTCGCCGATGCCGACGGTGCCCACCGCGTAGGTGACCAGCGGGCGGGGACCTTCGCGACCGTCCATGGGGACCAGGACGGTGCCGGAGACGGTGTTGGGCTTTCCGGACGCGTCGGTCGAGGCGTACTGGATCTTCCAGGCGTGCGTGGGGGTGGGCACGCCCGGGAGGATCTGGAAGGTGGAGGGCTCGGCACTGACGACGTCACCCGGCTGGGCCGCCGCGCCGTCCGCGCTCGCGCTGTGCTTCGAGGCGGCGGCGGGCTCCGCGCCTGTGGCCGCCGCCGGTGTCGCGACACCGGCCGATACACACAAAGCGGCCACCGCCGCTGCGGCGGTGACCGCTTTTCCGGGAATGCGTTTTCTGCTGCGCGCACCGGTCGTGCCGGTGCCTCTTCTGCGGATGGGCAACTGCATGGGGGGTCTCCCAACGATCAGAAATGCTGGGCTCGTCGAGAGGAAAGTACTGACCCGTCAGTACCTCCGCCAGAGGCTGCGCAAAGCCGGTCTCAGAACGGCTGGTCCCCAGCGATCGCGACGCGTTCCGCGACCCTGCGGTGCGGGGCGTAGTCGTCGACCGCGTAGTGCTGCGTTGCGCGGTTGTCCCAGAAGGCGATGTCGCCTGCCTGCCAGCGGAAGCGCACCTGGTATTCCGGCACGTGCGCCTGCCTGACCAGGAAGCTCAGCAGCCGGTCGCTCTCCTCGCGCTCCATGCCGACGATGTGCGTGGTGAAGGAGGTGTTGACGAAGAGCATCTTGCGGCCGGTCTCCGGATGCGTGCGCACCACGGGGTGCTCGACGGGCGGGAACTCGTCCTGGAGGGGGAGGAGTTTCTCCGGTCCGTAGAAGCGCGCGAAGCCGGGGATGAAGTCGTGGACGGCGCGTGCGCCGTCGATACGGGCCTTCACCATGTCCGGCAGGTTGTCGTACGCGGCGGCCATGTCCGCCCACATGGTGTCGCCGCCGAAGGGGGGCACCTCGTGGAGCTGCAGCACGGCGCCCAGCGCGGGGCGTTCGCGGAAGGTGACGTCCGTGTGCCAGACGTTCTCGAACGTCGGTGTGCCGCTGCCGCCCTTGTCGAAACGGACGACCTCGTCGGAAGAACCGCGTGCGAGCAGCGGGTTGGTCTCCAGCTCACCCCAGTGGGAGGCGAAGTCGCGCTGCTGCTGCGAGGTCAGGGACTGGCCGCGGAAGAAGAGCACCTTCCACTCCAGCAGCGCCCTGTTCAACTCCTCGCGGAGAGCGGGCCGGAGGGGCTCCGAGAGGTCGACGCCGCGGATCTCGGCGCCGATGACGCGGCCCTGGGGGGCGATCTCGATGTGCTCGTACGGGCGGTCCACGGCACCCTCGGGCAGGCGGCGCAGGGTGCGGCGGCCCTCGTACATCCCGTCCTCGGGGACGCGGGCGTCGCGGAGGGCAGGGGTGAGAGGGGTCGTTGCGGTCATGGGTGATCCTTCAAGTGGTCGGCCGGTGTCGGACGTTCGGGCGCGCGGGGTGACCGCTGCCTGACGGCGCTAGAGACCGGACCGCTCACACCCGCGCCGCCACGGGACGCCGAGGCGGCCGCAGGCTGGGGAGGTGTGCTGGATCATGACTGCATTGTGTGCCGGAGACGGACCGGCGTCAACGCGTGACTGCCATGTGAGCGGGCGAGCGCGAGCCGGACCTCACGGCCTGGGCACGGGGCCGATGGAGCGCCCGGCCCACTCGGGCGCCTCGGCGGTCAGGGAGGCGAAGCACTCACGCACGGAATCGGGGAACGGGGCGGCGCGACCGGCTCCCTGATCGACGTGGATCATGAGGAGTTCGGTGGTGGCGACCGGGTCCGTACCGCTCGCGAACATCTCCAGCACGAGGCGGACCTTCTTCGCGTCGACGCCCAGCACCCGCGTGCGCACGGTCAGTCCGGTGCCCTCGGAGACCTCGCGGAGGTAACGCACGTGGGCCTCCGCCGTGTAGAGGGAGCAGCCGCTCCGCTCCCGGTACGGCTCGTCCAGGCCGGTGAGGATCATCAACTCGTCGGTGGCCTGCCCGAAGACGAGGACGTAGAACGCCTCGTTCATGTGGCCGTTGTAGTCGATCCACTCCGGGCGCACCGTCGCCTCGTGGTCCGGGATCCGTTCGATGCTCACGCCTTCTCTCCCTCGGAGTTCGTGTTCGCGTCCTCGCGTGCCCGGCCGGGCAGGCGTCCCGTCGCGCGCAGCACGTCGATGACGCCCTGATCCCGCTCGGCCACGAGCTGCGCGATGGAGCGGCCCCCGGCCGCCTCGTCGCACCCCTCGACCATCGCGTCGCGGAGCGATGGGTCCAGTTCGGGTGCCTCCAGGCGCGTCCAGGGGGACTTCAGGGAGGGGCCGAAGTGGTCCAGCATGTGGGCCATGCCGCCCTCTCCGCCGGCGAGGGCGAAGGTGAGGCACGGGCCCATGAACGCCCAGCGCAGGCCCGGGCCTTCGGTGATCGAGTCGTCGATCTCCCGCACGGTCGCCTCGCCGTTGGCGACCATGTGGAGGGCTTCGCGCCACAGGGCCTCCTGGAGGCGGTTCGCGATGAAGCCGGGCAGCTCGCGCTCCATGGTGATGACGGACTTGCCCGCCACCTCGTAGAAGCGGGACGCCCAGGCGACGGCGCCCGGATCCGTGAGCTCTCCGCCCACGACCTCCACCAGCGGAATGAGGTACGGCGGGTTGAAGGGGTGACCGACGAGCAGGCGGCCGGGGTCGGCCGTTCCGTCCCGTGCGGGCTGCATGTCGGTCATCGGGTAGCCCGAGGTGGAGGAGGCGATGACGGTCCCCGCAGGGGTGGCCGCATCGAGCCGGGCGAGCAGTTCGCGCTTGAGCTCCAGCTTTTCCGGCGCGCTCTCCTGCACGAACTGGGCGTCGGCCACGGCCTCTTCGAGCGTGGGCAGCACGGTCAGACGGTCCGGCGAGGCCGATTCTGCGAGACCGAGCTGTTCGAGTGCGGGCCAGGCCGCATCCACGAGGCGGCGCAGCTTCTCCTCGGCGTCGGGTGCCGGGTCCCAGGCGGTGACGTCGTATCCGCGGGCGAGGAAGTGCGCCACCCACCCGCCGCCGATGACTCCGGCGCCGACGCAGGTGACGCGGCGTACGGACTCGGGCGGGCAGGGGGCGCCGGGGTACAGGTCGTCGGTCATGCTGATGGTCGTCCTCACGGTTGCTGCTGCGTGCTGGGTGTCTGTGCTGCCGGCTGCCCGCTGTCCCGCGTGCGCGGCCGGACCGGTCAGCCGCGCGGCTTCAGGCCGAGCCGCTCACGCGCCTGGTCGGGGGTCGCGACAGAGGCGCCCAGCAGCTCGGTGATCTGCACGGCCCGCTCGACGAGTTTGGCGTTGGTCGCCTTGACGCCCTTGCTCAGATAGAGGTTGTCCTCCAGGCCGACCCGCACGTTGCCGCCGAGCAGGATCGACTGGGCGACCCAGGGCATCTGCATCCGCCCGAGCGCGAAGCTGGCCCACTGGGCGCCGGCGGGCAGGAAGTCCACCATCGACTTCAGGACTCCGGGCTCTGCCGGTGCGCCCCACGGGATGCCCATGCACAGCTGGAAGACGCTCGGCTCGTCGAGCAGGCCCTCCTCCAGGAGCTGCTTGGCGAACCACAGCTGTCCCGTGTCGAAGATCTCCAACTCGGGCCGTACGCCCAGCTCCTGGATGCGCTTCGCACCGGCGCGGAGCATGTCCGGGGTGGAGATGTAGAGGTTGCTTCCCTCGCCGAAGTTGAGCGAGCCGCAGTCCAGCGTGCAGATGTCCGGCAGCAGGTCCTCGACGTGCGGGAGCCGTTCGACACCGCCCACGAGGTCGGTCCCCGGCAGGTGCGTGAGCGGCTCGTCCGGGTCGATGACCAGGTCGCCGCCCATGCCGGCGGTGAGGTTGATGACGACGTCGGTGCCGGTCTCCTTGATCCGTTCGACGACCTCCCGGTAGAGGCGGGGGTCGCGGGAGGGAGCGCCGGACTCGGGGTCGCGGACGTGGATGTGCACGACGGCGGCACCCGCTCCGGCGGCCTCGACGGCGTTGCGAGCGATCTGTTCCGGGGTGACGGGGACGTGCGGGCTGCGGCCGACGGTGTCGCCGGCGCCGGTGAGGGCGCAGGTGATGATGACGGAGTCGTTGACGGGCATGGGGTTCCTCCGCTCGTACGGGGTTCGGATCGGGTCCTGCGGGTCGGGTGGGCGGGTGCCTTCTACTCAACGTGTGCGGCGAGTTGGGACTCGACGTGGGCGAGGAGCGCGGTGCGCATGTCCTCGGCGTCCATTCCGGCGGGGCCGGCGGAGCCGTCACCGCGGGGTGCGGTGGCGAGCACCTGCGCGGCCAGGCCGTCGATGAGGGCGGTCAGGTGCAGGGCGGCGAACTCCGGGTCGACGTCCCGGAACACGCCTTGGGCGACGCCGCGCCGGATCACGTCGGCGACGGTCGTGCGCCACTGCCGGTAGTAGTCGACGTGGAGGCCTCCCACGGCCGTCGAGCGGGCCGCCTCCGCCCACAGATCGAGCCAGACGAGCCACTGCCGGCGCTGTTGCGCGTTGCGCGGCGTCTGGAGCTCGATCAACTGGCGCAGCTCGTCCGCGGCGTCGCCCGCCTCGGCTGTACGGGCGGCCCGGTGTGCGGTGTCCTCGTCCATGCACCAGCGCACGGCAGCTTCCAGGAGCTCGGCGCGGCCGGGGAAGTGGTAGTGGATGGCCGCGGTGCTCGTGTTGCAGGCCTCGGCGATGTCCGAGACGCGGACGGCGTGGAAGCCGTGCTCGGCGACGAGGCGGACCGTCTCCCGGACGATCTGGAGGGGCCGGCCGCCTTCGGGCGCCTGAGCCGGGCGGGCGGTGGCACCGCGGGCGGCGCCGGTAAGGGCGGTCGCTGCCGACGACGCGGCGGGAGGCTCCCCGGCGGCCCCCGCGCCCAGCAGCCATCCGGCGTCGACCTCGCCCGCGTCCGCGATGCGGGCCAGCTCGGCGACGGTGAAACGGCGGCTGCCGCCGAGCGAACGGGACAGCTTCGAGGGGTCCATGACGATCCGCCGCGCGAACTCCCGCTGGCTGCAACCGGCTTGGCCGATCACCTGCCGTACGCGCACGGCGACGTCACCGGCCGAATCGGCGACACGGTTCGCGGGCTCCTGCTCCATGGGGAGTCACCGTACGGATGTGTTGAGAAAAGAGCAACACGATGCGCACACGAATGCTCTCCTTACTGCTTGGTGTGGTGCTGACTGGCGCATCAGTCAGCACCACATCACGGGGGTCGGGTCGATGGATCGGCACTTTCAGTGCTCATTCGGTTACAACCCCCGCCGGGCCTCGCCCGTCTCCTCTATCGGGTCCGCAGCCCGTTGCGGATCCGGTCGGACCGACCGACGACCGAAGCAGGACAACGACCATGACTGGGGGAACAGTGATGCGTTCGAAGAGTGCCGCTCTGGCCACCGCCGTAGCAGCCGTCGCGGGGACGGCCCTGATCGCGACCGCGGGGACCGCCTCGGCGGCCACGCCCACCGCCGAGAGTGCCGCGTCGCCCAAGGCCGCCTACAACGGCGCCTGCGGTGCCGGGTACAGCGTCGTGAACTCGGCGGGGATCGCCGACCTCGGCACCGTCTTCCTCACCTACAACTCCACGACCGGCAAGAACTGCGTCGTGACCGTCCGCAACAAGACGGGGGACCCCATCCACATGTCGGCGTCCGTACGGCCGCTCGACACCGCGGAGACGCCCCCCGAGGTCGACGAGGGCGAGTACAAGTCCTACGCGGGACCGGTGTACGTGAAGGGCAGGGGCTTCTGCATCGAGTGGAGCGGATCCATCGGCGAGGAGGAGTACTACAACAGCGGCTCGAACTGCGGCGTCCGTAAGTAGGTCGCCGCAGCCCGGCCGTCAGGGGGCGACTGACCGGCTAGCGGTCGGTCGCCCTCGGCGTAGCCGCCGGCGGGGAGCTCTTCGCCTCCACGGTGCCCTTCGCCTGCCAGGTGTTCAGCGCCGTGGTGAAGACCTGCTCGTCCCAGACCCGGTCGCGCGACTCGAAGTAGATGGTGTACTCCATGCCGTTGGGGGCCATGTACGCCTGGTCCTTGGCACGCATCACCTCTCCGGTCTCGGAGTTGGTCCACGTGAACTCCCAGAGGGCGCCCGGCTGTCCCTGGAAGGTGTTGCTCACGAGGCGGACCCGCTGGTAGGTCGGGTCGTTGGCGCTCAACTGCTGTTCCGTCTGCTGGAAGTTGGCGACGGAGGAGTTCCCCGTGCCGGAGACGGCGCCGATGCGCAGGAACTCCTGGCCCGTCGGCGGGACGTAGTCGACGTGGGTCGAACCGAGCGGCCTGCGCATCCACCCCTTGGTCACGGCGACGCTGAAGCCCATTTCGTCCGACACCGTGCGGAATCCGGCCGGCGCTCCGGGCGTCGGATTCTTGGGAGGCGTGGACTTCGGCGGGGAGTCGCTGGGCTTCTTCGACTCGGACGGGGAGGGCTCGGAGAGCAGCTTCTTCTTGGACGCCTTCTTCGAGGGGGAGTCCGACGGCGTCGGGTCCAGGGATATGACGGGGCCCGGGCCCTTGTCCTCCGAGAGCCGCTCCTCACCGGCGCGGTCGTTCTGGTCGCCGCCGTCGAAGATCAGGCCGGTGGAGGCGCCCGCGGCGACGAGCACGATCGCGGCGCCCGTCCCGATCCACATCCACATGCGGTTGGACCACATGTGTGCGGGCCGGAAGCTCAGCCACAGCGAGGGAAGCTTCGACGGATCGGAGAGGCGGTAGAGGTCGCGGCCACAGCCCGAACACGCGTCTGACTTCGCGGGCGTTGTGATGCCACAGTGCGGGCATGTGGTCGGCATGCGCAGGCTCCTGCAGTGTATTGGGCGGTCCCCACGATCCGCTTTCAACTCTTGGACCCACCGACACTACTGCTGAGGGGCCCGAAACGACCCCTCGGGAGGCGTGACTTAGCACTTCTCGACAAACTGTGAAGCGTCAACTTTCGTATATACCCAGCGAATCTCGGCGAATCGTCGACGTCGGCGCTGATGGCGTCGGAGCTCGCGCGGGCGGGCCTCACGGGCAAAGGCAGGAGCCCCCGCCGGTCTCCCGGCGAGGGCTCCTTGGGTGGTGCAACTCAGGTCACTGAGGCGTGACGTTCTCCGCCTGCGGGCCCTTCGGACCCTGCGTCACGTCGAAGCTCACGAGCTGGTTCTCCTCCAGGGAGCGGAAGCCAGTCGCGTTGATCGCGGAGTAGTGGACGAAGACATCGGGACCGCCGCCGTCCTGGGCGATGAAGCCAAAGCCCTTTTCAGCGTTGAACCACTTCACGGTTCCGGTAGCCATAAGCCCTCCTTGGGCCTATAAGGGTCGCCCTGCTCCCAGAACCCCGCTAAGAAGTCTCTGAAAACGACGAGAGCCCGCGGTCACATGCTCCGCAGGCTCTGTACTGCAAGGGAAACCAAACTGCAACTTGCGGCGAGCGTAGCACGGTGTCCAGGTACCGGGGAAGGGCAGACGATCTCGCTTGTGCGCTGCCCCGTTTCCTCTCCCCGGCCTCTCACGGCCGGGCGGCGGCCGGGCCGCCGGACGCGCGGCGTACGCTCCGGGGTGTGACTGCGTTTCCGAGGCCTCCGAGATCCCGCCCTCGTGTCGGGCACATCCAGTTCCTCAACTGTCTGCCGCTCTACTGGGGCCTTGTTCACACCGGCTCCCTGCTCGATCTGGAGCTGACGCGGGACACCCCCGAAAAGCTGAGCGATCAGCTGGTGAAGGGGGACCTCGATATCGGCCCCATCACCCTCGTCGAATTCCTCAGGAATGCCGACGAGCTCGTGGCGCTGCCGGATATCGCGGTCGGCTGCGACGGCCCGGTCATGTCGTGCGAGATCGTCTCGCGCGTACCCCTTGATCAGCTGGACGGCGCCAAGGTCGCCCTGGGCTCCACGTCCCGTACGTCGGTGCGGCTGGCCCGGCTGCTGCTGTCGGAGCGCTTCGGAGTGCAGCCCGAGTACTTCACGTGCGAGCCCGACCTGGAGCAGATGATGCGCGAGGCCGACGCCGCGGTGGTGATCGGCGACGTCGGGCTGCGGGCCTATCTGCGCAACCTGCCCGACCCCGCGCTGGAGGTGCACGACCTGGGCCAGCTGTGGAAGGAGTGGACGGGGCTGCCGTTCGTCATGGCGGTCTGGGCGGTACGCCGGGACTATCTGGAGCGCCACCCCGAGACCGTCGCGGACGTCCACCGGGCCTTCCTCGCCTCGCGCGACCTCGCGCTGGAGGAGGTCGCCAAGGTCGCCGAGCACGCCTCGCACTGGGAGGTCTTCGAACCCCCGGTGCTGGAGCGCTACTTCACCACCCTGGACTTCCGGCTCGGCCGCCAGCAGCTCAAGGGCGTGGCCGAGTTCGTACGCCGCACCGCCGGTACGGGCGACTACCCCGCAGACGTGCGCGTGGAGTTGCTGCACGAACCCGCCTGACTCCCTGTCCGCGTGGGGTGTCCGCTCGGGCGCAACGCCTAAGCTGGGCACGGCAGTCCACACGTGGGGGGACATGGGGATGCAGCCGCTCGAACCCGACGATCCGCGCACGATCGGGCCCTACAGGCTCCTGCGCCGCATAGGCGTGGGCGGCATGGGCCGGGTCTACCTGGCCCGTTCGGCGAGCGGCCGCACGGTCGCGGTCAAGGTCGTGCACCCGCACTTCTGCACCGACGAGCAGTTCCGTGAGCGCTTCCGCCGCGAGGTGGCCTCGGCGCGACGCGTGGGGACGGCGCCGGAGGGGCCGCCCGGCGCGAGTGGATGGACGGCGCCCGTGCTCGACGCCGACCCCGACGCCCGTACGCCCTGGGTGGCGACCGGCTACGTCGCCGGTCCGTCACTCCAGCAGGCGGTCACCGAGCACGGGCCGCTGCCGGAGAATTCCGTACGGGTGCTGGGCGCCGGCCTCGCGGCGGCCCTGGGCCGTGTGCACGGGCTGGGGCTGGTGCACCGGGACGTCAAGCCGTCCAACGTGATGCTCACCCCGGACGGGCCCAGGCTGATCGACTTCGGCATCGCGCGGGCCACCGACGGGACCGCCTCGCTCACCTCCACCGGCGTCTCGATCGGGTCGCCCGGCTACATGTCGCCGGAGCAGGTGCTGGGCAAGGGCGTGAGCCACCCCTCCGACGTCTTCTCGCTCGGCGCGGTGCTGGCGTTCGCGGCGAGGGGCGAAGCCCCCTTCCCCGGGGACAGTTCGGCGGCGCTGCTCTACAAGGTCGTGCACGAGGAGCCCGAACTGGAGGGCATCGAGGGCGGGTTGAGGGAGCTGGTCGCGGCATGCCTCGCCAAGGACGCCGAACGGAGGCCCGATCCCGCCCAGCTCGCCGAGCAGTTGAAGGCGGCGGGCGCGGTGCAGGGGAGCTGGCTGCCCGGCCCGATCGTGGAGCAGGCCGGAAGACGGGCCGTGGAGCTGCTCGACCTGGAACCGGATGAGGGCCCGAGCGGCCCCGGCGGGCCGGAGTCGGGGCCGGTGCCGTTCACGACCTCCTCCCACGGGCCCCGGGAGGTGCACGGACCGCTCGGCGTCTTCGGGCCGCCGGACGCGCCGTTCAACGGGAACGGGTCCGCAGCGTCCGACTGGCCGGGCACGCCCGACCGGAGCGGATTCGCCGGCCAAGGCGGACTCGACGCGAAGAGCGGTCAGATCGTGCCGGGCGGCCAGGTCACACCGGACGGCCACGCCGGCACAGGCGGCAGGCCCGGCCTGGCGGTGACGGCCCGCGCCGAGCGCAGCAAGCGCCAGATCAGCTGCACGCTCGTCCTGACCGCCGCCTGCGTGCTCGCCGTCGGGCTGTTCAGCTCGTTCTTCTTCGACATCCTCCCCGGCTCCGGCGGCGACGCGGGAAACGACGCGGCGCAGCCGCCGGGCGCCTCGGCGAGCGCCGGTTCGTCCCCGCCCGGCGATCAGCCAGGCGGCGGCGGCAAGAACGGAGGCAAGGACGGCGGCGGCAAGGAGAAGAGCGACGTGCCGGACGGCTTCCTCGGCACCTGGAAGGGCGAGTTGGCCCTCGACGGCGGTACGCCCGCGGGCACGATGCGCATCACCTTCGAGCAGGGCGAGGTGGGGGAGGACGTCGGCTACGGGGGCGCCCGGCTGCTCGGCGTCTCCTGCGAGGGGGACTACACGCTCGACTCCGCCGCCCGCAGCACGCTGAAGATGACGTCGATCGCGCCCGAGGGCTCGCCCGCGTGCGCGGACGGCGAGCGCGTGCAGTTCACGCTCCGCGGCGACGGAACGCTCTCGTACTCCTCGCGCGGTGCGGGCTCCGGCGAGACCAAGGCCACGCTCCGCAAGGTGAAATAGGGCGCTGGCGTACGCTGGCGTGGTCAGGAAACACCCACCAGCCATCTTCGGAGGGACGCCCCGGTGCCCGAGACCGCCGACCGTCAGTCCGTACTCGACCGTGCAGCCCAGGGCGCCCGCATCACCCCCGAGGAAGCGCTCGACCTGTACCGCTCGGCCCCGCTGCACGCCCTCGGCGCGGCCGCCGACGCGGCACGGCGCAAGCGCTACGAGGGTACGGAGCACATCGCGACGTACATCATCGAGCGGAACATCAACTACACCAACTCCTGTGTCACCGCCTGCAAGTTCTGCGCCTTCTACGCCTCGCCCAAGAGCGAGGACGTCTGGACGCGGGACCTGGACGACATCCTGCGGCGCTGCGCGGAGACGGTGGAGCTCGGCGGCACCCAGATCATGTTCCAGGGCGGCCACCACCCGGACTACGGCGTGGAGTACTACGAGGAACACTTCGCGGCGATCAAGAAGCAGTTCCCGCAACTGGTGATCCACTCGCTCGGCGCCTCCGAGGTGGAGCACATGGCGCGGATCTCCGGCGTGACCCCCGAGGAGGCGATCCGCCGCATCCACGCGGCGGGCCTGGACTCCTTCGCGGGTGCGGGAGCGGAGCTGCTCCCGGCGCGTGCGCGCAAAGCCATCGCCCCGCTGAAGGAATCCGGCGAGCGCTGGCTGGAAATCATGGAGACGGCGCACGGCCTCGGCGTCGAGTCGACGTCCACGATGCTGATGGGCACGGGCGAGACCAACGCCGAGCGCATCGAGCACATCCGGATGATCCGGGACGTGCAGGACCGTACGGGCGGCTTCCGCGCCTTCATCCCGTACACCTACCAGCCCGAGAACAACCATCTGAAGGGCCAGACGCAGGCGACCCTATTCGAGTACCTGCGCATGATCGCCATCGCGCGGCTCTTCCTCGACAACGTCGCCCACATCCAGGGCTCCTGGCTGACGACCGGCAAGGAGGTCGGCCAGCTCTCCCTGCACTACGGCGCCGACGACCTCGGCTCGGTGATGCTGGAGGAGAACGTCGTCTCCTCGGCGGGCGCGAAGCACCGCTCCAACCGGCTGGAACTGCTCGAACTCATCCGCGCTGCCGGCCGCGTACCGGCTCAGCGGGCCACGACGTACGAGCACCTGGTCGTGCACGACGACCCGGCCGACGACCCCGCCGACGACCGTGTGGTCTCGCACTTCTCCTCCACGGCCATCGAGGGCGGCAGCGCGCACCCCGAACTCAACCTGATCGAGGCGAAGTAGCCCTGGCGGGCACCCGCCCGCTCTGACGCACGGATCCGTACGTCCGGAACACCCCGGCCCTGCCGGGGTGTTCCGCGTGCACGGGGCATGCCGCGGGTGTCCGGAGCCCCCCGGACCTGACGGCGGCACGGCTCGTGGGGCGAGTTGCGAGCCCCGACGCGGCGTCCCGGTGAGCGACCCGCCACAATGGGTCCGTGACCCGCGCATCCCTCGACAAGCAGCCGCACGAAGTAGCCGCGATGTTCGACGACGTCGCCGCGCGCTACGACATCACCAACGACGTGCTCTCCCTCGGGCAGGCGCGGCAGTGGCGGCGTGCCGTCGCCGATGCCGTCGACGCGCGCCCCGGTGAGCGTGTGCTGGACCTGGCCGCAGGTACGGGCACCTCGTCGCTGCCGTTCGTCACGGACGGCGCCTACACGGTGCCCTGCGACTTCAGCCTCGGCATGCTCTCGGAGGGCAAGCAGCGGCATCCCTGGATGCCCTTCACCGCCGGCGACGCGACCCGACTGCCGTTCCGCGACGGGGCGTTCGACGCCGTGACCATCTCCTTCGGACTGCGCAACGTCCAGGACACCGACGCGGCCCTCCGCGAGCTGCACCGCGTCACCGCGCCGGGCGGGCGGGTCCTCATCTGCGAGTTCAGCCACCCCACCTGGGCGCCGTTCCGCACCGTCTACAGCGAGTACCTGATGCGCGCGCTGCCGCCGGTCGCCAGGGCCGTCTCCTCCAGCCCCGACGCGTACGTCTATCTCGCCGAGTCCATCCGCGAATGGCCCGACCAGCCCGCCCTGGCCCGCCGTCTTCAGAAGGCCGGCTGGTCGAAGGTGGCCTGGCGGAACCTGACGGGCGGCGTGGTCGCCCTGCACCGCGGCGTACGGGCCTAGGCCCTGTCTGGCAAATCTCGCCTTGCTCGCGACGACTGGCACGCACATCGTCCCCCGCTTCGCGGGAGGTGCCCCCAGTTGTCGAATCGACCGAGTAGCCCACTACGAGGGCGATCCTCCGCCTTGCGGCTGCACGCACCATCCGCCGCGAGCAGCGCCTGCGGCGGACGGCGCCATTTGTCAGACAGGCCCTACGGCGCGTCGGCGAAGTCCCGCCTGGGGCGCGGGGCCCAGCACGGCGCCGCACTCCGGCCGCCTTCGGATCCGGGTGGACGCCGGGCGCAGCCAGGGGGCACGACCGGACGCTCAGTACGAGCCTTTTAGACTGCCATTGCCCACTACCCAGTCTTTGCGGGAGTCCTTGTGACCGAGACCGTCACCTCCGAGCGGACCGCCGACGTGATCGTTGTCGGTGCCGGCCCCGCAGGGGCCACCACCGCCTACCACCTCGCCCGAAGCGGCCTCGACGTGCTGCTGCTCGAGAAGACCGCCTTCCCGCGCGAAAAGGTGTGCGGCGACGGCCTCACCCCGCGCGCCACGAAGCAGCTTGTGGCGATGGGCATCGACATCTCCGAGGAGGCGGGCTGGCTGCGCAACAGGGGCCTGCGCATCATCGGCGGAGGCCGGCGCCTCCAGCTCGACTGGCCGGAGCTGGCCACCTACCCCGACTACGGACTCGTCCGCAGGCGTGACGACTTCGACGAGCAGCTGGCGCGTCAGGCCGAGAAGGCCGGCGCCCGGATGTACGAGCGCTGCAACGTCGGCGAGCCGATCCTGGACACCGCGGGCAACATCACCGGTGTGCACGCGAAGCTGGGCGAGGAGAAGACGCCCGTCACCTTCCACGCCCCGATCGTCGTCGCCGCCGACGGCAACTCCACACGGCTGTCGCTGAAGATGGGCCTGCACCGGCGTGAGGACCGTCCGATGGGCGTCGCGGTGCGCACGTACTTCACCTCGCCGCGCCACGACGACGACTACCTCGAGTCCTGGCTGGAGCTGTGGGACCGCCGCGGCTCGCAGGACCGGCTGCTGCCGGGCTACGGCTGGGTCTTCGGAATGGGCGACGGCACCAGCAACATCGGCCTCGGCGTCCTCAACACCTCCGACGACTTCAAGGAGTTGGACTGGCGCGAGGTCCTCAAGGCCTGGACGGCGTCCATGCCCGAGGAGTGGGGCTTCACCCCGGAGAACATGACCGGCCCCATCCGCGGCGCCGCCCTCCCCATGGCCTTCAACCGGCAGCCGCACTACACCCGCGGGCTGCTTCTCGTGGGCGACGCGGGCGGTCTGGTCAATCCGTTCAACGGCGAGGGCATCGCGTACGCCATGGAGTCGGGCGTGATCGCCGCCGAGACCATCGTGCAGGCCACCGCACGCGCCACCCCGGCGCAGCGCGAACTCGCCCTGCGCCGCTATCCGAAGGTCCTCAAGGAGACCTACGGCGGGTACTACACCCTGGGCCGTGCCTTCGTGAAGCTGATCGGCAACCCCAAGGTGATGAAGGTGGCGACCGAGCGCGGCCTGTCCCACCCGCTCCTGATGCGCTTCGCGCTGAAGATGCTGGCGAACCTCACGGACCCCTCGGGCGGCGACGCGATGGACCGCGTCATCAACGGGCTCAGCAAGGTCGCCCCGCGCGCGTAGCGGCTTGCCCGCGGGCCGCGCCGGCTGGAGGACGCGGCGCGGCCGTGCACGGCGGTACAGGACACGACGAAGGCCCCACCGGATGCCGGTGGGGCCTTCGTTCGCTGTACGGGCGTTGCTGGAGCGGGGCGGGTCGTGCGGGCGTCCTACAGGACGCGCACCGCGCCCGACGGCGGGTCGTAGTCCAGAGGCTTCTCGACGACGCCCGTCGAGGAGTTCTGCGCGCCGATGAACTTGCCGCCTCCGACGTAGACGCCGATGTGGTAGGCGCTGCCGCGGCCGCCCCAGTAGAGGAGGTCGCCTTCCTGCAGCGCGTCCATGGAGACGGGAGTGCCCTCGAGGGACTGGGTCTGGGAGGTGCGCGGAAGATTCACGCCGGCCTGCTTGAAGGCGGTCTGGGTCAGACCGGAGCAGTCGAAGGCCGAGGGTCCGCTGGCGCCCAGGACGTAGGACTTGCCCAACTGCGCCCTGAGGAAGCTGATGACGGAAGAGACGTTGCCGCTGCCCGTCGAGAGTTCGGTGCGGGCCGTGGTGCGGGAGGCCCGGCTCGCCTTCTCGCGCGCCTCGGCCTTGCGCTTGGCCGCGGCGTCAGCCTTCTTCTGTGCCGCGTCCTGAGCCTTGTCGGTGGCCTTGGCCTCTGCCTGGCGCACCTCGTACTGCAGTGCAGTGGTCTTGAGGGAGTCGGCCGCCCTGGCGGAGGAACCCGCCACCGAGTGACCGACCTTGGAGACCGAGCCCGTCTCGGCTGCGGCTTCCGACTTCGCCGAGGCCTGGTCGGCCAGGGACGAGGGCGGGGACATCGCCGTGGTGAAGGCGATGGCGCCGAGGACGCCGCCGGTCGCGCTCACTCGCAGCGTCCTGTTCACGCTGCTCTCGCGAGGCTTCCGGTGTCTGGGTACGTGAGTGTTCCGGGACATGGGGCATGGATAGCAGCCCTGCGATGATCCGTTCAAAATTCGTGCGATCCGCCACAAGTACCGGGTCAGCCCCCAGTTGGGGCCTTGTTGATCTTCCAATGTCTCGGTTCGATCACGGGCGCTGCCCAAGTACACCCCTGTGACCACGCAGTTGTCCGCATTGCGTGTATTGCTCGGCGCATATCACGCCGCTGAAAGCCGCGCAAAGTTGGCAGGGGCTGCCACGACCCATGGTGACGCAGGTCACACTCTGCGTGTCAACTCTGTTCATGAATGGGCAGTTGAAGCCTTGTCATCCCTTTTGTGGCGCCGGGGATGGATGTGTGAAGCGTAAAAGAAGTGATGGAGGGGCGGAGGTTTGTGCGGTTCTTCACGAACTGCGGGAGGGAGAAGTCCCGCTTCGGGGCTCCCGATCGCCTCGCGGGGGCCTTCACGGTCACCCGCCTGCGAGGTCTCGTTCCAGATGCATAAGGGTCTCGGTCGGATATCGGTCGTCCGTCGAGGGTGAAGTCGGCCCCGTGAAGGGTGATTTCGCCGGTGCGCTCCGGGGTCCGGCGAAGGCCTGGTCCGAAGCTCTGTGAGACCGCTTCCCGGCACCTCTCCTCAAGGCCTTTCCGGTGTCTCGCAATTGAAGATCAGCATGCCTCTGACGTGCTGTTTCACTGCCAGGTGGTGGAGATCACAAACTCCTTGGGGGACCCCGTGTCACAGATCACAGGGCCCGGGCATAAGATGCCTTCCGCAAGGGCTTGTGAACTGCCTCACATAGAAGTGATCTTCGTGGAGGCGGAACATGTGCCCGGCGGACAGCCGGCAGTCAGCGTCGACAGTCCCCCCTGGGCCCAC
Source organism: Streptomyces albidus (ex Kaewkla and Franco 2022) (assembly GCF_013870515.1). Taxonomy (GTDB): domain Bacteria; phylum Actinomycetota; class Actinomycetes; order Streptomycetales; family Streptomycetaceae; genus Streptomyces; species Streptomyces albidus. The sequence continues at coordinate 3,661 of NZ_JACBXA010000028.1, read as the reverse complement.
CGGCCCGGGAGGTCCCCACGGTCGACTGGAAGGAGCGGGGAGCGGTGAACGCCTACACGCCAATCCTTGTACTGGGAGCAATCGCGGCAGGATTCGCGGTGTTCTCAGTCGTCATGGCATCGGTGATCGGCCCCAAGCGCTACAACCGGGCCAAGTTGGAGGCCTACGAGTGCGGCATCGAGCCCACTCCGCAGCCGGCGGGTGGCGGGCGTTTCCCGGTCAAGTACTACCTGACGGCGATGCTGTTCATCGTCTTCGACATCGAAATCGTCTTTCTGTACCCGTGGGCGGTCCACTTCGACTCCCTCGGAATCTTCGGCCTCGCCGAAATGCTGGTCTTCGTCGCCCTCATCGGAGTCGCCTACGCCTATGACTGGCGGCGCGGCGGCCTGGAATGGGATTAGGGGCAGGTACTCAATGGGAATCGAAGAGAAGCTGCCGAGCGGCTTCCTGCTGACCACCGTCGAGCAGGCCGCGGGGTGGGTGCGCAAGTCGTCCATGTTCCCGGCGACCTTCGGACTCGCCTGCTGCGCCATCGAGATGATGACGACCGGCGCCGGACGCTACGACCTCGCCCGCTTCGGCATGGAGGTCTTCCGCGGGTCCCCGCGGCAGGCGGACCTCATGATCGTGGCCGGGCGCGTCAGCCAGAAGATGGCCCCGGTGCTGCGGCAGGTCTACGACCAGATGCCCAACCCCAAGTGGGTCATCTCCATGGGCGTCTGCGCCTCGTCCGGCGGGATGTTCAACAACTACGCGATCGTGCAGGGCGTCGACCACATCGTGCCGGTCGACATCTACCTGCCCGGCTGCCCGCCGCGTCCCGAGATGCTTCTCGACGCGATCCTCAAGCTCCACCAGCACGTGCAGGGCGAGAAGATCGGCGTGAACCGCGAGAAGGCGGCCCGCGAGGCGGAGGAAGCGGCGCGCAAGGCGCTCCCGACGATCGAGATGAAGGGGCTCCTCCGGTGACTGAAGGAAACGGCAACGGCAACGGCGCCGTACCCGCACCCCGTCAGGACCCGGGCGAGGTCATCGGCGTACGCCGTGGCATGTTCGGCGCCGACAAGGGCGGCGACACCTCGGGTTACGGCGGTCTCGTCCGTACGGTCAGGCTGCCCGGCGCCAGCAGGCGTCCCTACGGCGGCTACTTCGACGAGGTCGCCGACGAGTTGGAGGGTGCGCTCGAGGAGCAGGGCCTGGTCCCGGGCGAGGTCATCGAGAAGACGGTCGTCGACCGGAACGAGGTGACCTTCCACGTCGCCCGCGAGCATCTGCTCCAGGTGACCCGGACCCTGCGGGACGACCCCGCGCTGCGCTTCGAGTTGTGCACCGGCGTGAGCGGCGTGCACTTCCCCGGTGACAAGGGCCGTGAGCTGCACGCCGTCTACCACCTGCGCTCGATCACCCACAACCGGGTGATCCGGCTGGAGGTCAGCGCCCCGGACAGCGATCCGCACGTCCCCTCGGTCGTCGAGGTCTACCCGACGAACGACTGGCACGAGCGCGAGACCTACGACTTCTTCGGTCTGATCTTCGACGGGCACCCCGCGCTGACGCGGATCATGATGCCCGACGACTGGCAGGGCTTCCCGCAGCGCAAGGACTACCCCCTCGGCGGCATCCCCGTCGAGTACAAGGGCGCCCAGATTCCGGCTCCCGATCAGCGGAGGTCGTACAGCTGATGAGCACACCCACCACCCACGCGACCGCGGGAATCCGCGAGACCACCGAGGGCACCGTCTACGACGTCACCGGCGGCGACTGGGACGAGATCGCCGCGGCGGCGGCCAGGAGCGACGACGAGCGGATCATCGTCAACATGGGCCCGCAGCACCCGTCGACGCACGGCGTGCTCCGGCTCATCCTGGAGATCGACGGGGAGACGGTCACGGAGGCCCGCTGCGGCATCGGCTACCTGCACACCGGCATCGAGAAGAACCTCGAGTACCGGACGTGGACGCAGGGCACGACGTTCGTGACGCGCATGGACTACCTCACGCCGTTCTTCAACGAGACGGCGTACTGCATGGCGGTCGAGAAGCTCCTCGGCATCGAGGGCGACATCCCGGACCGGGCCAACGTCATCCGCGTGCTGCTGATGGAGCTGAACCGGATCTCCTCCCACCTCGTGGCCATCGCCACGGGCGGCATGGAGCTCGGCGCCACCACCGTGATGATCTTCGGCTTCCGCGACCGTGAACTCGTTCTGGACCTCTACGAGTTGATCACCGGCCTGCGGATGAACCACGCCTACATCCGTCCCGGCGGCCTCTCGCAGGACCTCCCGCCCGGCACGGTCGACGCGCTGCGCGAGTTCCTGAAGAAGATGAAGAAGAACCTGCCGGAGTACGACGCGCTGTGCACCGGCAACCCCGTCTTCAAGGCCCGCCTGAAGGACATCGGCCACCTCGACCTGGCCGGCTGCATGGCCCTGGGCGCCACCGGCCCCATCCTGCGCTCGGCCGGGCTCCCGCACGACCTGCGCAAGTCGGACCCGTACTGCGGCTACGAGAACTACGACTTCGAGGTCCCGACCGTCGACACCTGCGACTCCTACGGGCGCTTCCTGCTCCGGCTCGAGGAGATGCGGCAGTCGCTGCGCATCATCGAGCAGTGCATCGACCGCCTGGAGCCGGGTCCGGTCATGGTCGGCGACAAGAAGATCGCCTGGCCCGCGCAGCTCGCGCTCGGCCCTGACGGTCTCGGCAACTCGCTGGACCACATCAAGAACATCATGGGCACCTCCATGGAGGCCCTGATCCACCACTTCAAGCTGGTCACCGAGGGCTTCCGGGTCCCGCCGGGGCAGACCTACGCGGCGGTGGAGTCCCCGAAGGGCGAGCTCGGCGTGCACGCCGTGAGCGACGGCGGCACCCGCCCGTACCGCGTGCACTTCCGCGACCCCTCCTTCACCAATCTCGAAGCCATGGCGGCGATGTGCGAAGGCGGCCAGGTCGCCGACGTGATCGTCGCCGTGGCCTCCATCGACCCCGTGATGGGAGGCGTCGACCGATGACCACCGCGCCCGGCAGCGCCCAGGAACAAGGCGCCGCTCCCCAGGCCCCGATGCTCGGCATCCCCGCGATGCCCGCGCCGGACTTTCCGGCCGAGGTACGTCAGCGGCTGGAGGCCGACGCGCGGCAGATCATCGCGCGCTACCCCGACAGCCGGTCCGCGCTCCTGCCGCTGCTGCACCTCATGCAGTCCGAGGAGGGGCACGTCACCCGCACCGGACAGCGCTTCTGCGCGGAGATGCTGGACTTGACCACGGCCGAGGTCAACGCCGTGGCGACCTTCTACTCCATGTACCGGCGCAAGCCCTCCGGCGACTACCAGGTCGGGGTCTGCACCAACACGCTGTGCGCGGTGATGGGCGGCGACGCCATCTTCGACGACCTCAAGCAGCACCTCGGCGTGGGCAACAACGAGACCACCGGGGACGGCAAGGTCACCCTCGAGCACATCGAGTGCAACGCGGCCTGCGACTACGCGCCCGTCGTGATGGTCAACTGGGAGTTCTTCGACAACCAGACGCCCGAGTCGGCCCGTCAGCTCGTCGACGACCTGATCGCCGGCCGCGAGGTCGCCCCGACGAGGGGCGCACCCCTGTGCACGTTCAAGGAGACGGCGCGCATCCTCGCGGGCTTCCCCGACGAGC